>NZ_JBFAIC010000066.1:0-65216 GCF_040654515.1 Dactylosporangium sp. NPDC050688
CCGCGGTAAGAGACATCGTGTCCAGCGCGTTGGGGGGACTCTCCTACGGCCGCGCGGTGGCGAACATCGCCTCCGTGTTCATCCTCGGTATCGGCGTCATCGCCGCGCTCAACCAGATCGGGGTGGCGACCACCGTCACGACCCCGATCCTGATCGCGGTGCTTGCCGCCGTGGCCGGCATCCTGATCGTCGGCGTCGGCGGCGGTCTGGTGAAGCCGATGCAGGCGCGCTGGGACAGATGGCTGGACCGGGCGGAGACAGAGTCGGCCCGCCGCTCCGAACTCCCGAAGGCGTACGCGGCCGGCCAGAGCGACGCCGAACGGCTGATGGCAGAAAGGCCGCAGCCCGCCGCCACACCCGTCGCCGCCGGCCAGCAAGCCCCCTCGGCGTCCCGTGACCAGTCCCCCGGCCAGCGGGCCACCCGCCCGCCGTCACCAACGCCCGCGGCGGACGACGACACGCAGGCCGCGCCGCCGCAGACCGGTCAACGGCCACCGACCCGGTAGCGCGGGTGGTCGCGACCCGGCCGGGCCGTGCCACCGCCGTGCGCGTGAGCGGCAAGTCTGGATAGCCGAACGGTCATGATGCGGTAAAGGAGCGGCTGCGGCCTTTTCGTCCCGGTACGGCGGCTGCTCCGGCGCCAGACGAACTCACTGGGTCACGTTGCGAGCGGTACCGGCCGGCGGGCGGCTCGGCGTCGAAGTACACGCTGGGCCCGGCCCGCCGTGCGGCTCGCGAGAAGATGATGTCCGCGACACCGCCTTCGCGGATTGAAGTCAGAAATCGCTCGGCGCCGATCAGCATCGGTTCGGCCACCCCCGGCGGCCGTCAAGGTCAAGACCGACCGGCACGGAGGAGCGTCCATCAGCACAGGTCGACCTGAACCGTTCCGAAACAGCCGATCACTTTCGGAACACCTCAGGGCCACGATGGACGAACAACGCGAGAGGCGGTTGATCTACGTTTCCGCAGTTCAACCGCCTCTTGATCGTGCGCGCCCGAAGGGACTCGAACCTCTAACCTTCTGATCCGTAGTCAGAAGATCGAGGTGCGTTCTCTTCCACGGTTGCACTCTCACGAATCGTGCCGTTTCGCAAGGCCCTGTACCGGAAGCGTGCGGCGCGTATCCGCAGGTCCACGCGATCTCGCCTTCCAACGCCCGCCGCCAACGGGCGGCCGACGGGCTCGCGTGCCGAAACGGCGCCCGGCGTGCTGAACGGTTGCGCTACATCCGATCACCACCGGAACACAACGCGATCGCTACGGCATGGACCACGAGACCCTGGACCGCCGATCGCGCACCCTCACGAAACCGAGATCGACGCACTCATCTGCCGATGAGCGGACGTTTCTCTTGGCCGGGTGAGGACCGCCGGTCAGGACAAGACGCTGGAGGGAGGTCGGAAAGCATGCTGTTCGACGGTCCTCTTCCTGGGCTTGAGGGGTCGTTCGCGACCGCCGCCCGCGTCCTGGCCGCCTACGACCTCCTGCAACCGACTGACCGTGGCCGGTCCCGGTGGTCCCGGGCACGACGACGTCAGCGAGACTGGGAGCAATGCCGCTCTAACGACCTGGAGCTTTCCTATGCCGCACGGGATCGTCCGCTGGTTCGACGCCGAACGGGGGTTCGGCTTCCTCGCGCCTGACGACGGATCACCAGACGTGTTCGTGCACGCCTCCGAGATCGTCGGGGACGGCGGCTCGAAGGTGCTCCGTGAGGGCCAGGCCGTCGAGTTTGAGGCCGGCAAGAACGACCGCGGTCCCCAGGCGCTGCGCGTGCGCGGCACCGCCGAGCAGGCCGCTGGCGGTGCCGTGGGCCTGCTCGGCACGGTCAACTGGTACGAGCCGACCAAGGGGTACGGGTTCGCATCGCCAGACGGCGGCGGCCCCGACATCTTCGTGCACAGCTCGGCCATCGTGACCGGCGGCGTGGTCAGCGACGGGCAGCGGGTGGCCTTCGTCGTCGTCGAGGGCGAGCGCGGCCCGCAGGCCGCGCACGTGATCCCGCTCGGTCCTGGGGCCGGCCTGTCCGCCACGGCAGGCGGTGCCGACGGGGCGGACGGAACCGTCTCCTGGTACGACGAGGACAAGGGCTTCGGCTTCATCGCCCCGGACTCCGGCGCCGGGGACGTCTTCGTCCACGCCCGGTCCCTGGCCGAGGGCCTCACCTGGCTGACAGAGGGCGACCGCGTGGCGTACGAGCTGGTCAGCAGCGACAAGGGCCCGCAGGCCCGCGACGTGCAGCTGGTCCGAGGGGCCGAGCCCGCGCCGCCACCGCGACGCCCGGCACCGGCCGGGCCGCCACCCGCCAGGAGTAAGCCGCCGTCACGGGGCGTGCCCGCACGCGCGGGCCACGGCGTCGTCGCACGTTACGACGGCGACCGCGGGTTCGGGTTCATCACCCCGGACGCCGGAGGCGACGACCTGTTCGTCCACGTATCCGTGGTCGCCGGGTCGGAACCGCTGCAGCAGGGCGACCAGGTCCGGTACACGGTGCGTCAGAGCGACCGGGGCCTGCAGGCCGACCGCGTGGAGCGCCTCTGACACCTCTGAACACATGCTCATCTGCCGCGGCGTGAGTGCTGGCGTTCATCACCGCTGGTGACGCACCGTGATACATGGCTGAATTTCGTGTTCCCAGCGCCCGTCTCGAGCCCTCGGGTGAGCTTGTCCTGCGAGCCGCGGTAGCGGCCTATCTCGGTCGCTACCGCGGCCTGACCCGTCAGCACAGCGAGTCCGACCTGCACGTCTTCCTGCGCTGGTGCACCGATCACGAGCTCGACCCGCTCACAGCGGTCCGAGTCGACATAGAGCGGTACGTGCGCTGGCTGCAGGACGTCCGTCACTACCAGCCGTCCACCGTCTCACGCCGGCTGTCGATCGTGGTCGGGTTCTACCGAGTCTGCGTCATCGACCGCATCCTGCCGCACTCACCCGCCGACTACGTCCGCCGTCCCACCGTCCCAGCCGAGTCTCCGACCCTCGGCCTCGGCCACCTGCAGTTCGAAGCGCTGATCACCACCGCCCGGCTGTCGAACAACCCGAACGACTTCGCTCTCGTCGCCCTTCTCGGCCTGCTCGGACTGCGGATCTTCGAAGCGTGCGGGTCGAACATCACCGACCTCGGCGAAGAGTACGGCCACCGCGTCCTGCGCGTGCGGGGCAAAGGCGGCAAGGTCGTTCTGATCCCGTTGCCGCCAGCAGTAGCCAGGACGATCGAACGTGCCGCCGACGACCGCACCGACGGTCCGATCCTGCGCAACTCCCTCGGCGGACGAATGGACCGCCACGCCGCCTCCCGCCGGCTGCGACATCTGGCCTTCGCGGCTGGCGTTCGGATGCCTCGGATGCATCCCCACATGCTGCGTCATACGTTCGTCACGACCATGCTGGATGCCGGCGTCAGCCTCCGCGACGTGCAGATCGCCGCCCGCCACGCCGACCCGCGAACGACGATGCGCTACGACCGGGCCCGCAACAACCTCGACCGGCATCCCAACTACATCCTCGCGGCCTTCATGGCCTCCGGAACCTGACCTTGGAGCGCGACCATGCCGATGACAGGAAGTTTGACGAGCGCATGAATTCGAGTCCGAAGCCGTCAGGTGGTCCTGTCGCAGGCCGTTCTATCGCGTTCCCTGCTGAGCTGGCCCGTCTATCGTGATGCCGTGGAGAACGGCATCGGGCGGACGTTTTACGCTGGCCCCGCAATCGATGGCATAGCTGATCCGGACACCAGAGACCTCCTTGTGTGCAACGGGCTGCCCACCGAAGATCTGATCTTCGAGGCGGATCCCGCGGCAGATGTCGTCATCTCACCGTACGGCACACCGGCCGTATGCCTCGGTCAGGTTTCAGGAGGCCGCCTCTGCGTCGACCCGCGCTCCGGCGAGGTCTTCGTGTCCGGCACCTATGGCGGGACGTGGTATGTCAACAAGACGGTCCGGCAGTTCGCGCTGTCCCTGGCGAAGTTCGACGAGATGGTTCCGTTCCATGAGCGGAACGCGGACGACGAGGTGATGGATGCAGCCGTCGCGAAGTTGGTAGCCGCGCTGACAGCGATTGATCCGTCAGCGTTGAGCATCCCGGGCACGCACTGGCAGGACATCGTGGCCGACGTCGCTGACGGCGACTATGGGGCAGAAGAGTAGCGGGCCGGTCTACGTGACCAGTCAATAGGGCCACGAGCATGCTTCTGCCATGAGTCGCGCGCACCGTCCGGCCATTCCGACCGCTTGATCAAATGCACGCTCATGCCGCCGTTGGTGCGCTGGACCGAGCGGAGCTCGTCACAGACCGTCAACGGCGCACCGTGGCCGAGGCTTCCTGTCCTGCTGAGATGAGTGCGCAGCGCCGGATGCGACGGACGTCTGCGGTGTTCACCAGCCCAACGTCGGCTCGCCGAGGATGTCGCCACCGACCGCCGCGGCAAGGTGTTCGGCAAGTTGGGGCATTGCCGGGGGCACGTGCACGTAGAGACTGTGGCCGGAAGGCGGCGGACGGTGCCACAGCACGGCACCGTTGACGCCGAGCTGGAACCCGGACTCGTGATGCACGCCTGGCCAGCATGTCATCCACGAGATCTCCGCCGGCTCCATGTTCACCAGCGCGAGGAACGTGTCAGCCAACGTGCTTGGCAGCGGATGGTCAGGTGGGTAGACATGAGCGTTCATCGGCGGCAGTTCCCGCAGTGCGGCGGCCATTTCGACCGTCAGGGTCGTCGCCAGGTGTACGCCGCCGTCATCCCTGCGTGACATCGGCAGGTCATCTGGTGCTAGACACGGCTCCAGCACAGCTCTGGCCTGACGCACCGCATAAGCCGGGATGTCGAGACTCAGGCAGACGATGGCGGCGACGCCCACGTACCGGTCCAGGTCGTGCGAGTCGGTCTCGACGTACACACCGACTTCCGGCTGACAGCAGGTCGGCGCGGTGGCCAGAAGGCGCTGGGCCATGGCGTACACCTTGCCGAGGTCATCGCTGGTGTGGATCAGATAGACGGCCGAGTTTCCCATGGCGGGTAGTCTCTCCTGCCTGTCAGAGCGCGACCATGCTGGCGTGCGAGCCCCAGCCTGCGTCCCTCCTGGAGTGAATCAGCACCGTCTAGGCTCTCGCCAAGGTCAATATCTGACGCCGGGTGGGACAGGTATGGGATTCTGGGGCACCTACGTGGTCTTGCGGTCGGACGAGCCGCCCGCACAGATGTTGCCGGCGATTAGGACGCTGCAAGGCGCTGTTTCCCGCGGCGGCCCGTGGAGTGCAGGCTGGCGGGTGTGGATCGTCCATGACCCGGCCGGATCGCTACCTGACGATCTCCTCGAACAACTGCACGCCGTGATCGGAGCTCCGGTGCTGCTCGGTCGCGTGCTGGACAGCGACGCTGTGCACGTGGTCGCCGCGGGGACATCCGCCCAGCCGTGGAGCGTGTGGCTGCAACTCGACTCTGCCATGGGTTTTCTACTGCCCCCACCGGCTCCCTTTGACGACGACGGCAACTACCTCGGCGACGATTGGCGTGACCCTGCGTATGAGGCTCAGGTCGAACTGACCCGAGGCGAAATCCTCGCTCAAGCGCCGGGTGGCATGGCGGGCGCCCGTTCCGCGCAGGCCTGGGCACGGGACGCCGGCCTGACCCCGGACACCGTCGAGGCAATCACGAGCGTCCTGGACGGGCACGAGACGTTCGCAGAAGATCTCTTCTTACTGCTGCTCCAGCGACTCGGTCTCAACCCCGCGTAGGCGTCCTTCACCGATGCGACATTTGTGGGACGAATCGATGAAGGGTCCAGGCGGGGGTAACCGCTACGGTGGCGGCGGATGACGAGTGTATCGACGGAGGTGGACCGGTGGTGGACTGGATTGCGACGGCATCGGGCATGGCGGCGGCGATTGGGCTCCTGTTCACCGGGTATCAGGTGTGGCTGCTCAACCGACAGGCACGACATGATCGTCGGGTCATGCTCGACGGCGTGGCAGTGTCATGGCGTCCTGTGGAAGCACCCAGCCGCGTGGAGCGCGCCGACGGTACGTCCAAGTGGTTGTACGAGATAGTCCTGGTCAATCCAGGAAGGCTGCCGATAGACGACGTACATGTTCGGTTGCAGTTCCCGTGCGACGTTCTCCGTCTCCGCCACGACGGGGTCATGGACTCGCGAACGGACACCCTGACACTGAGCGCACCGGTGGTCGTCGGTGGCGGCGAACGCACGTGGCGCCGCCACCTCCTGATCGACTACAGCAAGAAAGGTGATCTCATAACGACCTATGCTGAGGTGAGCTTCAACGATATCGATGGTCGCCGGCGCACCAACCGATGGCCACGCGCTCCGCGGCAGCGGCTGGACAGCAGCGCCGCGACGCCATCACTCCGAGAGTAGTCATCTCGGCCGGCCGCCGACCGGGCAGCGGTTCGCCAAGGATCGTCGCGCCGCCGGCAGGACCCGGCCGGCAGCCCGCGTCGCGCGTCGACAAGCGTGCGGTGAGTTTGCCAGCCAGCAGAGACGTCGGCCGTCACGCTTTGTAGCGGCGCGTCCAGTGCGGCGAGTCGCAGTAACGGCGCTCACTCGTAGCCGATGAGCGGGCGCCGCGCCCGCCGTCGTGCCGAGGTGAGTCCGCCGAGAAGTGGCCGTGGGCGCCAGCCTGGTCGCGCGAGTCTTGCATGTCGACCGTACTTCTCGGCGATGTGCGGGCCCGTTGGCAGACGCTGACTGCAGGCGGGCTACAGGTTGTTGATCCGGGCCAGCAACTCTGCCTCGGTCAGGTTCTCCAGGACCGCGTCCTGCTTGCGACCCAGGACAGCCAGCAGCTTTTCCTTCTCCAGTTTCTTGGCTGCCACTGCCTTCGCCGCCTGGTCCTCCGCGAGGCGGATGGCGATGACGTGCTTGACGACCTCGAGCTTGGTCTCCAAGGTTGCCTTGGCCGGATTGGTCTCGGTGGCCACGAACGACTCGGTATCGATGGCCTTGAGTTCGGCGTTGACCGCCTTGGCCACGTCATCGAGGCTGAAGCCGGACTTGGCGGTCAGCGGAAGCTCCCACAGCTGTTCCGTGGTCAGCAGTCCCTTGGCCGACGGGTAGCGGAACTTCTCCCGCGTGGCCTTCTCAAAAATGGTCACGATGGCCTCTCTCCGATTCTCTGGGTACGAAATCAGAACTGGATGCTGATGAGGTGGCGCCGGCCGCCAGTCATGGTCACCTTGGCGACCACAGAGTTACGGACCGTGGAGCTGAAGCCCAGGCCGGACAGCTGATCCGGGGACGGCTCGCACTTGGTGCGATCGCCGAGAACCTCGAACACCTTGCGGTGCGGTTGCAGGTCGCCGCGGAGGAACTCGTTGTAGATCCCGCGGGTCGGCTGGTCGTTCACGCACCCTTTCAGGATGAAGAAGTAGTGGCGGTTGCCGACCTCGCCGTCGTCGAAGTAGTTCGGCGAGTACATGACGGTGGACACCGGCACGAACTGTTCGGTGGTGATTCCCCAGAGGTCCTTGCCTGCGCTGCCGGACTGCATGTCCTTACCCGGCCGGAAAGCGGTGATTACCTCGTCGGCGACCGTCATCCGGCCCACCTCGACGGTCTCCTTGTGGCCGACCGCCCGCTCGTGGATGTAATGCTCGATCTTCCCGTTGCTCTCGATCTCGATCACGAAGCCGACCTGGGTGCTTTCCCGCCTGTGGAACTGGTTCACCTCGATGCGGTACTCGCCGTCGGGGACGTTGCCGGTCCAGGTGACGTTCTCCACCGGATCGCGCGAGAACGGCCCGCTCGCGTTCATGTCGACGTCCAGCTTGTTGCGCTTGTCCTGGTACCAGATGTGGTCGCCGTTGGGTTCGAACACGTGCAGGTCGAGGTCGTCGTGGTTGAACCAGGACAGGCTCACCCGCAGCTTGCCGGTGACGTTGCCGCCGGCCCGCTTGACCTTCTCCTTGATCGAGTCGGCGACGTTGCCGTTGTAGGACCAGGCGAAGTCGTTGTCCCAGGTGAACAGCCGCGGAGCGGTCGGGTGCCGGCCGGTGGTGAGACTGACGAAGTGCGGTTCGTGGCTGTTGGCCACCCACAGGTCGATGGTCGCGGCGCCGGGCAGGATGTCTTTCATGAAGGTGACCACGGGGATCTCCTCCGGCTTCGCGTCACGAAGGCGCGCACCTGCCGGCCTCATGGTGGCCGCCTGCATGAGCAGCCCTTCGATGCCGTCCTTCATCCGCGACTGTGTGTCGTTGTCGACCCATAGCACGTTGGTGACCGACACGTCGGACAGCCGGGCGAACCGTCGCTGCAACGACTCCTCGATGCCCAACTCGTCGATGGTCTTCATGGCAGCCTTGACCATGGCCGGGGTGATCAACGCCGTAGGGCGCTGGTAGTTCTGCGGTGCCACCTTCGTCTCGAACGACCGGACCGCCTGCTCCAGGTCGACGCCCGCGGAGAGATCCTGGACGAGGGTGCCGATCACCGTGTTGCGGAACCGGGCTGCCGGGTTCATGGCGTTGGCGAAAATGAAGGCCCGTCCGTCGGTCGTCTTCGTCCACAGTTTCTGCAGTGACCGGAACTCGGTCACCGCCCGGCGATGCTCCGTGCCGCGGTAGAGGGCATTGTCGTCGATGAGGTCGACGACGGTGTCCAGAGCGTGCTGGGTCAACTCGGCCAGGCCACGCTGGAACACCTGCACCGCGGCGTCGAAGGCGCCCCGTGCCGCGCCGACGTCTTGGATGCGATGCCGCTTCTCCACCCGGCCGTACAGGTGGTGCCACACCTCGACCTGGCCGTCGCGCAGCGCCCGAGTCGTCCTCGTCCCGTACTGCGCCTCGGTGGACCGGAAAATGGTGGACAACGGCAGCGTGCCGACGAACTCGTCCATTGCGGCGGCGACGACGGAGAAGACCGGGTCGGATGCGGACACCCCGGACCAGACGGAGCGGACCTGTCCGTTGTGGATCTCGACGACGTTACCGAAGTTCTTGATGAACCCGCGGCAGGTCGAGCAGTCGTACTCGGACCGCTCACGGAACCGGAGATTGGTGCCGGCGGGGAAGGAATCGAGAAAGGTGAGCCAGAGTGAGTCCCGGTCGAGACCGTCGCCGACGACGTACATCTCGTCCCTGGACATCGCGGACAGACGTGAAGTCACATCTGTCACGAACTGCTGGAAATCACCCACTGCGTCATCCTCCTCGATCACCGCAGATCCTACGAAGTGCCTGCAATCGGAGAAACGCATTTCCGGCTGTCCGCACGGTCACTGACGACGCCGGTGGCCAGCGGTCAGTCGAACTGCGAGGAGACCAGTAGGTGTCCGCGCGCTTGATCAGATGCTCGCTCATGCCGCGTCTGGTGCGCGAAGGGCAACTGGAGTTCGTCACAGCGGGTGACCGCGCTTCCGCCATCGGTGGCCTGACATGCCGATTTCAGTGCATCCGAGCTGTGTTCACCGGTGGCGATCATGTTGGCGCGTTCGTGGTCATCGTGGTGGCGCCCCGGGTCACCGAGACGATCGGCGCCTCCGACGCAGCCAGCCGCACGCTCTACCTGGACCCGTACGCTGCGGTCCGCGGCGGACTGCGGTAGTCAGCCGGCGGTCAGGCAGAACGGGTGACCGGCTGGGTCCAGTAGCACCCGCCACCGGTTGCCGCCCGGCTGATGGTCGGGCCTGACCGCGCCGAGCTCCAGCGCCAGCTTCTCCGCGGCGTCGAGGTCCTCCACTTGGAGGTCCAGGTGGAACTGTTGTGGCACCTCCTGATCTGGCCACTGCGGGGCTCGGTATCCGTGGACTCGCTGGAAGCCCAGGTCGCGGCCTGAACCAGCGGTCAGGGCAACGAACTCGTCGGCGTCGTAGCTGAGTTCCATGCCTGTCAGCTCTTGGTAGAACCGGGCCAGAGCCCGGGGATCGGCGCAGTCCATGGTCACGCCTCGCACCGTGGCGATCGGCATCCTCCACTCCTTCTCGTCCAGGTTCGCGGGCCACGAAGTGGCCGCAGGTAGTGATCCAACCGCGCTGTCGTGGCCCGGCTCCGCTCAACACCGGTCACGCGGGCGGCCACAGGGACCAATCGCGGTGGCCCTGGTCGATATGGAGTCCCCTCGTGTTCAGCTAAGCTGAGGCTGCCTCGAAATATATCGAGGGGGCCTCGACTTAGCAAGGAGGTACGGTGAGCGCCGCGAACATGCCCCAACGCCGGATGCGTGCCGACGCCCGCCGCAACTACGAACGGGTGCTCGCGGAGGCGGAGGTCGCCTTCCGGGAACGGGGCACGGAGGCATCGCTGGAGGAGATCGCGCGCCGAGCCGGAGTGTCGATCGGCACGCTGTACGGGCACTTTCCGACCCGGCAGGCGCTGCTCGAAGCGATGCTGCACGAGAGCATCGACCGGCTCGTTGCCACCGCCGAGGAGTTGCTCACGCACCCGTCGCCCGGCGAGGCCCTCGCCCGGTGGGCCGGCGCGACTGGGGCGCACATGTCCGCCTATCGAGGGCTGGCCAGCTCACTGCTGAGCTCCCTGAAGGACGAGAGTTCTCCGCTACACCGGGCGTGCCAGCAGATGACCGCCGCCGGCGAGCGGCTGCTCGATCGAGCGCGCTCGGCGGGTCTCGTGCGGGCCGAAGCCAGCGCCGCGGACATGTTCGCGCTCGTCAACGCGGCTGCCTGGGTCCGCGAGCAGGTCCCCGCCGAGCAGGGCGACCGTCTGCTGGCGTTCATGATTGACGGACTGCGCCCGGTAACCGCCGAGACTCGCCGTCCCGCCGACCCTGGCCCGTGAGGTCACGGGGCCGGGAAGCGCCGAGGGCGGGTGCCGGCTCGCCCCCGCTTGAGCGACGAGGTCTTCTGTGTTCACCGCCTCAAGTCTTGCAGCACGTCAAGACGGATGCACGGATCTGCCGCCGCCCGAGTGCGGGCCAGTCGGCAGCCGTCATGCTCTGTACGTCACCGCGTCGTGGTGGTCCGCGCGCTCGTGGCCGATGTGCATGCGTCCGACCTTCATGCGAGGCGTGGTGGTGCACGCCTTAGCTCGGCGGTGGAATCACCCCTGATCCCCGCCGGGCAGTCGTCGTGCCGACGACAAACCAGGGCAGCCGTCCGGGAATTCCCTGATGGCACAGCCAGCACCGCGGCTGAACATGGACGAATGACTGTCCTGTCGTCATCAGTCGCCGCCCAGGCCGTGCCACACCAGCGTTCCGCCCGGCAACGGTGGGCAAGGCGGGTCAGTGTCGCGGCCGCTGCATGGGCCGTCGTCTTCGCCGCAGTTCACGTGTACTGGCTTGCCGGCGGTACGGCGGGCCTGCCGGGCGGGATGTCCCTGCTCGACAACCGCCCGCTACTGATCATCGATGTCCTTGCTGTTCCGGCGTTGGCGGTGGGCGGCTACCTCGCCTGGCTGCTGCCCGGCGGCGGTCCGCGCTGGCTGCGCCGACGCCTCCGGCTCGTCTCAGGCTGGACTGTTGCCGTCGTACTGCTGGCCCACTCGCTACCCACCGTGCCGGACTGGGCCCGGCTGATACTCACCGAGGCGCGACTGACCGATCTACCTGCACTGCAACGCTTCTCCGCCGGCCTGTACGAGCCTTGGTTCCTCGTCGGAGGATTGCTGTTTCTCGCGGCCACCCTCATCTCAAGCACCGGCACGCCGAGCAGCAACGCGACCTGACGCACGTCGCCGACAAGACGGACCACAACGGCGCTGTTGCGTCTGCCGATCAGTAGGCGCGTTTGGGCGGGTGCCGGTCGGGTCTCAGACGGCGGTGGCGAGTTCGGTGAACGCCGCAGCGACGCGGAGTCCGCGCGGGGCGTCGACGCCGAGTTCGTAATGTCCGCGGCGGAGGTTCTGCATGAACGCGTGTCCAGCGATGATCGTCTGGGCAGTCCGGTCGCTGCGTAGCCCGCGCATCGGTCTGAGCCGCTGTTTCAGCTGACCATGGTCGGCCTCGATCCGGTTTTGTTGGCATGCCGTTCGACGTGGTGCCACGCCCACGGTGCCAGCTCATCGAGCACCGCCGGATACACCGGCGCCGCGTCAGTGACCACCTCGGCTGGTCGCACCTTCAACATGGCCATCGCCCGGCGGAAGAACCGGCGCGCCGCAGCAGCGTCCCGACGGGCGGACACGAGCACGTCGATGACCTGCCCGTCCTGGTCGACGGCCCGGTACACGTACCGCCAGACACCGTTGACCTTCACATAGGTTTCGTCGACATGCCACCTGTCACCGGGTGCATGCCGGCAGAATCTGGCTGCATCGGCCAGCAGTGGCGTGAACCGCTGCACCCAGCGGAAGATCGTGACGTGGTCGACCTCGACACCACGCTCGATCAGGAGTTCCTCGACGTCGCGGTAGGACAGGTTGTACCGCAGGTACAGCCGGACCGCGACCACGATGACGTCCGGCGGGAAACGGAACCCGGCGAACGCCGACCGTGCCGGCCGGGCTGGACGCCAGAGGCTGGAGACCTTCACGACTCAAGCGTGCCCGACCAGGGCAACGCTCAACGCAACGGAGCCGCGAAACGTAATGACAGCCGCCGCTTTAAGCGGTTATGGGTGATTTGACGCTATCAATCGTATGATGCACCTGGCCGAACGGGCATGCTTGCCCGCCAATTGGATGATCGATCAAACGGTCATTTTTGGTGGCCGCACGGCGATAGTACGGGTCAATTTTACGCTTCGTATAGACATCGCTGTCGCCGAGTGAGGTCGTCGCGCTATGTCATCAGTTCGTGGAGGTCCGTCGAGTCGACGCCGCACTCGCTGGCTCTGGGTAGCAGCGTCACCATCGGCAGCAGGTCACGCCCGGTCCTACTAGTACGCCGTTCCCGCCGGCATGCTCTAGGTCGCCAGGGTGGGCGAGGATGCGACCGTCCGCGTCTGACCCTCAGACGGCAAGAAGCCCCGGCACGTCCTGCGGGCTGCCTGGGATGCGAACGGCGCACCACGCCACCCGGTGCGAACACCGGTTCGGTGGCCGAGACGTCGCGGAGGTAGAGCACGCCTCGACTGTCGGGATGATCGACTCCGCGGCAGCTGGCATGCAACTATCGTGTCCGCGTATCGGTCGGCGCTGCTGGTCCGGCGGCAGCGCCGTCGAGCGCGGTAGCTCAGCTGGTGGTGGTGATCGGCCAGATGCGCAGGAGGTACTGCTCGACGCCGTCGAGGGCGCGCCATGCTGCGATGGATGTTTCGGTGTCGGCGGTCTGGGTGTCGCGTTCGACTTCGGCGGCGCGTGTCTGCATTTCGATGCGTCCGGTGTGGCCGAGCTGGATGCCGTAGTCGCCTGGGCCTGAGCCGACGGGGATGTCCAACATGCGGTCCGGGACACCCTCCTCGTAAATGTCGACGTTCACCCGGCCGGTGGGCAGGGTGAGGACGGCTGCGGGCTGCCACTGCCACGGCGGTTCGGTGTCGACGGGTTCGGCGTCCAGTGGTTCGATCCGCAGCAGGGGCCTGCTGAATTGGTGTGCGCATCTGACGAGCAGGACCGCGCCGGCTGCACCGAGAAGGCGACCGCCGCGGCTGCCGGGGATGCGAGCGGCGTCCCAGGCCGGCCGCTGCGACTCCGGGCTGGTGGCGGAGACGTCGCGGACGAGAAACACACCCTCGCCGGTCGGGATGATCGACTCGACAGCAGTTGGCACGTCGGTCCTTCCGTTGGGCCGGCTCGGCGGCGCTGCCGCGTGCAGCGCCGCCGAGCCGAACGGCTTCAGTTGGTGATGGCGACGAAGAACTTGTCGTTGTCCAGTATCCGGTTCGCCTTGTAGAACCTGTTGTTCAGGTAAAGGTTGCCGGCGTCCTGGTTGTCTATCTCACCGATCATGCGCGCCGAGCCGTTCCACTGCATCCAGCCGTTGGTGTCGCCGTCGGCTTCGGTGGTGGACCAGTAGGCGCCCTCGTACGTGGATGCGAACGGGTACTCGTCGCAGTTGAGGTTGGGCGTGGCGGCGCCGTCGCCCCAGACGTCGACGCATACTTTCTTCGCTCTGTCTCGATTCTTGTCGATCCTGTCCGTGCCGGTCATGCGGCGCAGCGGTCGCTGCTCGCTGCCGAGCTCCGGTTTGTATTCGCCGGGGATCGCTTTGCCGACGAACGAGGGCCAGGTCCGGTCGACGTGGTGCAGGGCGTCGTCGATGTGCTGGATCGATTCCTGCACGCCGGCGGTGTTGTTCGCGGCGCGGGCCAGGGCTGCGAGGTCGAAGGTGGGGCTGAAGTCGGAGAACACGGTGCCGTTGGCACTGCTGGCCAGGGCTGATCCTGCGGAGTCGAAGCGGATCTCCGCCGATGTCATGTTGTTCTCGGTCCACGGGGTGATCTCCGGGTCCGATGGTGTGATCGCCATGCTGAGCTTGATCTGGTTGTAGATGACGAACGTGTCGCCGACGCCGGTGCCGTTGGGTGACAGCATCGTGATCTGCGTCTGCGGGTCGGTGCGCCAGTTCCCGAGGGGTCGTTCGACGGCGCCGGATGTCGGTAGGCAGGACACCGACGTGGTGGTGCAGCCGCTCAAGCTGATCTTGAGTGGGGTTGTCACGCGTTCCTCGCCGCCTCGTTCCTCCCAGTTGTCGAAGGTGAGGTACCAGTCCACGATCCTGTTGGCGCTCTGGGCCAGACCGACGAGCGTGTAGTCCCATTCGGTCTCTGCAATCATGACCGGGACCGGACCGCCGCCCAACTTGTACAGGGTGACCTTCCGATGGCCGGTGAAGCATCGGTTGAACCGGTCGGCCATCCAACCTTCCCGCGTCGTGGCCTGGTTGAAGTGTTCGTTGCGGCAGGTCCGCTTGAGGTCGTCCTGCGGGGTGCCGACCAGTGTCCGCTGGTTGTTTGTGCGGAGGCTGTTGCTGTTCGTCTGTGGCGGTGCGTTCGCGGGGGTCGGGACGCCGCCGCTGGATTCGGTGACGACCCAGGCGAAGGTCGGTCGTTTCGGCGCCGCGTGCGCGGTGCCGACCCCGGTGAGCAAGGCCGCGACGGCGGCGGCGACGCCAACCATGACACCTCGGGTGCTGCGGGTCATGACAGTCCCTTCCGGGAGCAGATGGTTCCCAGGCATGCGTAGAGCAGGTCGCCGGTCGCCGCTGCGTACACGGCGGTGTATCCACGCAGGTTCGTGGCAGCCCTCCGGCTGAAGCCGGTGACGGTGCCGTCGCCGGTGACGACGTGGATCTCGGCGCCGCCGTCGACGGTGAGGGTGACGCCGGTACGGCGGCCGAAGTCCGCAGCGGTCATCGTGCTCGAAGCGGGTTGGGTCGCGCCGTGGACGTCGGTCTGGACGCGTTGCCGGGCCGTGTCGGCGGTGATCGGCGCGGGTTTCGTGCCCAAGGTGCTGCGGGTGTTGACGTTGCATACCTTGCGGGCCTGCACGCACGCGGCGAGTCCGGGCACCGTGTCCAGGCAGCGTCCCGGGTCGTCGGCCATGCACGCGGCGAGCTGCCGCTGGTCGACGCCGTTGACCGATGTGGTGGTGGCCTGCGGCGTCACCGGTTGCGGCGTGACGGGCCGCAGCGCGAGCGCGCCGGTGGCCGGCTTGCCCAGCTGGATCCGGTCGACCTCCGTCGGCGAGCTCGGCAGGTTGGACACCCGCGGCATGAGCTGGGTGGTGAAGCAGTACGGCGGAGTGTGCGGCTCACCGGCGAGGATCGAACGCGGATCCGGCTGGCCGCAGATGTTGGCCGGGAACGCCGCGACGTCGACGAGCCGGGTGCGGCGCCAGGTGCCGTTGCCGAACACCTGCATCCGGTTCTCGAACGGCGTCGCGAGCGCCGCGTACTCGGCGTAGCCGGCGAACAGCCCGGTCTCCAGCTGCCTGGCACGGCTGCCGGTCGCGTGCTGGGTGGTGCCGACCAGGTTGAAGTCGTAGAAGACGTCCCACTGCCCGGCGCTGGTGCCCATGCTCATCCACGTGTGCACCGACCCGTCGGCGAGCGTCGAGTCCGGACGGCTGATCGGCCAGTACACCTCCGCGGTCTCGCTACCCTCCAGCCAGTACGCGGTGTGGGCGGTGCTTCCCGTCGACGCGGTGTACGACGCTCGCCAGCCCATCTCCTCGTAGTCGTAGCCGGAGTCGCCGCCGGAGCTGTCGATCGGGTTCCAGTTCACCTGGTTACTCAAGTCGTTGTAACCCGGGTTGCTCGGCGGGCTGGGCGGCGGGCCGTTGAACGACACCGGCTGCTGACGGAAGTTGAGCATCACCCCGGAGACCGGCACGTCCTCCCCGACGCAGAGACCGACCTCAGCACGTTCGGGGCAGTCGAAACCACCGACCCGGGTCCGCCACAGCTGCGTCTCATACACCGACGAACAGCCCCACATCGTCGCCGGCTGACCGTCCTCGCTGTACCACAGATCCAGGCACCGGCCATCACGCTGGTTGCGCAGCGCGAACCCGTTCGTCGGCCAGGTCTGTGCACGTACCACGGTCCAGAACTGCTGCGCAGCGGTCCCGCAGTCGACGAGGATCACATCGGAACCGTCACTGGCCGACACCGCCTGCAGGCACCGACCCGACGACGCGTGCCGGATCCGGTAGATAGGCGTCGCACCCGGTGACACCACGTCGAACGTCCACCGTTGCGCCTTGACCGACGCCGGCATGCCGACGCTGTACGTCCGGATCTTCACCTGCGACCCGATCGCGTCGGAGTCCGCGGCGAGCACCTGCATATCTCCGTCCGTGGACTGCCCGATCGCGACCGGCTCCGGCACGGGCACGGCAGCAGCAGCCGTCCCACCGGGTATCAAACCGCCGACAGCAGCAGCCAGCAGCGCACTGAGCGCGGCCGTTCCCTTGTGTCTGAGACGATGCATCCGATTCCTCCCCTGGACGCGCAGGGGCGGCAGCATCACGTCGCCATACCCACTGACCGCCCCCGCAGCAGATCAGCACGTATCTATGACTTGACAGACACTGCCATAGACGAACCGTGAAAACAGTGACGGATCACACACGATCAGTAATTTGGTTGCTATCCGAAAACTCGGACATCGCCACCCCGCGCCGGCGGCCGCGCGGCTCACCGGCGCAGCGGCGACCGCCCTCACACCGATACGCCCAGCACGACAACGAGCGTCAGCGCGCAGGCGACCATGCGGCCCGCCGAGGCGTCGTGCCCGTCAGTGCCACCGGAGTCCTGACAGGCCTCCACGCGGCGCTAGCCCGTAGTGGCACCCGTTCACCTCGTCGGTGACCGCTGAACGTGGTCACTCCAGTGGGTGCCCACTCTCGCCCCGTCCCGGCGATCACAGCCCTTGCGCTCGAACACATTCTGGCAGGCTGCATTCGCCTCGGTGGATGCCATCTCGCTACGACGCCGCCGTGCGAGGCATCCCGCTGGGCCCGCAGCTGTCCCGCCTGCCGAACTGGCACGCAAACCGGTGCGCTTCAAGGTTGCCGTCGGTGATGTCGACTTCCGCCATCCGTCCAGGGGTGGCTCTGGGGTGGGTCAGAACGGCATCGCCAAGTCAAGTGACGGAGGTCACCCGTTCGATTCGATCCACTATCCTTTGTAATAGGAAATTTTTGAGTGATGCATGTCAATGCAATGATCACCAGCACTCACGCATGCGGTTTGCGTGCGTCGAGGCCTGACGGATCGTAATCCTCCTAAACCATTTGTCGGATTTGTCATTTTTCGACGCACCGCACCTGGGGCTCCGCCCGACGAAACTTCCCCATAGGGTTCTGACAATGCCTTTCGGTCGACCGGACGACCGGAGAAAATCGCAGAACGGGAGGACGGGAACAGTGCGTCTGTTGACAAGAATGGCGACCGCCATATTGGTGAGCATGGCTGCCGTTGCGGCGCCGGTGGCCGCGCAGGCGAATCCGACCGAGGATGTGTACATTCCTCCGAAGCCCGCCGGGGCAGTCGCCTACGGGGTGATGGTGAATGGCAAGCTGACGGCGTAACCGCCTATGCCGCCCGCACGTGTGCTGAGGCCGGCGAACGAGCCGGCCAGCGTACTCGGAACGGGCGGCGGATGCAAGAACACGCTGAACATCGGTTCTTGCATCAACAAGGGTAACAACAGGTTGCGAGGAGACTTCTACTACAACTTCACCAATGATGCGACGGACTGGGCCCAGGTGAATATCGTCCGGCTCAGCGACAGTGCGGTGCTCGGGTGGTACAGCACCCAACTCAACCACCTCGGCCAATTCCCGGTCCAGGAGTGGGTCATCTCGGGCAGCGGTGCCGCACAGACGCAGGTCGACGTTACCAGGACTGCTTGTGCCCGGGGCACCTTCAGTTCGTCGCGCAGAGCCCAACGTACTACTACCCGTAGGGCCTGCGGTCCTCTCGATCGGACGCTGGAGAGGGCTTCTCGGCTCTCTCCAGCATCCCGGGCCGGCATGTCGAGGTTCGTATCCCCTACACCGGCAATTCACCGATGCGATTCACGATGGTGTTTCGCAGCAGGGCGGTGGGACGAAGCGCGGTCGGCTCGTCGCCCAGGATGTTCATCTGCGTCCCGAGGAACTGACCGGTTTCCGGTTCGAAGATCAATTCCTGTCGGGCAGTGTTGTTGCCCTGTCCGACTGCGACACCTGCCCGGCCGGCCGCGTCGGCGACGCCAGAGCGAACCGTAACCCCCGGCAGCTTGGCCACTGCGAGAAACAGCGCGGCACGTGCCTGCGGTTGGATGTAGGTCTGCTGCAGCAGGTCCGCCGCGGCCGCGAACGCGCTCTGGCTGCCTGCCGCAACGGCTGGGAGCTGCCGCAGGAAGGTCAGCATGCCGTCCGGGCCGGTTGGCAGGTTCGCTCGATAGCCGGGCTCCGACTCGCACGGCCGGGTACGTGTGGCGTCGAGACGGCCATCGCCGGTCCACTCGGGCGCTCGGCCGTTGCGGCAGCCTGGAATTGGAAACTCGAGACGACCGCCTTCGCCGGGCGCGTCGCGCTGCACAAGCCCGTCGACGTCGCCGTTGACCGAACGCCACGACCTGATCAATGCCACCCGCTCCGCATCCGGACCTCGTCCCGGACCCCAAGCCTTGATCTCAACGAACACGAACTGGTCGACCTTCGGCGACAGCGGCGATTCCAGCCGGACAAACGCAGCGGCGCGGGTCAACACGGCAAGTGCCTCAGAGTTCTCGGCGGGTGCACCGGGAACAGTTCGGACCGCGACAACGGCGACGCCGCCAGCCAGGAGAACTGCCACCGCCGCGGCGGCACCGGCGAGCAGCAATCGTCCGCGCCACCGAGCCGGCGCGGTGCTCAACCCGCTGAACACGCGGTGTCGCGCCCGGAACGGCACGATGCCAGCCGGCGGATCGAGCGCCTCACCCAACTGCCGCATAGTCGTTCCTGTCTTCATGCCCACTCCTCAAAGACGCCAGCCAGTTCACGCGTGCCCAACATCTGCTGCATCTGGCGCCGGGCCCTGTTCAACCGTGACCGCACCGTGCCCACGGGGATCCCGAGCACCCGGGCGACCTCTTCGTACGACATCTCCTGCCACGCGATCAGCGTCAACACGTCCCGATCCCGCAGGTGCAGCCCGGCCAGCGCAGCTGCCAGGCGCGCGCGTGAACTTCGCGCCGTCAGGTCCTCAGCGACCCGGTCAGCCAGCCCGTCAACCTGGTCGGGTTCAGCGGCGCGAGCCAGTGCCATCAGCCGGGAGGTCTCCTTCCGGCGATGCCGCGACACCTCCCTGACCAGAATCCCGAACAGCCACGGTCGAGCATCACTGCGACTCAGGTCATACCGGGCCCGCTGCCGAAACGCTGCGAGGAACGTCTCGGCCACGACATCCTCGGCAACCTCCGCACCCACCCTGCGACAGGCGTAACGGAACAACGCCTCCGAGTGGCGCTCGAACAACGCCCCGAACAGTTCGGGGTGCGTGCGGGAACGGCCGATGATCTCGGTATCGCCCAGACTCACCGGTAGCACCGCATCACCCAACGATCTGCTCACCCGCATCCAATCTGTCATGGAACCTCGCGCCTACCGTGTATCGCCCGCCCGCGCCAATCGAGTTCACGCTCGACCGCAGAACCTTCAAACTCGCAGACGGCTACGGTGTCCGACTGAGGCATCCCCGCCGCTCGTGCCAGCGGTCGCAGCAGCGGCGGCAGCACGTCCAGCGTCGCCACACCCTCTACGCCCCGGGTTGGCAGGTCGAGACAACCTGGATCAACCGCGACGACACCGGCGAGCAAACCTGAAACAGCTCCGTCGACCCGCACGGCGCGGAGCGCTGGTGCACCACCAGCCAGCTGCGGAACCTGCAGCACCGCGAGGGACTCGACATCGGCGACCTCACACCAGCGCTGCAAATGCCTCGCCTGACCGACCCGGACGACGGCTGCAAGCCTGGCGGTGGCCTGGTGGGCCGAGTCGGTGATCGTCTGCCGGGTTCCCCAGAAGCGGGCATGCTCGGCGACGACCTGACCGGCGCAGGAGGCCACGACCCGGGCCGGGTTGGCGAACACGTCGACGAACCGGCCGATCGCGCGTGGGTCCACGCTGTAGTCGTTGCTGTCGACACGGACGTAGTAGTCGCGGCCCAGCCGGACCCGGTGGGTCAACCTGAGCCACTGGCGCCACCGGCGGCAGGCCGACCATCGCAGCCCGGTCGGCATTCCACCGCTGCGCCGGCGAAGCACCGATCGCACGCAGGTGCCGCACGTTCACCCGGGTCGTCAGCCAGTCACCGATCTGGACGTTGAAATCGAACGGCGACGTGAACGTGCGGCCCGACAGGAACGACGTCTCGAAGTAGCCATTGCGCCGCTCGACGAGACCCTTGGACTCCGGATCGCGTCGCGGCGCCAGCCGGATGCCCACGCCCAACGTCCCCGCGAACGACGTCGCCTCCGCCGTCAACCGCCCGGTCCCGCCGATCGCCGATTCCCGATCCCAGGCCAGCGTGCGCGGACACGCACCCCACCCACCAATGAGCTACGACCGAATCTGCGGCTCGAACACATCAACCGACGAACCCCGCGGCCCACGCTCACGCCGCGGCGGCTTCACCGCTCGCATCGCCGACCGCACCGTGTTCCGCGACAATCCGAACCGCCGAGCGAGCTCCACCCGACAGGCCCTGCTTCACCCAACCATGGGACGGCAGCTACAGCACCCGACGCCGCCGGATCGCGGCAACCGCGCCAAACCACAGGGGGTTTACCTGCTCAACAGCACGCCTTCTGGTCGGCAAAGCGTGTCACCAGATCTCCGACCCACCGATTTATCCACATCCCCGATACCACATGTCCACTTTGCATGTGCACCCAAGGCGAGTGACAAGACCCACAAATATCGTTCGACGTCAATCTTGTGGAGGTCGACCCTGTCCGGACAGGATCAATTCACCACTTACCGCAACGGGGAGGATTACAGAGTGTCACACTCGTTCAAGCGGTGGCTCGCTGCCGCCACCTGCGCTGCGACCGTAGGGCTGCTGCTACTGGCCGCTCCGGCTCAGGCGGCACCAACGGCGGAAGCAGCCGCCGTCAAACCGAGCACCGCAGAACCTAGCGCTGCCGAGATCGAAGCGAACAATGCCGCCGCGAGGGCGGCGTTGCCGCCGAACGTGACCATGACGGTCATCGGGAAGGTCCCGAAATACAATGGCCCGGCCGACTTCTACTCTCAAAACGGCTCAACCATTGCGAGCGGAGCAACCGCCCTTTCGGCGTCAGCAGTGCCGTACCACCACACCTTTAGTCATGTCCAGAGCTTGCCTGGCCGCGAATGGCAAATCACCTTGGACAGTACAGTCTGTCAGGACATCTACGCCAGCTGGGAAGCTGGCTACCACGACCAGTTCCACAAATTCTATGTCTCACTGGGAAACGACGGAAATGCGTCCGTCCTAGTGCCCGTTGACGGCATCACGCGGTCGTGGTGCTGGTCGCAGGTCTCCACCTACACGGACCACCACTTCTACTATAAAGTCGAAAACAACTCACCCGGGAATTACGCATTCGTGTATGGCGGGGGCTACACCCGGTATTCCTGGCAGTAACCCGGACCCGCGAAGTCCGCTGACCTCGCGAAGTACGGTTTAAGACAAAGGCGTGCGGGAGGCAAGTCGCCTCCCGCACGCCTTTCGACGTTAACAATCGCCGCCAGCGGGCGACGTCATAATTGACACTTCGCGCACGTGGGTGAGGTCGACCGTCGGTGTCAGTTCCATACTGGTAGCCGACGCCGCCTTGTTGTCCGAGGAGGCTCGTCCAACCGTGACAGCGCCGACGTGGTCGTTCGGCTGGCACGGATCCGGCATCACGACACGATTTCCCGCACTTATCGAATACACAATGCTACCGGTCGGTATGTGCTCCATGACGAGGCTCGTGCCGGTGCCACGCACCGAGCCCGGGACATCGCTGATGCTGGTGTAGGCCGGGCCGGCGAATCCGGTGCTGGTGACCAGGTCAATTGTCGCTTCGCCACGCGGGACGTCAACTGCGGTCACGCGTCCGACCAAACCTTCGGTCACAACAGCGAGTTGGCCTCGCCGCACCGCCTGGATTTGCTGGACAGCCACAACGATCTGTTGGCCGGTTGCAGCCGACACCTTGCCCGGCACCGCTCGCGGGTCGTCGTCGGCACCGCCGTCGCCTTGCACCTCGAACACCTTTGTTGGTTTGGCCAGCGGTCGATTCGGCTTGACAAATCCGGAGATGGTCGTTGTTGGCGCTGTCGCGGCCAGCGGGAACCTTTGGACAACAAGGCGGCTGGTCGGCGCGTCGGGATCGCCGATCATCTCGTCGTCGATGATTGTGTTCGAGACTCGCACTGTCGTAACGCCCGGCATGGCAACAACGATGGCGTAGGTACCAAAATCATCCGTACTGACTGCTCCGACCGGTCCGGTCAACCGGGGACTGACCAGGCTGATCACCTGAGTCGTGACCGGGTCGGGTGCGGGCCGATCCGCTCGAAGCCGCAACGCGTTCGCCGCGCTCACGTCACTGGTGAAGAACGCCAGCCGCGCGGCACCCTGCTGGTCGTAACCCTCCAGGACCGCGATCGAGTGCAGTTGTTGGTCATTCCGTAGTGCGACGAAGGCCCGGACAGCGGTGTGCGGCCCTCCCGTCCCGGCAGCATCCCAGAGGGCCGTGGCCTCACGTACCAGACCGGCATCGACGTCACCGGCAGCAGACCAGCCCAGGAACGGGCCGTCCGGGGGTGGCGCGGCAAGCTGCGACGCCGAGCCGAACCCGACCACCCTGAACGCGGTCACCAGTACTGCCACGCACACGGCGGCCGCCGCACCGGCGGTCATCCGCCGCTGCCGACGAAGCCGACGCGACCGCCGCATGACCTTGTCCTCGTAACCCTCGACAGGTTTCACCGGCTCGGCCAGCGCAGCAAGATGGCCACGAAACTCTGTCTCGCTATGCATACCGCACCTCGTGTTCAGCTGTGGCGTCGAGCTCGACCCAACGCTGACGGAGAGCCCGTAGGCCCCTTGACGTAAGGCTCTTGACCGTGCCCACCGAACAGCCCAACGCCAGCGCAGCGTCCTGCTCGGACAGGTCCCCATAGAAGCGCAGGACGACCGCGGCGCGCTGTCGTGGCGGCAGAGCATCTAGCGCCCGACGCAGCCAGTCCCGCTGTTCCACCCCCGCGTACTCATCCCGGGCCTGACTCTCCATCAGCCGGCCGAAGGGCAGCTCCCACCAGGCCCGGCGACGACGCGCGCTGAGGTACGTGTTGATCAGCGTCCGTTGCACATAGTTATCGATCCCCTCGGACCTTTGCAGACGCGACCACACCACGACCGTCTTCGCCAACGTGGTCTGCACCAGGTCTTCGGCTCGGCCAGCATCCCCGCAGAGCAGAAAGGCCTCATGAAGCAAACGACCGTAGCTAGCCCTGACGAAGGCTGTAACCCCCTCGTCGTCCTGCCTGTCCATGCTTCCTCACCATCCTCGCCGACATCCTCATAGCAACTACCTACGCAGTGACCGCATTGAAACGTTGCCGCCAGAAAGAAGTTTCTCGTCCAATTTGCCGGGCACGTCGTGGATTCGGCGGCAGCAACACGGGACGACCGCCACGTTTCGAACACCGATCGCGGCGGTGAACGGCCCGGTCGCGTCGCGACCTGAGCTGGCGCTCTCCGCGAACCAGGCCGTCAGTTGACGCTTCCGCCCCGAGCTGTACCTCTTCCCGTAGAGCCCGACGGCTGCGGCGCGCGGTGGACCTCAGACGTGAGCGGCGATCCGCAAGAGCAGCCGCCGCTTACGAATGCGTCGATCAGCTGTCGGCCGAGACGACCTTCGTCAGCCGCAGCGTCGGTAGCCTCGGTATCGAGCTGGGCGAGTTCACCGTCCATGTCGACCGAATGGGTGCCGTAGAAGTGCACGTCTCGTGGTGGGTCGGCCAGATGTGCGCCAGGATCTCGTCGTCGAACTGCCGGTCGGCCCGACGCGGGGCGGCCACGCCGAGGCCGGCGTACTCCGTCGGCCAGCAGACGATCGCGTTGGTCGCCAGGGTCAGGCACCACATCTGCTCGGTCTGCTGCTCGTGGTACCGGCACCGCAGTGCTCCCTCCCTGGCGTATCCGAGGGAGCGGCGCAGGCGTGCAGGTTCTCACCCTTGTTCAGCTGCCGGGCGATGCGCCGCCGGTACGTCTCGTCGGCCAGGTAACGGGCGGCATAGACGGTGCGGCGCAGCGCCATGTACTCCTTGATCGCGCTGGTAACGCATTCTGCTGCCCCTTCGACAAGCACAGCTTTCCCACGACCGGCGCCGCGGTGGCGTGTCCACCCTGCACCGACGCAGCCACCCGCAGCAGGTCGTCCCACATGTTCGTGACCAGATCCCAGCTGAGCCGCCGGGTCAGCAGTGTGCCGGCGCGTGTGGGTATCGGTCGAGGAAGTCGGCACGGGCGCCGGTCCGGTACAAAGTGATCTTTTCGAGCTGCATGACGCGACGGCTGAGCGACCGATCCCAAGCCAGAACCCGTCACGGTTCGCCGGGTCTGCCTCCGACTGGGCCATGGACGTCGCAACAGCGAGGCGTTTCTGCGGTCAGTTCTACGGCGGTCAAAATCTCGACGCAGGCTTGCGCGCGGTGCCGGCCATGGCGGCGGTGATGGGCTGGGGTGGTGCGGCGGTCGGCTGGCACCCCTTGGCACCGGTTGGCACCTTGCATCCGTCTCAGGCGCCAAGTTGCGACGGCAGTGTTGTTGGTCCGATCGCTGGCCCCGGGCGTACGTCGCCGGCAGCCTGGCCTCGCTCCGTAGCCGTTGAGTGCTGATCAAGCGCACTGACGGTGCACGGATCTGCCGAATTGCGTGCACGTGATCATGCCGTAGGAAGCGGCGACGTTACTCAGCGCCGCTCGTCGTGTTGCCTCCGAGTGGCGTGCTGTCGACGATGCCGGGCTCCGTATCGCCGCCGACGGGGTCGTGGGTTTGGGTGCGGACTGTAGATCCGTCGCGAGCAATATTGCTGTGGGTCCCGTCCGGACGGGCGGAGAGCTGCCGATGGCCTCTGGACTCCGCTCATCGCCTTGCGACCACGGCCGGGTCGTGTCGAGTGGCCAGCGTGTCGTGGTGGTCTTGTCGGCGAGCCGCCGAGTGGGAACCCGTCCAGGGCCGACGGCGCGGCCAGAAGCTGATCAGCCCATCCACTCGGGTTCGATCGTTCTGCGGGCTCAATGAATCGTCGACGCATTATGGCCGTTATGGCGTGCTTCGGCAGTTGTCCTGACGCTGTCCCAAGAGAGAGATAACACCCATACGGGACGAACGACTCTCTCTTCTCACGCGCGCGCGTGTTCGGCGCGCCGCGTGATGCTGGTCACACACCGTCGATGCCTTGCCTGCTCGCGCCCTCGGTCGTCGGCGTACTGGGTGGGCCTCATTGCGCTCGATGAGCTAGACGCAAGAAACGAAAGGCGTTACGTTCCTTGCGTTGAGGGAGGGTGTCATGGCTGGCGCAGCACTGAAGCAGGAGACCTACCTGCCTGAGGCGGATGCCCAGGTCGCACAAATCTATGACTTCTTGGAAGCTCACGAGAAGGCCGGCCGAGGGGTGCCATCGCCTCGCTACTTCCTTGCTGGGGCGACACCTGGCGACCAAGTTGAGCTACCGGCCGAGATCTACCGGGCAGTTCGCCAGGTTGTCGAGGCGATGCAGCAAGGCCTTGCTGTAACTGTGGTACCGCAAACCCAAACCTTGACGACACAGCAAGCGGCAGACCTCCTGGGCATCACTCGCCCCACCGTCATCAAGTTGCTTGATAGTGGGAAGATCCCGTTCGAGAGGTCCGGAACCCATCGTCGCATCTTGCTTCGGAACCTACTCGACTACCGTCAGCAGCGTCGCGCGGAGCAGTACGCAGCAATCGACGCGACCGGCGCCGGTCGTGACGGTGAAGAAGATCTTGAAACAACCTTGCAGGAACTTCGCGAGGCACGACGCGCCGTGGCCGCCCGTCGTCGAGGCGCAGCTGAATGACATGAAGCTGCCGTCCTGACAGGATGCATGCGTGTTCACAGCCGTTCTCGACACGTGCGTCCTCTGGCCAAGCTTGCAGCGCGATTTCCTGCTGTCTCTTGCCGTCGAGGGCATGTATCGGCCTGTGTGGAGTTCGGCGATCTTGGAGGAGCTTGAGTTCCACGAGGCGGGGAAGCTTATCTCCCGCAGCGAAGAGCCCGTCGTGGCGAACCAGAGAGCCGGCCGCCTCGTGTACCAGATGCGGACCGCGTTCGACGATGCAGAGGTCCGCGGCTGGGAAGCGCTAGACGGGACTTACGGCCTACCTGATCCAGATGACGAGCACGTCCTCGCGGCTGCCGTGATTGCTGGCGCTGGCGCCGTCGTAACACACAACATCAAGGACTTTCCGGCCAATCGCCTCCCGCTCGGCATCGAAATCTTGCCGCCGGCCGAGTTTGCTGCCAACACCGTTGCGCTAGACCCGATTCGAGCGGCTGCCGCGCTGCAGTCAATCGCTCAGCGATCCGGCAAACAGGGCCATCCTTGACCACCGCTGACGTTCTAGACGCGCTTGTGAGCCGTTACGGCATGGTCCAGGTCGCAGCAGTTCTTCGCGGGAGCTGAGGACACTCAGAGAAGAGCCAAGGGTGTCGCGCCCGAAGGATGCTCTGCATCGCGTAGCGACGCGACAATCGTAATGACCCTGTCAAGTTCGCGCGTTCGGTCCCGTTGCGGAGCATGCGCGGAGCGGTCATGTCGATGTAGGCAAGCCGGCGCAGGTCAGGGGTAGTTGCGAGCGTGGGCTGTAAATCCGTCGCAATCTCACAACCGATGCCAGCCAGCATCCACTCATGCCGCGATGCGCTCGGCGCTGCGGCTGGACCCCGGTGTCCACCAGGGACCGTCGGACCCGCCGATCCGCTCCTCGTCATGGCATTGAGCAATCAGGTCGAGTACTCCGTTGATGGCACAGACGGAGTACTGAGCGCGGCGAAGCTGTCGGACGGCACCTTGTACACCTTCCGCCTGAGCTGAGCGGGTCAGGGGTGAGCACCCGCCACGCGACCACGCCGCTGGCGCGACGAGCACGACCACGAGCGCGACGGCCACGACGAACAGGCGGTGCCGCCGCGGCCAACCGGCCTCCCGGGCAACCCCGCCCTCAGGCTCGGCGACGATGGAGGCGGCATCGTCTTCCGGCGAAGCCTCAAGGGCTGGAGAGGGGTCGTCCTGCGAGGGGGCGCTAGTCACGCCGGTACGTTATTGGCGGTGCCCTCACCCGCACGCGTACCTTCGTTATCGGTTGCGCGTGTCTGCCACGAGGCGGCCGTCGTGCAGCATCAGCACCCGGTCGGCGCGGGCGATCACCTGCTCGTCGTGGCTGGAGACGAGCACGGCATGGCCCGCGCGGGCGTGGCTGCGCAGCACGTCGAGCACGAGCCGGATGCGGGCGGGATCCTGGTGGCCGGTCGGTTCGTCGGCCAGCAGCAGAGCCGGGGACAGTCGCAGTGCCCGGGCGAGCGCCGCGCGCTGCTGCTCTCCGCCGGACACGTGCGCCGGCAGCCGATCCGCAAGGTCGGCAATGTCCAGCATGGCCAGCAACTCGTCGGTGCTGCGTCCGGTGTTGCCCGAGAGCAGTGCGGGCAGCTCGACGTTCTCCCGGATGCTCAGCTCCTCGATGGGTGCGAGCGACTGCGGTACGAAGCTCATCTCGTGCCACCCCTTGCCCAGTCGCGTCTCGACCGTACCGGCGTCAGGCTTTTCGTGCCCGGCGAGCACGCCGATGAGCGTCGTCTTGCCCGAGCCAGACGGGCCCGCGACAACGGTCAGATCGCCAGCATGGATCTCCACCGATACCGCATCGAGCGCCGTGACCCGCTCGGCGCCCCGGGTGAACCACCGGGTCACGGCGTGGGCCGCCATCACCGGTGTCATCCTGCCGCCTCCTCGACCCGGCCGGCGCGCAGTCGAAGGACCCGGTCGGCTCGCTGCCACACCGCGGGATCGTGCGTCGCCGCGATCACCGCGACGCCCGCTCGGGCGATGACGCGGAGGGCGTCGACCACGGCGTCGACATTGCCGTGATCGAGCTGACCGGTCGGTTCGTCGGCGAGCAGAACCGCCGGCGGGCCGACGGCCGCGAAGGCGATCGCGACGCGCTGCTGCTCGCCGCCGGACAACTGCCTGGGCAGGCGGTCCGCCCGGTCGGCGATGCCGAGCGGCTCCAGCAGGGCGTCTGCGAGCGCGACCGGTACACCGCGAATCTGTGCCGCGAGCCGAAGATGCTGGCGGACCGTCAGGTAGGCCAGCAGGTTGTCCCCCGGCGCCTGGCGCACCAGGCCCAGCCGGGAACGGCGCAGCCGAGCCCGGCTGGCCGTCGACAGTGTCCCGACCTCCTGACCGGCGATGGTGATGGTGCCGTGATCCGGGCTGTCCATCCCGGTCAGCAGGCGCAGCAGGGTCGACTTCCCCGAGCCCGAAGGCCCGACCACCGCAGTGATTGTGCCGGCCGGGGCGCACATGTCGACGTCCACCAGGGCCGGCACCACATGACCGTCGACGCGGTAGGACCGAGACACTCCCACGCAGTTCGCGCCCAGCTCAGTCGACGTCACGCAGCACCTCCCCGACCCGGCTCCGGGTGAGGCGCCAGTGTGTCACCAGCGCCACGACAGCCGCGAAGACACCGATCACCGCCAGGAGTCCTGCCATCACCGGCCAGGGAATGGACAGCACCGTGCCGGGCAACGCGCCGGGGTCGACGTTGAGCTGGTCACGCATCACGAGGACGGCCGCGACCGCCAGGCCGAGTCCGATCACGCACCCGGTGACGAGCGGCGCCGTCAGCTCCCCGAGCAGCAGCCACCCTTGGGTGGTGGAGCTCAGTCCCATCATGCGGAGCATCACGAAGCCGCGCCGCAGCACCGGCAGCCGCGACTCCAGGTACAGCAGGAAGCCCACCATGGCCACGATCCCGGTGAGCAACGACAGCGCGGCCAGGTAGGCGAACGTGTACGTCACCGGCTGGTAGAACGTGTTCACGTAGCGGTCATCGGCGACGGCGAGGAACGAGATCTTCAAATTCGAGCCGTCGATGAGCGCGCGTGTCCGCGCCGGGTCGCCACGCACCCACAGCTGGGGCGAGGCCTGCGCGATGATGGAGCGGGCGGCGGCGACGCCGAGGCCGGCGAGTGCATCGCGATCGATGATGATCACCGGGTACCCACCTCGCTGCGCGGGGAGTGTCGCCACGGAGGTGATGCTCACCGCGATCGGCGGGTCGGCGCCGAAGGCCATCGTCGCGGCGCCGCCCGCGATCGGCGCCGACGCGACGGCCGGGAGCGTGCCGGCCGGCGCCGATGTCAGGGCATGGAGCACCTGGGCCAGCGTGGCGTCGTCGAGGCGGTCGTCCCAGTACGCATCACGCGCGAAGGACGCCGGGTCCACCACCAGCAGGGACACCTGCTTGTCAGCGATCTGTACATAGTCGAGGCGCAGCACCGGCGTGGCCCGGTCCGCCAGCGCTGGGGGGACGCTGGCCGGCTCGGCCAGGTGGACCACAACATCGCTGCCGGTCGCCAGCCGGGCCTGCGCGGCGAGAGTCGCGCGCACGGATTTGGTCGCCGTTCCGCCGTAGACGGCGAGGGCGACGGGCACCGCGGTGATCAGGGCGAGGGCCGCCGCCGCCACGACAGCGTGGCGGACCCTGCGCGCGTACAGCAGCCGCACGGCCGACCGGGACACCGTGCCCACCCGGGCCCGGCGCCGCACGGCCGTCACCACCAGGCGGGCGCCGAGGACGCCGAGGCCCACCATCACCAGCATCGGCACGACGAGCAGCTTCGCCGGTATCTGCACCATGGTCCCCAGCACGTCCCCGAGCCTGACCATGTACTGGCCGCCGCCGGCGAACCAGTACACCGCCGCCGCCATGAGGATCGCTAGCTCCCACGGCAGCACGGTCATCCAGCGCCGGGTCCGCGATGCGGGCGGGGCACCGGTCAGGGCCCGGCAGGCCACGCCCGCGGTCACGCCGAGCACCGTCACCGCCGACAGGAACGCGACCGACGCGGCGAGCAGTGACTGCACCCGGGCGTCGTACGACACCACGCTGCTCGGCCCCACCCGGGCGACCAGGAATCCGGCCAGACCCCAGCCAACCACGGCCCCGGCCGCCAGCGCGGGCCACACCTCCAGTGCGGCCTTGACACCCAACCAGCGCGCGGTCGCGCCGAACGTGGCCAGCACGACCAGTTCACGACCGCGCCGGCGGACCCAGAACACGCTTGCCGCCATCACGACCAACAGGCCGACGAGAAGGCCCGCGACGCTGATCGGCAGCACTGTCCCGCGCAGGTCCTTCTCGATGAGCGAGGCCCGGCCCGCGTAACCCGGCATGGCGGTGTGGTAGGCGACCCGGGTGCCGTCGAGGTTTCCCACGGTGGCGAGTCTCTTGCGCAGGCCCTCATGCATGGCGGTCACGTCCGAGGCCAGCCTGCTCGCCTCGGGCGCGGTCAGATCGGTTCTGGCCGGTGCCCGCTCGACGCGCGGGCCGTCAGGATGTGCGCGCGGGACGCGACCGACAGCATGGTCGCACGATCCGCCAGCACAAGATCGAGGATCGGCTTGTCCTGGCCCGGCGACCCGCTCTGCTGCGCCGGGTCGCCCCGGTACAGCCGCGACAGGCTGCACCAGAAAGCGTCATCGGACCGGTCGCGCAGATCCCGGTAGATCGCCACCACAGGTACCGCGGTCGGCTCGGCGACCTCCCGCAGGCCGTTGGGGCTCTGTCCCGTGGGGTCGGGGACCCAAATCCCCGCGCTCGGGAAGATCATGAGTGTGTCGCCGGGCCGCAGGCCGCTGGCGGTCGTGAAGCGGTCGGGCAACCACAGACCCGGACCGGGGCCACCGGCGACGAGCTGGACATGCCCGGCGAGGTCGTCCCGGCCGGCGATGTTGACCTGGGTGCGGCCGGCAGCCGTCGCGACCGTCGCCTCCGAGCTGACCAACGTCACGGTCGGCGCGCCCAGCCCGGGCACCTTCGCCGCCGCGGTCGCCTCCTCGGCCAGCGCCGCGTCCAGGGCTGGCACACTGCTGGCGTCGATCGGCTGCTCCGGCGCGATCACCTGGGACCCGATCGTCGCCGGGCACACCGAGGCGGTCCGCGCGCGCAGCGTCGCACTGCCGGCCGACGAGAGAAACAACGACGACGACGCGGCCGGCAGGGCCACCACGACCGCCGCGACGCCGAGCGCGACGGCGACCCCGGGGCGGCGAGCCAGCAGCAGCGGCCCTCGCCACCACGGCGCCAGCAAGAGCCAACCGCGACGCGCCATCGGCGTAAAATCCACCCTCCATAGTGGTTGCGGGCCACGAATGCGGCCCGCAACTGCTAACCGCAACTATGCACGTCGTTGTGCCTAATATGCCTGGATCCCATAGTTGACCCAGAATACGTTGACCGGGCACTGCGTGTAGGAATGTGTGCCGCCGCCGGCGTACCGCCAGGTGCCGTAATACGTGTTGCCGTTCGAGCACAGGATCTGCGCACGGAATGAACTCGGCGCAGACCCGGTGCAGTGAGCTATCTCAACGACTTTGCGGTAGGTATCTGTATTCGAAGTGGGTCAGGTGTAGTGCGGCGGCGACGATGTCGCCGATGCGGCGTGGGCTGACGGTGGTGTGCCGCAGCGTTTTCCAGCGTCCGATCAGGATGGCGAAGCCGCGTTCGCCCTGCCAGCGCAGGCCGCGCAGCAGCCGGTTGTAGGTGCGGTTGTCCGGCGCGAGCCGGCTGCCGTCAGCGGGTTGCTTGACGGGTGTCTTGATGCCGCGCCCGGTGTTCTCGTAGCCGGAGTCGGCCAGGGTGGGCAGGTCGAGGTGGGCCGCGGCCCAGTTCAGCGCGGCGGTCACCCCGAGTTCGCGGGCGCAGCTGCTGTCGTGCAGATGCCCGGGCAGCGCGGGCGAGGTCCAGACCGGCAGCCCGTCAGGTCGCATGACGGCCTGCACGTTCGCACCGAAGTCGCGGTGCTTCCCGGAGTACCAGGCATCGATCGTTTCGCCCTTGACGCTCAGCGTGGTCTCGGTGAGCCGGTCGCAGTCGAACAGTTTGCCGTCGAGGATCACGTGTGACCAGCCGTCGGCGGCCACCCGGCGCAGTGCGGTGTGCAGGTCGCTCGCCTGGGCGGCGAGGACGGCGATGCCCTCGTCGCGGTAGCGGTACGCGGTGGCCCGGGAGATGCCGAACCCGGCGCCGAGCAGTGTCATGTCTTCGTCCTTGCGGAACCAGATGAGCACGAGCAGGGCCTGGTAGAAGCAGGTCAGTGCACGCGTCCCGGTGCGGGTGCCCCGAGCCCGGCGCTCGGCGGCGAGGAGCCGGCCGAGGTACTGCACCAGTTCCCTCGGGACGTCGACCATGGCACGATAAGCAATCACGTGGAGCCCTCTCGAAGACGTGTTTCTGTCGCAAGGACGTGTCTATCGATGGCTCCACGCCTGTTCCATCACCGCCCGACTCGACGCCTTCGCCCGTGTCGCACCGATCAACCCTTTTGCGTTGCTGAGATCAGCTCACTGGGGTTGACGAGGTCTTTTCCCGGGTAAAGTCGGGCGTCAATTTTGCGACCGCCTCGAACAAAACACCGGGGAACCCGCCACAGCGACTTCAGAACTGGCCCGGCGGCACGCAGCCAGCGCCGTCGCGGTGGAGCGGGCCGACACCACCGCCGGCAGCATCGAGTGGCACGGGCTGCGGTTCGAACCGCTCGCCACCACGTTCGGCATCGCGGACCCGCCACCAGCCCAGCTCGATCAGCTCACCGCGTGCTGGGAGCACTGCCGGACGAACCTGCCGCCGGACATGAAGATCGAGCTGTACGGCAACCGGGTCCGCATCGAGCCGGGCGCGTTCGGCGCCCGCGCGGAGCTGATCACCACACTCGGCGGGTTTCCTGGCCGGGTGCTGTGCCCGACGATCAGGAAGTCACGGTGGGATCACAGGTCCGGGGCCCGGCTCACGCGCGGGAGCGGTTCCGCCGGGCGTGTGCCCCGCCGGTACCGGACGGGCTCATCCGGATCGTGTAGGAACCGACCGGTTTCGAGGAGGACGGCCCGATCGGGGCGATCCACCGGATACCCGGCTGCTCACCGGCTCTCACGGCGGCGGCAGGATCAACAGGCATTGCTGCGCGATGCCACACAATGACACGCGGCAGTCGACACACGGCTTCGAACACTTGCACCGCCACAACCTGCGACACGCCGGGCACCTCGCTCGCGGTTCGATCCCAGTATCGCCTAGTGCAGCACAGCAGGTAACGGCCGGGGAAATCTTGATGTTCGGTGTTAAAACGTCAGATATCTGGGCATAACCGACTGGTCGCCGCTGTAACCGCGGCGTCTGCCTGTGCGATGGGAATCCGATGGAGATCAAACCTGCGGCGATGGTGATCCCGAAGGACACCAGTCATCTTGAGCAGGGCAAGTACGGTCCGGTCTTCCCGCGCACGCCTGCGTGCTACGGGTTCACGATCATCGCGAAGGTCAAGCCGGGCCGCGCCGACGCGATTCGCGAGCACGGAAACACTCTTGCCAGGGCCGTCGAGGCCGATCCCTACTTCTTGGCGCCGCTGAAGCTGCACTACCTGCGGTGGGCTTTGTTCGACGACGACACCCGGTTCGTGTACCAGGGGATCTTCGACACCGACTTCGACAAGTACACCGAGGACGCGGTCGCCCTGTTCAGCAAGGCGGGCGTGAGTACCACCTTTGAAAATCTTGAGGGGTTCCCGGAGGACTGGCGCACCAACCCTGAGGCGTTCGTGCGGTTTGTGCGCGAGCACCAGTGCCCGAGTTTCATCGAGTACGGCGAGTACCCGTACGTCACCGCCGACGAGATCAAGAAGGCGCTGCGGATCAAGAACGCGTTGTCGGAGATGCTCGACCAACTGCAGTAAGGACCGATACCGATGAATGAGCAGCGCACCGCACGCGTCTACAACTCCCGGCACCACCCACGCCCGTATACCCCCGGTCGCCGGCGGGTCAGCATCTATGTGTCATGGAGCTACCCGGCCGAGGCTGGTCGCAACCCGGCCGAGCTGGACAACCGGTTCTCCACGATGACGGAGGTGCGCCGGGTGGCGTGGCCTGCGTACGAAGACCCGCAATGGTCGGATCCGATGCGGTTCCAGCCGGGCGTCGCCGGGTCGCTGGAGCTGTTCTTCCGGGCCTGGGTGCCGTTCCAGGACTTCGTCGAGGAGACCACCGGCCATCCGGTGGCGGTGTATCAGCGTATCGACCAGGCCGGGTTCGTCACGCCGCTGGACGAGCGGGTGCTGGCCGACACCGACACCCTGTTCGTGTTCGGGCTGGATCACATGGTCACCGGGCAGGACGCCGGCACGGAGGAGGTGCAGGCGCTCAACGAGTGGGTGCACCGGGAGGGCACCTGCCTGGTGCTCGGACCGCACCACGACGTCGGCGCAGGCGACGACCTCAAGGTCCGCGACGTGGAGTATCACCACCACGGCGACGCGCTGGTACCACGCCAGCAGCGGTTCGGCCGCTACGTCCGGTCGCTGATGGAAGGGCTCGACGTGCCGGTGCAAAACCGCTACGGGCTGCGCCCGGCCGTGGTGGGGCCGAACCGGATCGCCCCGCTGTCAATCGACCGGGACCTGGACACCACGGGCTGGCTGACCGGCGTGACCAGCTTCAACTTCCACATGCACCTGCCGCACTACGCGGTGACCACCGACGACGAGAAGGCCGTGCGGGTGCTGGGCCGCCAGCCGATCGACCTGTCGCGGCCGCACCCGTTCACCGACGAGGGCAACACCGAGTTCAACATGTTCCTGTGGCTGCCCCCGACGGGCGCCCGCGGCGGCGACATCCTCATGGCCGACTCGACCATCTTCAGCGCACTGTTCGGTGGCGACGAAAGCCTGCGCAACTTCTGGCGCAACATCGTCACGCGGTAGCGACCACGAAGCCAGCACCGGAAGGCGGGGGACGTGGAACTGCACGACATCCAGCGCGGGGTGCTCAGCCCCCGCCCGTCGCCCTACGCGGCGACCTATCTGCTGTTCCGCATCGACGACCGCGCCGACGGCCGTGAACTGATGCGCCGCGCCGCCGCCGTGGTCACCAGCGCCGCCGACACCGTCAGCCCGGAGGGCGAGACCTCGGTGAGCGTCGCCGTCACCTACCAGGGCCTGCGGGCGCTCGGCGTACCGCAGCAGTCCCTGGACACGTTCGCGTGGGAATTCCGTCAGGGCATGGCCGCCCGGGCCACGGCGCTCGGAGATACCGGCGACAGCAGCCCCGAGCATTGGGAAGCGCCGCTGGGCACCCCGGACGTGCACGTCGTCCTGGTCGGGCTGGCTCCCGACGCGGCGAACCTCGATGCGTCGATCGACCGGGCCCGACCCGCCTACGAGCAGCTGGCGGGAGTGCGCGCGATCTGGCGGCAGGACTGCCACGCGCTATCCACCGAGACTGAACCGTTCGGCTACCGAGACGGCATCAGCCACCCTGCCGTCGAAGGCAGCTTGATCGCGGGCTCCAACCCCCTGGAACGGCCCCTCAAAGCCGGGGAGTTCGTGCTCGGCTACCCCGACGAGCTCGGCGGCGTGCAAACCACCACGCCGGACGTCCTCGGCCGCAACGGCAGCTACGTCGCCTTCCGCAAACTGCACCAGAACGTGGCCGCGTTCCGCCACTTCCTCACCGACAACTCCACCGGCCCCGACGACGAAGACCTACTGGCCGCCAAGATCATGGGAAGGTGGCGCAGCGGCGCACCGCTGGCACTGAGCCCGCAGCACGACGACCCCAAGCTGGGCGCCGACCGCGCCCGCAACAACGCGTTCCAGTACCAGCAGGACGACCCGGACGGGTTCACCACTCCCGGCGGCTGCCACATCCGCCGCGCCAACCCCCGCGACGCGACAGTGGCCGGCGAACCCCGGCTGCACCGCATGATCCGCCGCGGCACCGCCTACGGGCCGCCGCTGCCAGAAGGCGTCCTCGACGACGACCGTGCCGACCGCGGACTCATGTTCGCGTTCGTCGGCGCCCACCCGGGCCGGCAGTTCGAGTTCGCCCAGTCCCAGTGGCTCAACGACGGCGTCTTCTTCGGCGCCGGCAACGCCCGCGACCCCATCGTCGGCTCCAACAACGGTCCCGGCGACTACACCATCCCCCGCCGCCCGGTCCGCCGGCGACTGCCGGCCCTGCCGCGGTTCGTCACCACCCGCGGCGGCGAGTACGCGTTCCTGCCCAGCCTCAGCGCCCTGCGCTGGCTCGGCGACCTGACCGACTGACATCACTGAGCCGGGCACAGGAGACCGATGGCCACGCTGCATCTGCTGTTCAACGCCGCCACGGTGATCTTCATCGCCGCGACCATGTTCGCCGCCGGACTCGGCTCGAGCCTGGCCGCGCTGCGAGCCGCGTTCACCGACGTGTCCCTGCTGCTGCTCGTCCTGCTGGCCAACCTGGTCGTCGTCCCGCTGCTGGGGTGGGGTCTGGCGGCGCTGTTCCACCTCACGACCGCGCCGTTCATCGCTTTGCTACTGACCGCGTCCTCCCCAGGCGGACCGTTTGGTGCCAAGCTCGGCATGGTCCAGCACGGCGACATCACCACCGGCGCCGCCATGCAGGTCCTGCTCGCCGCCGTGGGCAGCATCACCTTCGGCATCACCGCCAACGCCCTGCTCACCGCCGCCGACGTCGGCGGCGGCATCTCCCTTGACGTCGGCGCACTGGTACGTACCGTCGCGCTCCTGCAGCTCGTACCGTTCGCCATCGGCCTGCTGCTCCGCCACTACACCACCAACACTGCCGTGGCCTGGCACCCCGCCGCGGTCAAGGTGTCCAACGTGACGTTCCTGATCGTGCTGGCCGGCATGCTGCTGGGAAACTGGAGCGACGTCGTGGCCCTGCTCGGCTCCCGGGCGCTGCTGGCCGGCTTCCTGCTCTCCGCCCTCGCCTTCGGTTTCGGCACCCTGCTGGCCACCGGGCCGCCGGCACGACGTACCACCATGGGCGCCGTCACCGCCGTCCGCAACGCCGGACCAGCCCTCGCCGCGATCGGCATCGCCTTCGACAACCAGCCCGCCATCCTCGGCGCACTCGCCGCCGTACTCCTCAGCGGCCTTTGCGCCGCCATGCCCATCGCCGCGGTCCTCGGCCGCCGCCGAACCGACCCAGAACATGAAACCAGCTGATCAAAGGCACACCCAGCCTCACCTACGACATGGCGTTACGACTGGAACGCATGCTTGGGCACGCCCGCCGCGTTCTGGAACCGGTTCGAGGCCAACCACCAAGACCAGCGCGCACGGGAACGAGCCCGGCCCACTTACCTGCTCGACAACCACTCTGCGGCCGACCAACCCAGCCAATAACGGCGACCGCTCAACGACAACGGTGTCACCCTGTCGAGTGACGACCGCACTCGCCCTGCGCGCCGATGCTGACCCGAGGCGGAACCGGCGGGAGGTGGCGGTCATGCGGTCGAGCAACGGTGTGGTCTTCAAACGGTGCGGATGCCGCGACGACGGCAAGCACCGACTTGAGCAGCGATGCCCCCGGCTCGCCGAACGCGGGCGCGGCTCGTGGTACTTCCACTGCTCGGCCGCCAACCTGCTCGGCCGCCGCGAACGCGTCCGCCGCGGCGGCTACCCCTCCCGGATCGCCGCCCGGCAGGCCCGCGACGCGTGGCTCGCCGGCACCGCCGCCGACCGGACCGCCCAGGGCTGGACCGTCGAACGGTGGCTGCGGCACTGGCTCGACAGCCGCACCAACCTCCGGGCGACGACCCGGTTCCACTACACCCGCGACGTCGACCACGTCCTCATCCCCCACCTCGGCGGCTACCGCCTCGCCGACCTCGACGCCGGCCTGCTGCGGACCGTGTTCGCCCGGATCGCCGCGATCACCAATAGCAAGGGCCGACCACAGTCGGCGTCGGCGATGCAGCACCTGCGGACCACCCTGCGCGCCGCGCTCAACCTCGCCGTCAAAGAAGGCGTCCTCGACTGCAACCCCGCCCGGCACATCGAGATCAGCGGCTACCAGCAGCCGCACGCCAAGGTCTGGACCGAGGCCCGCGTCGCCTCCTGGGAACAGACCGGCGCCCACCCGGCTGTGGCGGTCTGGACCGCCGATCACCTCGCGGAGTTCCTCGGCGCCGTCACCGACGACTCCCTGTTCGCGTTCTGGTGGCTCGCCGGGCTGCGTGGCCTGCGCCGCGGCGAACTGTGCGGGCTGCGCTGGACCGACATCGACCTCGACCGCGCGACCCTGACCGTCGAACGCAACCGCACCACCGCCGGCTACCAGATCGTCGAAAACGACCCCAAGACCCCCGCCGGACGCCGCGCCGTCGCCCTGGACAAACACACCGTCCGGGTCCTCCGGGCACACCGCCGCCGCCAGGAGGATCAACACCGCGACACCCTCGCCGACGGCCAGCAGTGGATCGACTCCGGCTACGTATTCATCCGCCGCGACGGCCTGCCGATCAACCCGAACTACGCCACCACCCGCTTCCGCAAACTCGTCCAACGCGCCGGACTGCCCCCGGTACGGCTGCACGACCTGCGCCACGGCGCCGCATCCCTCGCCCACGAGGCCGGCGCCGACCTCAAGACGCTGCAGGACCTGCTCGGGCACTCCAGCATCGTGACCACGGCCGACACCTACACCAGCGTCCTACCCCAGATCCAACGCCGATGCGCCGACGACACCGCCCAGCTCGTCCTCGCCGCGGCTCGCCGCACCCGCAAGAAGATCAAGACCAAGGCCCGCAAGAACCGACCCGACCGAGGCCCGAAAACAGGTGCCCCCGCACCCGCCACACCCGAGTCGACGACGAAGCAGCAGGTCAGGAAGCCGAAGCGCGCCGAAACGCCCACGTCGGCGACGGCACCCACATCACACCCACGTGACACCCACCGTCCACAAAGGCCGGACAACGCGAAGGGCCCGAACCGCATCCCTGCAGCTCAGGCCCTGACGATGTTGCGCGCCCGAAGGGACTCGAACCCCTAACCTTCTGATCCGTAGGACGCGACGGCCCGATTACTGCACAATTACGTAGATCGTCCATCCACTGTGGATCGACTCGCAGCTTGGCAGATCAAGACGCGCCGATCACGGCAGACATCCCATGTTTGCCTCGAAGCGCCCTCAAAGCGGATCATCGTATGGCGGCATCTCGTCGGCGAACGTGCCGTAGGGAGCGCCGCCGGAGGTGTAGCCCGCTGTCAAGGGTCAGGACGAAGAACGGCCTGCCGTCCAACATGATCCACCACTCGTCGTGGACCGGGAGGGTGGCTCGCTCGACGGTACGGCAGGGGGTCGCTGGTGGGCGCTGCGCCCACTGCCGCGCCGAGTCAGGCAACGCGAACCCGAGCGCGGTCAGATCGTCATAGGCCGCGTACCTGTCGACGCCGTACCGCTTGGCGTAGTGCTGCACCGTGACCGCCGACCCGGAGCGGATCCACGCCTGTGCCGACTCCCGGCGCTGCCGCTGGCGCATCCGGTACCGACGCGGTTGCATGCCCGGATGCTACCGGCGGCGGCCCGCCGCGGTTCCGGCCCGCAGGCGCGCCGCTCGGGGCGGGTTGGTGCAGCGCCGTCAGGAATGTGCGATCGGCGAGGTCGGGGTGCTGGTCGCGGACCAGCTCTCGGACCAGCGAAGAGTGCGCTGGGTCGGGAGGCTCAAACCCGGTGCGAGGTTCGCCGAACGAGCAGGCATTACCGTTGCGTCATGACCTTCACGTTTCAGCGACTCCACCATGTCCAGTTGGCCATCCCGCCGGGCGGCGAGGATGTCGCCCGTCAGTTCTACGGTGGCGTCCTGCAGATGGTGGAGTTGGACAAGCCGTCCGTGTTGGCCGCTCGCGGCGGATGCTGGTTCAGCGGGGGTGGGTGGGAAATCCATCTCGGCGTCGAAGCGGAGTTCGTGCCCGCTCGCAAGGCACACCCGGGTGTATTGGTGGATGACCTGGACGCCCTGGCCGAGCGACTCCAGACTTCAGGGCGCACCGTGCAGTGGGACCCGAACTTCCCCGGCCACCGTCGCTTTTACTCCGCCGACGACCACGGCAACCGCTTGGAATTCCTTCAGCCGCTCTAGCCGGTGTCCCGCTTGACGATGGCCGTGCGGACTGGCCGAACGTCCTCAACTCGGGATGTCAGGCCACCGATGGCGGAAGCGCCGGTCACCCGCTGTGACGAACTCCAGCTGACCTTCGCGCGCCAGACGCGGCATGTCCGGAAACCTGATCACCGGAACCTCATCCGCAGACGCGCCGTCAGGACCGTACACAGCGGACGCAGGTAGCTGTGCAGCGGCGCCCGTCGGTCAACTGAAGCCCGACGAGGACCGCCACGCGATCCCCGGCCGCCGGTCTGAGGTCCTACCTCGGCAGCCTCTTCATGCACACGCGTATCGGACGTCCGCCCGGCCCGTCCATTCGCAGGTCGGTGTCGGTCTGCGGCCACGCACCGCGGGGGATTCGGCCCGTCTTGTCGTCCTCGATGTCCTCGACGCCGAGGACGACGTGGTCGGCGTCGCCGTCATCGCAGCCGACCACCGCCAAGTGCACGAGTTGGACGCAGTCACCGGCCTTGAACCGTTCGCGGTGGTGGTGCAGCAGCACGTAGGTGGCCATCGCGGCGACGACGACCACCGACGCGACCATCAGGTTGAGCTGGTCGGGCTTTGGCACAACCTGGTGGAGCAGGACTGCCAACTACCGCGTTGAGCACCGAGCTTCACCGGGCACATCGCGGGGCATCCTGGCCGGTGCGATCTCCTGAAAATCTCTGCCACGGTCGCCGCTGCACGCCACCGCCGCCGGAGCACCCCCGCGCGTGCAGGGGTATTCACAGAGCTCTCGCAAGGTTTGACTTTGTGTCGCAAAGGCAGATCCAGATGCTGAGCAGCGCCACATAACGGAGTGACCCTTACTTCAGAATCGCGTAGATCGTCCATCCACTGTGGATCGACTCGCTACTTGGCAGATTAGGACGCGCCGATCACGGCAGACATCCCATGTTTTTGCCTCGAGGGTCCGCGGCGCCGCGGACATGTCGGCGTCACTCACAAGCACCGTCCGCCGCTCTGGCCCCTCGCTCACAGGGCGCTCACAAACGTCGTGCCTCGCTCACAGCCGCCGCCCGCGCTGCAGCATCACGCTCACAGCGAGAGCGGCGCTGCGCTTACAACGGACACCGTCACGCTCACAGCCGCTCGCACGACGCACCCGGCCCCGCCTGTGAGCGCCCGTGAGTAGCTGTGGGCGCGAGGGGGCGTTCGCCAGCGCTCACAACGCCGGATAGGGAGATGCGCGGCCGACCACCCCACCAGAACGGAACGCGACCATGCCCACGTCCACTCCCCGTCCCACTTGCCCTCAGTCATAGGGTCAGCCTTGAACCTGACCGCCGGACTGACCCCTCCACCGCGCTCCCACCCCAGCTCACCGCCGCTGTCCACCCCACGCCGATCGACTGCGACAGACCCTCATGTCTGGGGTCTCCGGTGGGGAGGGCGGCGCCATGGATGACCCCGTCCTGAGTGTCCAGGTCCGTCTGACCGACCGCGACCGTCTCCTGCTCGGCTGGCTGTACGACCACGGGGTCTTCACGACCTTCCAACTCGCCAACGCACTGTTCCCGTCACTGGACTTCTGTCAGCGACGGCTCGCCACGCTGTACAAAATGAAGCTGGTGATGCGGTTTCATCCGCACCGGCCCGAGGGCGGGTCGTTCCCGTATCACTACGTCATCGCGCAGCTCGGCGCCGAGGTCGTCGCTGCCTTCCGCGGTGTGCCGCCACCGCGGCGTGACCGCGCTCGAGCCGAGGCAAGGCGGCGGACGGCCGGCCCCTGCTGCTGCCGCACCGGCTCGGCGTGAACCAGTTCTTCACCGACCTCGCCGGCCATGCCCGCCGCGATCCATCCACGCAGCTCGAACAGTGGTGGCACGAGGCCGCCTGCCGGCATGTCCACGCCTTCACCCGTCCCGGCGACCCAGCGCTGCTGCGTGCCTATCAGCCGCGCGTCAGACCCGACGGCGGCGGTGTCGTTCTTCCTCGAGCACGACACCGGCACCGAACCACTCACCAAACTGATCGACAAGCTTCACGGGTACGGCGAGCTGTTCGACCAACTGGGCCGCGCCCGGCCGGTGCTGTTCTGGCTGCACAGCAGCACTCGCGAACGCCACCTGCGCCGACTGCTCACCGACGCCCCGCTCGGCGCGCTGGCGGTGACCGGCGCCCGGGACCTCGCGACCGCGCTCGACGTGTCGCCGGCCGGACCCGTGTGGTCGGCCGCCGGGCGCAGCGGGCCCGTCCGCCTCGTCGACCTGGCCGTTCTCGTCCACGACGGCGCCGAGGTAGCCGACCTCGGGTGAGCCGGCGACCGCCTGCGCCTCGTAGCTCAGATCCCGCACCGCGGCTTCTCACGCGCCGGGCGCGTCGTCGACGGTGCGGCGCAGGATCTCGGTGCGTAGCCCGGCCGGGATCGGCTCAAGCGGGACCGGTAGCGCGGCGGCGGCGTTGCAGATCGCGATCATGAGCAACACGATCGTCGGCTGACGTGTCGCAGCCCTTCCCGGTCCACGTTGCCGACGAGTTCACAGGATGTGTCCGGCGGCGGTGCAGGCAACCGGCACGCTGACCGGCACCAGGCATGCGCCCGCTGCACGGCATCTGACCGACCGCCGAGTGCGAAGAGCCAGAACAGCCAGGAAGGCCCCGGAGCCTACTCCGGAGCCTTCCTGGCTGAGCGCGCGAACTCGGAAGCGTGGTGACCCCCGGCTCACGCCGTGCGGTCAGGAACCCATGCGGTAGTACGTCATGTTGCCCTTGCGGTGATCGCCGCTGGCCACGCTGTTGTTACCGCCGTTGCCGTCGATCGTGTAGACCTTCGTTCCGCTCACCTTCACGACGATCTCGATGTGCTGGCCGCTCCTGGCGACCGCGACGTCACCCGGCTTGGGCGTGCTCACCTTGGTGAGGGCCTGCACCCAGCCCTGCACCGCGAAGGACTTCGGCGTGTTGGGCACACCCGCCTTCGTCCACACCCAGCGCGTGAAGGCAGCGCACCACTGACCGTTCACGTCGTCGTCACAGTTCAATCCCGAGCCGAGGTCGCGGAAGTACTTCTGGCAGTTGTTCGCCTTGCGCGTCTTGGTGTTGCGCTCACGCACGCCGAGCTGCGACTTGGCGATGCAGACCACCTTCTCGCGCCGGTCCAGTGACCGGTCGTTCTGGCAGGCCTTCGCCTTGGTGTCGGGATTCGCCGTGGCCGCGTTGGCCACGGCCACGCCGCCGAACAACAGGGCCGCGATCGCCGCGAAGGCCACCAGCAGCGGCGCCACCTTCTTCTTCAAGATGCCGTTCATCAACGCATTCTCCGTATCGACTGACTGTCCTCGAATGTGTGCGGCGTCCCGGGATTCGCCGCACTCACAGCCAATGTGACCGAGCGGTGCAAAACAATGTGTAAACGCGTCCCGAACAGCCTCGGACACCGCATCTGAGCTGCAAATATGCGTCCCGTACGGTCCCGTACCGATCAGCCCTTCCCAGCCGTCGTTCGGCCGTGAAATACCTTTCCCACCACGTGGCGAATCATTTCCGGCAGACATTCGAGGGGCAATTCGTGAAACGCAACCTGGCAACATTGTGCATCGCGCTCGGCGTGGTCATCGCCGCCATTGTCGGCCTGGCCGGGATCAGCCAGGCCGCGGCGACGCCGAGGCGCGCCGACAGCAGCAACGAGCCGGTCTACTTCGTCCACGGCTGGCAGATCAACAGCAGCGTCAACTGCAACAACTACTGGGGCGCCGCAATGCGGGAGATGCGCGCCTGGGGCTGGACCGGGCCGCAGCACACCGTCGGCTTCTACGCCGGGGACACCAACTGCGGGATCGCCATCAACCGCGGCGACCAGAGCGTCGGCCTCAAGGAGCTCGGCAAGAAGCTCGCCAACGAGATCTACCACCGCTACTCCAAGCGCGGGAAGTCGGTCGACGTCCTCGCCCACTCGATGGGCGGCCTGATCATCCGGGCCGCACTCGCCGGCACGGCCGCACGCGAGCGCGGCTTTCCGCCCTACCTGTACGTCGAGGACGTGGTGACGCTGTCCACGCCGCACCAGGGCTCGGCCGGGTTCACCCGGCTGTGCCGCACCGTCCAGTGCAACGACATGGCGGGCGGCTCGACCTTCCTGCGCACGTTGAAGGCCAACCCGCAGTCGAAGCAGGGCACCGACTGGACCATGATCGGCTCGGACGACGACCAGGTCGTGTCCGCCGACTCGGCGACCAACATCTCCGGCGGCCACCGCGTGATCTACCGCGACGGTGCCGATATCAGCCACGGCAACATCACCGACACCGTGCGCGGCTCGTACAAGCAGAAGTATTGGAACGCCGCGGATCGGCGCTGGCGCGAGACGAACAGCGGCGCCGCGCCGATCCGGGCGGCCAGCAACGCGCTGCACGCCTGGAGCAAGTGGTAGAAGTCGAGGAACGTGAAAGGGCCCCGTGGCGACACGGGGCCCTTTCGCGTCACGGCCGACGGGATCCGGCCGTCACGGCTTGAAGAGGAACACCTGCGCGTCGTCGCCGGAGCAGGACAACTGGGCGATGACCGTGCCGGCGCTCCGGCCGCCGCCGATCGGGCCGATGCACATCCGCGGCGCCGTCGCGGCGTGCAGCCGGTAACCCTGATCCGCGCCGCTCTGCACCGGCTCGAAAACGAACCGCTGGTCCGGCCGGTCGCAGTACGAGCGCGGCGCGACCAGCTGCCCGTCGGCGGTCGACGGCTGGCCGTTCGTGTCCGGGTCGACCTGGAGGCAGCCCCCGCCACCGCCCGGGTTGGGCCAGAAAATCTGATACGTGTTCGTGCCGACCTTCCGCAGCTCGCTGGTGGCCGGTGTCACCCCGGCGCAGGGCGTCAGAACCGCGACGTCCGGCCGGCCGTTGCCCGGCTGCGTGCCGGCGCCCACACAGTACGAGCTGCCGGCGGTGGCGGCCGGCATCATCCGGTATCGCCCCGGCCCGGGCAGTGCGGCGGCGGCCGGTGTCGTGGTCGGCTTCGGGGAGTTCGGCGCGGCGCTGCGGGTCGCCGGCGCGGGGCTGTTTGGCTGCACCGGCTCCGAAGATGCGCTGCCGGTGTCCTCGGTCGCCGGCACGTCCGACTCCTCGACGTCCGGGGCAGGCTCGGCCGTCGCGCCCGCCGGACCGGCGTCGGAGCCGGGATCGCGGAAGGTCCGGACGGAGACGCCCACGGCCACCAGGACCAGCAGCACGACGAGCACGCCGAGCAGCACCCGTGCGGACCAACCGGCCCGGAAGACCAGCGGTGGCACGAAGTCCCGTGGCCGCAGCGGCCCGGATGGTGTCCCGTCGGTGCTGTCGGTCTCGGGCGCTCGTTTCCGATGCAGTCCCGACCAGGCCTCGTTGCGCCGGCTCTTCACGGCCGTGGCCAGCGTTCCCTCGGCGTAAGTGGGGACGCGGACCGGACGGTCCGCGGTCGGAACACCGTCATCGACCGGCCCGACCGTCACCGTCGGCGTGCTCGTCCCGACCGGCGCAGCACTCTCCACCGGCTCGGCGGCGCCGACCTGGTCGGCGTCCGTGGTGAGCACGTCCCACTCGGTGGGTTCGGCGGCCCCGACGCCCGCGGCCGGGTCGGCACCCGCGACCGGCACCGCACTCCCGGTCGCGTCAGCGGCCGTCTCCCCGTCGGCCCGCTCGGCGGGCTCCTCGTCGGCCGTCGCCGGAGCACCGCTCGGGTGAGCGTCCAGGTGTCCATCGGTGTCCCGCGGGCGTTCGGCGTCGTCGGTGTCCCATCCGGGGAGCCGGGACAGCTCGGGCGGAAGGGGCCGCACCTCGTCGAGCAGGCCCCAGGGCGGCCGCACGCGTGGCTCGTCGGCGAGCGCTCCGGCACCGGCTTTCGCCGCGACGCCGGCGGCGACGGGCTCGGGTGCACCGGCCGCGGCCACGGCGAGCCGCTTGCGGACCGCGATCCAGCTGTCCACGGTGTCCCGGTCGCTGCCACAGGCACGGACGAACGCCTCGACCAACTCCTCCCGCGGCAGGGTCGGCCGGCTGAGCGCGGCCGCGAGTGTGCTGTGCGGCAGCACGTCGCCGGCCTCCTGGGCCTTGCGCGCCACCTGCCGGATGGTCAGTCCGGACCACTGCCGCAGCGCGCGCATCTGCGCCACGAATTCGGCCGCCGAGGCGGCCACCTGCGGATCCGGCACGCCACCACCGGTGGACAGCTCGTTTGCCATCGACGTTCCTCCCCCGCGCCGCAGCACCCTAGGTGTCGCCGGTCGATTTAAGCCGATCGCTCGACTTCTCGCCACCTCGCGTGAACCGACCGGGACACCACGGCGACGCGACCCGACCTGACCCGGACCGCCGAATGCCTGGCACGGACGTCGGCGGCTCGATTGGCTGGTCGCCGAAGCCGACCGGAGAAAGGCAAACCCTGATGAAACGCTTCCGCGACGTGGCGACACTGTTCTTCGCCGCCGTCATGATCACCGTCGGCCTCACCATCGGTGCGGGCACCGGCATCGCCTCGAGGACGACGCCGGCCCCCGACCGGAAGGGCAAGGAGGTGATCGTCACGATTCCGGCCGGCAGCCCGAAGGGCACCGCGACCGCGAAGCTCTCCGACGACGCCGAGAACAGCAAGGACACGCCGGCCGACGAATGTCCGACCGACGACGGCGACGCTGACACGACCGGGGGTGACGACGGGTCGAAGGACGACGACGAGTCGAAGGACGACACCAAAGAAGAGGATGGCGCGACCGAGGACGACGACGCCGCCGAGGACGACAACAAAGCCTCCGAGGACGGCGGTGACACGGACACCGACGCGGACGCTGACGAGCGCGGCGACGGGAATGACGACAGCAGCGACGGGACGGACGAGAGCGACCGCAACGACGGCAACAAGGACGACCGCGACACCGACAGCAACGACAACAACGGCGACGACAGCGGCGGCTGCGGCGGCGGAGACGGCAAGGACGGCGAAGGTGGCGAGGGAGACGGCGAAGGTGGCGAGGGAGACGGCGAAGGTGGCGAATCCATCGACGACTGTCTCGACACCGACCCGGTGCCGCCGATCGTCAGTGTCGACCCGAAGCGCGGTGACACCAACCCGGGTCAGGTGGAGCCGAGCGGCCCGGCGACCAAGGCACCGACGGACCGCTGTGTCCGATGACCACGTCACTCACGCAGGCAGGATGCGCTCAGCGTGGCGCGTTGCCCTTCCAGGGTCGCCGACGAAGACCGGGGTCGGCAGGTCCGCCGGCTTCACGTCGAGGACCGGCGCGACAACGCCACTCGATGGCCGCATCGCATGCAGGCACGGCGAAGGATTCACATCGGCAACGTGTCGGCGGCGCCCGCGATGAAGCCGGCCCGATCGAGCCGGTCAAGGAAGCTCGGCTTGCGGGCGTGTTCCAGGCGCAGCTGGTCGATCCGATTGCCGAACGCCTCGCGCTCGCCGTCTCGCTCGCTGAGCGCCTTCAGGTCGTCCAGCAGTGCCACCGCCGCGTCGTACGCCGCGGGCTTCTTGGTCGCGATCAGGTCTGCCACCCGCTGCCACGCCCGCTCCGAGTCGGCGGCCGGTTCGTTGAGACGTCGTTCGCGGGCGGCCCTGGCCTCGGCCTGCTGGCGAGCCTGTTCGGCGGCTGCACGCTCCTCGGCCAGGCGTTGCCGGCGAGCCCGGCGCACCTCGGCGCCGGCCAGCAGTTGGCCCACCTTCCGTCCGCCGGCCACGCCTCCGGTGCTGTGCCGCCGTCGTACCGTCGCAGCAACTCGGCGCGCAGGTGCGTGCCGTCGCCACGCAACAACCGCACGATGACGTCGTCCTTGTCCACCGCTGGGAGCTGCTTCACCCACTCGGTCAACGCTGTCGCGGAAGGCGCCTTCATGGCGAGCGGCGCGCTGGCCTCGGCCGCGATGTCGAGCAGAGCCTGGTCCAGCCGCAGGAATTCGGCGAGGCTTCGCAGCGGCCCGGACAACTCGGCCAGGCCCGGCGGCACCGGCGGCTCCAACGCGTCCTCGTCCAGCTCCTCGCCCTGCACGCACAACAGCCACGCAAGGTGGAGCAGCCGGTTGTCGCCGGCGGCCAGTTCCGCCCGGACGGAACGATCGACGCGAGGGCGGCCTCCTCCTCCCACCACTCCTCGTCGCCGTCCTCGTTCTCGCTGTGCCGATCGAGGATCACGTGCTCATCCGTGGCCCCGTCGAGCACCTCCCCGATCGTGCGGTGCTGGTCGAGTACCCGGGCCCGCCAGTCGCCGACCAGGTCCAGCAGGTCGCTCCAGGCGTCGTCGAACAGGACCAGGAACGCGATCCACAGCGTGGCGACGTTCAGCCGCCCAAAATTGGCAAGATCACCGAGGCCCTGGGGTGGGAGACGATCTTCTCGTCAAGGCAAAAAATCCGGCCGAGGTCAGAAGCCCGGACAACCCTGCTGGAGAGCGTTCGACCGCTGGCGTCACCACCCAAGATCCAGACCAGTCGGCACGGACCGGCGCCCATCGGCACGGGCCGGTCTGGACCCTTCCGAAACAGCCGATCACATTCGGAACACATCAGGTCCACAGTGGACAAACGAAGAGAGGCGGTTGATCTACGTTTCCGCAGGTCAACCGCCTCTTGATCTTGCGCGCCCGAAGGGACTCGAACCCCTAACCTTCTGATCCGTAGTCAGAAGGTCGTGGTGCATCCTCTCCCACGATTACACTCTCACGAATCGTACCGTTTCGCAAGGCCCTGTACTGGAAGTGTGCGGCGCGTATCCGCAGGTCCACGCGATCCCACCTTCCAACGCCCGCCGCCAATGGGCGGTCGACGGGCGCGCGTGCCGGAACGGTGCCCGGCGTGCTGAACGGTTGCGCTACATCCGATCACCACCGGAACACAACGCGATCGCTGCGGCATGGGCCACGAGACCCTCGACCGCCAATCGCGCCCTCGCCACAAGCCAAGATCGACGCACTCATCTGCCGATGAGCGAGCACGGGATCTTGTTGTTGGTGTCGTGGCTTGCTGGAGCGGTCCGTCAGTACGGTGTGCCGGTCCTTGATGTGAGTGTGCGTGCGTGGCGTACGCTCGCCGACCTCAAGTTGGTGGGCTGGCTGGACGATAACGCCTGACCCGCGCCGCGCTCGCCGCCCTCGACACCGTCAATCTCGACGGCAGCTCGACCGGCTTTGTCCTGGCTGGCGACGCTGCGCCTGTGCCGAAGCCGGGCCCGTGGGTGGCGCTGCTGCCCGACCGTGACGCTGGGCCGGGCGGCGTTTGGTATCTCGGCCCGCACACGGCGCAGCTGTTCGACCGGACCGGCGACGCCCGGGCCACCGTCTGTCCGACGGCCGCATCGTCGGCGGCTGGGCGCAGGACTCCTCAGGTCGCGTCGTGGTGGAGCTGCTGTCTTCCGTCGCGTCAGTTGTACGAGCGGCGATCGACACGGTCGCTGCGCGGCTCGGCGAACGGGCCGGCCCGGTCCGGGTCACCCGCGGTTCCGGATGCCGCTGGAGCGGCGGTTCGAGGAAAGTGTCGTACCTGGCGGGTAGGTTCCCTGGCGTGTTAGAAGCCTTGGACGCCGAGGATCTCGGCTACCGTACCCGGATGCTGACCGGCTGCATCCCGCCGTATGCGGTCATCCGGCTGCTCGAGCTCGGTCACGCCGGTGAGGTCGAGCGGCAGGCTGCCCGCGGCGAGTGGTTCTGCGCTCTGGCGGTCGCTGAAGACGCTGCACCGCAGCGGGCCCGAGCGGTGCTCGCCCCGTTCGTCGCTACGGGCTGGTGGGAGGCGGCGGAGGCCCTGGCGCGGCTGCTGGAGCGGTGGGGGCAGGGCGAGGAGGCGATCGCGCTGGTGCGTTCCCATGTGGCGGCTGGTAACCGGTCCGCGCTGGAGTTCCTCGGTCGGCTGCTGGCCCGCCACGGGCGCGCCGGGGAGGCGTTCGAGCTGCTCCGCCCGCACGTTGAGGACTGGTGGCTCGCGGCCGCCCTCGTCGACGTGGCCGAGGTTTGCGGTCGCGACGAGGAGGCTGTCGCGCTTCTGCAGGCCCGCGTCGACGCGGCCGTGCGTGTCTGCGAGCACCCGACGTGCAACTCGCGCCAAGTCGAGCCGTTCAACGCCGTCGGCCTGCTCGCCGACATCCGCGAGCGGCAGGGCCGCATCGACGAGGCGATCGCCCTGCTGCACACCCGCTACGGCACCTCGGTCAACGGCCGCGATCAGCTCGCCGACCTGCTCGCCCGGCACGACCGGGTCGAGGAGCTGCGGGCCTATGCGGCGGCGGATTACCACGGGCACGCCGCCAAGCGCCTCGCGGAGCTGCTGGAGGAGGGCGGCGACGTCGCCGGCGCGGTCGAGGTCTATCGGCAGCTCGACGACGCCGTCGTGCCGTGGGTGTGCCGGGCGGTGCCGTTGGCGGAGCTGCTGACGCGGCACGGCCGCAGCGACGAGGCGGTCGAGGTGCTGCGCTCGCTGGTCCTGAGCGGCACCGGACACGACGACTGCCTCGCCGACCTGCTGTGCACGCAGTATGCCGAGCAGGGACGCGCCGCCGACGGCCTGACCTTCCTCGACGAGCTCAAGGCCGACCGCGGCGAGGAGGACTGGGAGTTCTTCAGGCTGCGGCTGCCGCTGCTCGCGGCGCTCGGCCGGCTGGAAGAGGCGGTCGAGCTGGCACGGTCGCACCCGGAGGGCGACAGCTGGTATGGGTTGTTGACGCTCGCCGCGCTGCTGGCCGACGCGGGGCGCACGGAGGAGGCCGTCGAACTGCTCGCCCAAGACGAGCGCGGCCACGGGTACGACCTGTCGACCTATCTGCTGGACCTCGGCCGAGTCGCCGACGCCATCGCGGTGCTGCAACGCTATGAACCACGACCCGTGGCACCGCCGCCATTCGGCGATGGGGTCGACGAGCCGCCGTTCTGACCAGCCGCCGTCGTTGGTGGCGCCCGCATCCTGGACGTCGAGAAGCCGCAGTCGGCTGGGAAGCCGCGGCTGTCAAAGTCCATGCCTCACACAAGATTGTCGCCGAGCATCACGAGCCGGTCGGTCGGCGCGTGCTTGCCCGGTACCGCGCGCACGGTCAACACCAGGTGGCGGGTCGCTGGGCACCGCGAACAGCCGCTCGATGGTCAGCCCGTCGCCGGTTGGCGAGCCGGGCGGCGAAGGGGGCGCGACGACATCGCAGCGCGGACGCGGCGAAGGCCGACAGGGCGCCATGACCGAGCGGCCGGATTTCCGCTCATGCCGTTGTCACGGCGCGGAGACCGTCAGCCGTCTCTCACCTTGCGAAGCTATCCGACGGTGGCGCAGCCGTCCTGCTTCGCCGATGACAGCGCACGTGATCCTGCCGTCTGGGGGTGTGATGGATAGCTCTACGTGCTGTTCTGCTGGACGGAGACGATCTCGACGCCGCAGGGACTGCCCTCGTGGTGGGTGAGGACGTAGTCGCGATCGTGATCGATCGCCAGCCCGTCCGCCGTGGCGATGCGGTTGCCGGGCTGCCAGCCGACGTACTTCGCTGCCTCGATCCGCCAACCGTCGTCGGTGTCTCGCAGCCGGTACCGGTAACCCGGGACAATCCGGATCGGTGTCCCGTGTTCACTCAGGAGTTGCCGGGCAACATGGGCGTGATCGGGCTCCGGGCCTTGGGCTGGCCGTGCGTCGCCTGGCTCGAACTCGACCCGTTGCGTGGCCAGCAGGGTCGGAGTGGGGTCCTTGATGATGCGGACGACGGTGCCGTCCGGCGCTGCGTGGCGGACGAACAGGGTCCGCGAGGTGGTGGGCGGACCGGCCACCGTCCACAGCTCGCGGAAGCCCTGCCGCCGCAGGTAGGCATGCAGGTTCGGAAGGTGCGGCCAGGCAGCGATGCGCAGGAAGAAGCTGCCGTCGCGGTACGCCCGGGCGCGGGCCCAGTCCAGCAGCTGGGCGCCGACGCCCTGGCCGAGGAAGTCGGGCCGGACCGCGAGCCGGGACAGGTGGGTTGCCGCGACCCGGCGGTCGCTTTCGTCCCAGAGCCCGGGACCCGGATCAGCGGTGCTGAGCGTGGCGGTGGCGGCGACGTCTCCGGTTGCGGTACTGAGCAGCCACACCTCACCGCGGCCGATCGACGCAGCGACCGTGTCGTGCCGGTCCGGCCATGTCAGCCACTCGGGGATGCCCTGGCTGTGCTGCCACGCGGCGGTCCTGTCCAGCAGCTCGAGCACAACGTGAAGGTCGTCGGTTCTGGCCCGGCGCACGGTCAACGGACCCGTGACCATGCTCCTGAGCGCTCCAAACGCGCCGCGATGCTCGTCCATGGACCTATACGCGGTGGTCCGCTCCTCCCCGATGTCGCCCGCACCGGCGGACGCCTCGCCGGCGGCTTCGCGGTCCGCCCGGTCGAGGAACCTCAGCAGCAGCCGGGTGGCCGCCAGCCGATCGTGCGGGTCCTCGTAGCCGGCCGCGCCATCCGTGATGTCCCCGGCGCAGTCGTACCGGTGGGCCTCGTCCGTGAGCTCCCACAGGACGGCACCGCACGCCTTGTACACGCCCATGGGCAGCGGCCCGTCGTAGGGTTGGATGGCGTCGTCGTCCTCAAGGCCCGGGTACGTCAGCTCCGTGAACTCGCGGTCAAGGGCGTTCGCCGCATCGTGCACCGGTATTCCCGCCGCCGCTCGGGCCGCCAGCGCAACGATGGCGTCGACGATGCGGTTCAACGCCTCGGACAGCCCGCTGACGTGGTACAGCCGCTGATACTCCGCCACGAAGGCGGCAACGCACCGCAGATACGCATCGGGCGGCAACGTCGTCAGGCGAGCACTGAGCTGGGCTCGCAACTCGTCGGGGTCGAGCTCGGCCAGCTCGGCGTCCGCCCGCCCGCCCATCCAAGATCCTCCCACTGCCAGATCCGATGCGCCGCCTGCGTCGCTCCTTGCGCCAGCGATCGGAGCCCAGGCAGATCGACGATGCCAAGTGACAACGGAATCTTCCGCGTCCGCGACTGTAACGCTGCACGCGCGGACGCGCGACGACGCCGCAGACCGAGCGTGCTGGAAGAGCGCCGCAATCCCGGCCCCATGATCACGGCCGGTCGCAGCCCGCGCCCGAATCCGCCGCTGGCCGATTGCTCGAATGACGCGACTTGATCACGTTTCCGCACATGCCGCCGATCGAGTACTGAGACTCGCCGCCGACCGTCACGCTCTGTTGTTGCGTTCTGATCGCTGGTTCGCGGCCTGCGCACGCTCGTGCCGATGTGCGTGCACCTGATGTGGCGACTCGGCTTGTCTGCCTTCGCGCATCTCCGCACGGACATTGGCCTGGGTGGTATCGTCCGGCGATGTTGGGCCATGTCCTGTTCGGCTTCGGGTATGCAACGTTGATGAGCTGGATGGTCTACCGGGTGTTGTCTCCGGCCCCGGCAATCTGGCGAGGGGATGCCTCTCGAGTGCCGATAATCCCCAACATCCCGCCCGAAGCGAGGACATACCTGCCCTACGCGCTGTGGTTCACCATGGTCTGTGGCGGTACCGGCCTCATGGCGCTCTTCGCCGCCGTGGACACGCTGATCGGTCCCGCGCTGTTGTTCAAGGTTGTTGCCCGAAGCGGGCTGTACCTGTTCTTTGCCGGTCTCGCCCTGCTCCCGGTGCACCTGTTCGCCTACTGCCTCAACCGGCCGCGCATCCTCATCACTCCGGCCTGGCGCCAAGAGGTTGGACCGTTCATCGCGATCTGGCAACGGCTGCGCGACAGGTGAGGCGGTCTTCGACTGCAGGTTCCCACTGGCCTGAGGCTCCCCCCGGGTACAGCGCTGAAAGCAAGCCCGCACTCATCTGCCGCGAGTCGCGCGTGGTCCGAGGTCGCGCCAATTGGCCTCCGACCACCGTCCGGTTCAGGTGTCGTGGACTACGTGGAATTTGACGGGGCGCCGCAGGTTGGGCAATGGACCGCCTCGGCGGGCAGCGACCGGCCACCTGCCGAGCGTCGACCTCTTGCGGCGAGGGCCAGCACCAGCAGCGCCGATCCCACCACGGCGACCAGTATCGCAGCGGCGGCCATGGACGACCACATCGGGACCTGGGGCCGGCCGGGGCCGGTGTCTTCGAGCATCGCACCGAGCGGGTTCAGTGCGAGCATGCCGATCGGCGTAAGCAGGATCAGCAGCGCCCAGACACCGCGGTAGTCGTGCCGGGCGGCCAGGCCGAGCGCGAGCAGCGTCACGCCGATCAGCAGCGTCGCCCCGGCGGCTGGCAATACTGTAGTGGCGGGCAGATAGTAGTCGCCGTAGAAGTTCAGGCGCATTTCCGCGGCAACGGTGACCGGCATGGTCAATGCTGCGGCGGCGAGCGGCGTCAGCCGAACCCACCGGCGGTGCCGTGTGGCGGCGCCCACCGCGACGACACCGAGGACGAGCTGGGGCAGCAGCACGCTCAGCGGTGGGCGGGGTATTCCGGTCAGCATCGCGGCCGGCACGACACCGGCGGTGACCAGCACGGCGAGGACCGCCAGGCGACGAAACCACCGGCCGGGAGCGACGACGTACACGACGGCCGTCATCAACCAGACCGCCCACGCCGCTACCCCGAGGGACATGAAAGGCCCGGTATGCCTAGACCGGAACACTATGGGTGCCAGCGCCTCGAAGATCGCCCACCCGCTCGCGAACGCGCTCGTGGTCGTCAGTGCGAGCAGGCCGGCGAGCCGGAAGCCGGGGCCGAGGCCGAGTGCGGTCCGTAGGTGCTGGCGCAGCCCACCGGCCGCGAGGTCCGCGATGTCAGCCGACGAGGGTCTCCTACGGTTGGGCGCGGCCAGGGACAGGTAGGTGTCCACCAGCTCCGAGCCACGCGTCCGCTGATAGTCGGCCGGATAGAACAGCGCCGTCCAGCGCGCATAGCGCCGTTCGAGATCGGTCATGGCAGGACGTCCTTGGTGATGCCCTTCCGGGCGGTCCGGCTGGCTTTGCGGCAGACTCATGCGAATCTCCGGCTCGGGCGGGGCGCGACCTTGGCGGCGCGTAGCCGGGTGGTTGCCGCCTTGACGTTGCGGCGCATGCGTTCGGTCTCGCCGGCCAGCAGTCCGCCGCCCGGCTCGGTGAGCCGGTAGTAGCGGCGTAGCCGGCCGTCGACGATCTCCTCGTGGTCGACGCCCACCAGGCCTGCGTCGACCAGCCGGTCCAGCGCGCCGTACAGCGTGCCGGGCCGCAGCGAGACACGGCCGTCGGACAGCCGGGCCACCTCAGCGATCAGACCGTAACCGTGCATCGGCTCGCCGGCGAGGGCGATGAGGATCAGAAATGTGGGTTCACGCAATGGGGTTTCCACGCGCACCAATATATCGGCTGCGAAGGCATGACGGAACATCGCCACCGCCTGCGACCAAACAATCCTCGATCCGCGATCTTGGTACACGCATCTGCCGCGGACAGTGCTCGCTGCGCGGAGCCGATACTCTCGTCGGGTGGATGATCCGTCCCAGTTCAGCGACGTCACCTGTTCTCTGTGCGGCCGCCACAACCAGCATGTCAGGGTCGTTTCCACCGAGGCCGGGCCGATCATCTGCCAGGTGTGCGTCGCGAAGTGCGCTGAGATCTTCGATGAGGAGGTCGGGCTGACACCACCGCACGGCGGCTGGTCTCAGCGCTGGCCGTTAAAGAGCTAGAAAGTTCGATGTCGCGCCATCCGCTCATGTTTGATATGCGCGCTCAATCCGGTTTCCGCACAAGTAGCCGCAATGCGATCGTCGTCGTCTGTAGGGCTGACTGCACTCGCCAGTGCTCGCCGTCCCGTCTGGGGCACTGTCGCGTCGAGGAGGTAGCGCATGAGCGCGGACGACGAGGCTCGCATCCCCGCCTGGGTAACCGGGGAGGCGGAGGAGCCGGACAGCGTCTCGACCCTGCTGTACCTCGACGAGGTCGAATCGATCGAGTCGGTGCGCGACGTCCTGCGCCTGTGGTACGGCACCGCCGGCAGCGCGCTGCTCTCGGCCGCCGTGCCCGAGGGCTGGGCTGCGCCGCGCACGAGGGTCTCGGCCATGCAGTGGGTCTCCATCGCCGAGGACCGGGTCGCCCGGGCCCGGTTCACCCGATGGGACCAGGGGCTCAACGAGCAGCTCTACCAGCTGCAGGGCAACTGGTACTTCGACAGTGAAGAGCCGTACATCCCATATCAGGTGTCCACATTCGCCTCCCGGGTCGACGGTTCGCGGCGGCTCATGCTGCGGACCGGGGTCAGTTTCCCGCCGTCGCGGGAGGAGGGCGTCTCGGCCGCCGCCGTCGAGCTGGTCCGGGTGGTCGCCGACGCCGCAGACCTCGCCTACGGCCAGGTCTCCTTCACCGCCGAGCCGGCTCGGCTCGATCCATACCGGCCCGGGCTCAACGGCGCGCTCAACCGTGACCCGAGCAAGGCGACGGAACCGGCCCGGGTCGCGTTGCGCGGCTACGACTGGGTCACGGTCATCCCGCCGGAACTGGCCGAGCGGCTGGGCGGCGCCGACGCGCTGCGGGCCACCGGCGCCTTCCACCGGGTCATCGGCCTCGCCCACGGCGGCCTCCTGGCCCAGGCCACCGAGTCGCCGCGCGACTTCACCCGGCAGGCCGCCAGGGCCGTCGCCGACGCACTGCGGCCGGTCTTCTCGCCCGTTCCCGCGGCCGCCGACTGGGGCGTCGAGGTCACCGAGGACATCGCCGGGATGGTGCGGCAGTGGCGCATCGAAGGCTACAGCTACACGGACCTGGCCCAGATCGCCGAACGCGTGCTGGGCTCCGCCGCCGGGGTGGACTGGCGTTTCGGCATGGCCCTGTGCCGGGAGTGCGCTGCCGTCCTCGGCGAGGACGCCGACCAGCGCTGTACGTGCCGAAAACCTCGTCCATGCAGCTCAGGCGGCGTGTTCGTACTCGTGGAGGATGCCGCCGAGTCGATCGCGTCGTTGGATGTCGAGGTGGTCGAGCTGGTCCGGTTCGGTGATCGGTTGGGGCAGCGGACGTAGGGGCGCTGCGGCGTGCAGCGCGCGGTGGGTCCGGTGTTGGTTGTAGAACGTCTCGTACTCGTGGAGCGCGTGTAGCAGGTGAGCTCGGTTTACGATCAGGGTCCGGTCGAGGAGTTCGGCTCTGCATGAGCGCACCCAGCGTTCCATGATCGCGTTCATGCGCGGTACGCGGACACCGGTCTTCGTGATCGCGATGCCTTCGTCCTCGAGGACCGCGTCGAAAGCGGCTGTGTACTTGCTGTCGCGGTCGCGGATCAGGTACTTCACCGTGGTACTGGTGTCGTGGAGGTCCATGACCAGGTTGCGGGCCAGTTGTGTGGTCCAGGTTGCGGTGGGGTGGGCGGTGGCGCCGAGGACGCGGACGCGGCGGGTGGCGTGTTCGATGGCGGCGAAGACGTATAGCCGTGCTCCGGTCAGTGTTCGGGTTTCGAAGAAGTCGGCGGCGATGATTGCCTGTGCTTGGCCGCGGAGGAAGGCAGTCCAGGTCTGGTGGTCGCGCTGAGGCGCGGGTTCGATCCCGTTGCGGTGGAGGATTTCCCAAACGGTGGAGGCGGCGACCTTGATGCCCAGGCCGGCCAGTTCGCCGTGGACTCGCCGGTAGCCCCCAGTTCGGGTTTTCGCGGGCCAGGCGCAGGACGAGATGTTGGATGCTGCGGACGGTGGGTGGCCGTCCTGGCTGTTTCGGCCGGGATTGTTTGGCGTGGTGGCGGCGTAGTAGGTCGCGGTGCCAGCGTAGGACGGTGTCGGGGGAGACGATCAGGTGCAGCTGACGCAGCTTCGGCTTTGGTAGCCGGTGGAGGAGGGCGGCGAGGAACGCCCGGTCGGGCGGGGTGAGGCGGGGCTTGCCGATCTGGCGCTGCAGGATGGCGAGTTGGTGGCGCAGCGTCAGAATCTCGACGTTCTTGTCCGAATCGGTCATCGGTATGAGCCGTATGAGGGTGAACACGCTCGTGAGCGCCAGGTAGGGCAGTCGCAGCAGCACGATGGACCATTCTGGCTTACCCCGTCTCGCAGACTTCAGCCGTATCCGAGAACCGGCAGGTCACAGCCCATGGATGGGGTTTTCGGCACCCACACCCGCGATCTCGGTGACGATCAGGATGGTCTGCAAGCTGAGACCTTCGGCTTGCTGGACGTCGACCCGGCCGCGTTTCCCGGCATGTGGCTCGACGTGCCGGCCGAGGAGGTGGTGTGGCGGCCCGGCGTGCTCATCCACGGCGCTACGCCCTGCCCGTACGCCTGGCGTAGCGACGCGGCGATCGAGGCGGGCCCCCTTGACGGGGCCGCCGCCTCGATCGCACCCCAACCAATGGCGTCTAGGGCAGCGTCCAGCGCTGGTACACGCCGGCGAAGCAGTCCCAGATCTGCAGCTCGGTGCCATCGGCCAACTCGTTGTCGGTGAAGTCGAGGCACTTGTTCGACGCCGGGTTGCGCAGGATGCCGTTGCGCTGCGACTGCCACACCTGCGTGCCGGTGCCGTTGCAGTCCCACAGCTGGACCTTTGCGCCGTTGGCGGTGCCGGAGCCGGCCACATCCATACATTTACCGAACGCCCGCAAGGTACCGTCGGCGGCGACGGTCCAGTTCTGGGCGTCGCTGCCGTTGCAGGGGTACAACTGGATCGCCGTGCCGTTGGCGGTGGACGAGGCGGCCACGTCGACGCACTGGCCGGCGAAGCCGGTGATCCGGCCGATGCGGCCCACCGGTTGCGTGGCCTTTGGCGTGGCCGGTTGCGTGGTTTTTGGCGTGGCCGCTTGCGTGGCCTTTGGTGTGGCCGCTTGCGTGGTTTTTGGCGTGGCCGCTTGCGTGGCCTTTGGTGTGGTGCCGCCGGTGGCCGTCGTGTAGATGGCGCTGACCAGCGAGTTGGCGCCGGCGGCGTCCTGCGACAGCTCCCAGTTCATGATGCCGCCGGCGTTCGCCATGGCCCACTGGGTCTTGCGCCGGATCGTCGGCAGGCCGTTGTAGCACTCCTGGGTGCCGTTGATCGTGACGCAGTCGCGGTTGGCGTTCGCCGGGTCCCGGGAGACCAGGTCGGCGTACGTGTAGTAGCCGGGCCGCGAGTAGAACGGCACGCCCAGGACCGCCTTGGCGGTGGGCAGTCCGCGGCCCTTCCAGAAGTTCACCGCCGCGATCGACCAGTCGTAGTTGGCGTGCGGGCTGCCGCCGTCGTACGCCATGATGTTGAGCCAGTCGACGGAGCCGAACACCGACGTCGGCACGCCGTCCGCGATACCGCCCTCGGAGACCACGGCGGCGGTGAGCAGCTTGTCGCGGCTGTGCATGGCGGTGCTCAGCTGCGACATCAGCGCCGCGTAGTTGTTGGCGGAGTTGCCCGGGTCGGGGTACTCCCAGTCGATGTCGACGCCGTCGAGCTTGTACTGGCCGACCAGGTTGACGACGTTGTTGACGAACGCGGTCCGCGTCGTGGCGTTGCCGGCGAGAGCCTCGAACGCGGAGTCGTCGCCGTCGTTCCAGCCGCCGACCGCGATCGAGACCTTGACCCCGACCGCGTGGCCCTGCGAGACGATCGACCGCAGCTTCGCCGGGTCCTCCAGGTCCTGCAGCGAGCCGTCCGCGTTGGGCAGCACGAACGCGTAGTTGATGTGGGTGAGCTTGCCGTACTGAATGGCATCGGCGCTGCCGGCCCACGACGGCATGTAGCCGACGCTCTTGAAACCCTTGGGCAGGCTGGCGGCGTCGGCGGGCTGGCTCACCAGGGCGATCGCGGTGCCCACGGCGGCCGTGGCCACTGCGACGGCGCCGGCGGCGAGGACCGACCGTCGCGCCCGGTGGCGGCCGGGACGGGCGGCCCCGGATGCTGAGGGGAACATGCGTGCTCCTTCGGGTATGTCGGACCGGCACCACGGGCAGAGTGGGGTCGGCGCGAACGCCGCGGCCCCGGTCGGAAGGAATCGACGGTCGGGAAAGGGCCGCAATGGTCGGGAACGCCGGTTGCAGGAACAGGTGCTGAGACGATAGGAAAGGCAGCGATCCAGTGTCAATGCGCGACCACAAGAAGTTCGACGCGTCCGGCGAGCTGCTGCAGGCCCACCACGGACAGCAGGGCCAGCTTCTCGGCCGTGTCGGTGCCCCGCGCCGGGTCAGCACCAGCAGCAATTGCCCCTGGTCGGGGGATCACCAGGGTCTCGCAGTCGAGCTCGGCGGTTGCGGCTGATGAGGGCGAAGACGCCCGTGTCCGCTGCGTCACCTCGACCGGCGGCGGGGTTCCTGGATCGGGGTTGTTGCAGCGCGCCGAGAATGCCGAGGCCCAGTCCGAAAGCGCCTCCGAACGCGCCGGCCTGCGGATGCTGCTGGACCACCAGCCCCGGGGCCGATCCAACGCGGAGATCGCCGCCGACCTCTACCTCGGCGAGGCGACGGTCAAGACGTACGTCTCCCGAATGCTGCTGAAGCTCGACCTACGCGACCGAGTCCAGGCCGTCGCGTTCGCCCACGAGAGTGGCCTCATCCGCCCGGGTACGTCTGCTCCCTGACTCGGTCCGCCGGAGCGGGTCAGGCCGGGCCGAACTCGTCCCACCGCGGCGGGTCCGCGCCCTCCCTGGTCACCGTCACCGCCGAACACTGCACGCCGAAGGCCACAATCGCGTGCAGTGTCTCCTCGTCCAGGTGGGGAAGGCGAGTACGGCCCGACACGGTCAGCAGCTCCCGCCGGTCGAGCGCGGCGATGAGGCCGGACATGAACGAATCCCCAGCTCCGACCGTGTCCCGGACCACGACGCTCGGGGCGTCGACGTTGACGGCCGTCGCGGCAGTCGCGGCCGTGGCGCCCTTCGCTCCAAGGGTGAGCACCGCCAGCCTCGCCCCGAGCGCGAGCCAGCGCTCAATGACCTGGGCGACCGAGAGATCGGGATAGAGCCAGGCCACGTCCTCCTCGCTGGCCTTGACAACATCGATGCCCGCGATGATCGCCTCGGCCGATGCCGTACCGCGTCCGGGCTACCCATGATCGAGGGCCGCGCGTTCACGTCATAGAACAGCAGCGACGACGGCCTGCTCGCGTCGAGAACCGCGTCGACCACCGCGGTGCCGGGCCGCATCATCGCGCTGATCGATCCGACCTGCACCGCCCGGTACGCCCCCGGCGTGAGCTCGATGGATTCCGGCTCCCAGGCGATGTCGAAACGGTGGCCACCGTACCGGCATCGTCGAGCCTCACCTCGGCCACAAAGGTCGGGCCGGAGCCCCACGACCCGGGCGTCAGCGTCACGCCACTGGCGAGCAGGTGCCGTGCCAGGATCTCCCCGCCGTCGTCGTGCCCGATCGTGGTGTGGAAGACCGTGGGTACGCCGAGCCTGGCCAGGCCGACGGAGACGTTCATCGGGGATCCGCCGGGAAGGCGACGCCCGTCGATGACGTCGAGCAGCGCCTCGCCGAGGACCAGGACGCTCGTCACGCCGGGCATGGCGTCACGATCGCCTTGAGGGACTCGGGATCGCTGTGGGCGAGTCGGAGAGCCCGCTCGGTGTCGACGAGGTCGAACCGGTGGGTGATGATCACGTCGCTGCGTACCGCCCCGGATGCCAGCAGTTGCAGCGCCAGCGGGTAGGTGTTGGCGTAGCGGAAGATGCCGGTGATCGTGAGTTCGTTGTTCTGGACCGCCTGCAGAGGAAGCACCAGTTCGCCCGATCCCATACCGACCAGCACGACTCGTGCCGCGGGGGCAAGGGACTCAATCGCCGCCGCCGTGGCCGATGGCGAGCCGGAGCACTCGATGAGCACGTCGAACCCCCGGCCTTGCTCGGCGCCGGCCGGCAGCGCCTCGAAGCCCAGGCCCCGGGCCACGTCGAGCCGGCGAGCGTTCACGTCGGTCAGGGTCACCCGGGTCGCGCCGAAGGCCCGGGCCACCTGCGCCGAGAGCAGGCCGACCGGCCCCGTTCCGGTGACGAGCACCCGGTCGCCCGGCTTCACCGCCGCCTTCTGGCAGGCCCATACGCCGACGGAGACGGGCTCGGCCAGGGCCGCCTGCTCGGCGGTGAGTCCGGCCGGAACAGGGTGGGCGAAGCTCTCCTCGATGGCGACGAATTCGGCGATGGAGCCGTCGACCGGCGGCGTGGCGAAGAACGTGACGTCGGGGCAGAGGTTGTACCGGCCGGCCCGGCACTGCTCGCAGGTCCCGTCGGGCACGCCCGACTCAAGGGCGACCTGCTGGCCGATGCGCTCCTTCGAGACCGACGTGCCCACGGCCACGACCGTCCCGGCCGACTCGTGCCCCACGACCATCGGTGCTTCGACCACGTACTTGCCGATGCGGCCCGTCTCGTAGTAGTGCACGTCCGACCCGCAGATCCCCACCGCCTCGATCCGGACGACCACCTGCGTGGGCCCCGGCTCCGGCATCGGTACGTCCTCGATACGGAGGTCTCCCACTCCGTAAAGAACCGCCGCCTTGTTGCTCATACAGCACTCTCCAGGACTTGACATGACCCGCGCCGCGGGCTCGGAAAACCTCGGGACTGTGGTGAAAACGGTGTAACTCGGACAAGAGGGACATCGTTATGGGATCTGTGACTACCGAGATCAAGACCGCTGACGCGGTTGTGGATGCGTTGTCGGCGACGATGCCGGTGCCGGCTGGGCCGGTGGACGGGCAGGCTGCGACGGCCGAGGCGATCGCTGAGGCCCTGGACCCGGTGTTGGTGGCCCGGCTGGCGGCGCAGGCGCGGGCGCAGGGGGTGCAGTTGCTGGGCCGGGGCGGGGTGCTGCAGCAGCTGACGAAGCGGTTCTTGGAGGCGGCCCTGGAAGCGGAGATGGACGCCCATCTCGGCTATGACAAGCACGACCGGGCCGGGCGTAACGGCGGCAATTCCCGCAACGGGCGGCGGGCGAAGACGCTGTTGACCGAGGTCGGGCCGGTGGATATCAGCGTGCCGCGGGACCGTGACGGCAGCTTCGCGCCGACGATCGTGCCGAAGCGGTCCCGCCGCCTGGGCGGGGTCGAGGACCTGGTGGTGTCGCTGTCGGCCAAGGGCCTCACGCATGGGGAGATCTGCGCGCATCTGGCCGAGGTGTACGGGGCGGAGGTGTCCAAGGACCGGATCACCGCGATCACCGATCGGGTGATGGACGGGCTCAACGATGGTCAGCCGGTCGGTGGTGGTGTCGTGGCTGGTGAGTCGGCCGGAGATTTTCTGCCGGGTTTTGGTGGGCCGTAGGTCACGCTCGGCGAGGTTGTTCGTCGGCGGGATCGTGGTGTCGTAGCAGAACCGCAGTACGTCGTCGTGGCGGCTGTCGAGGTCTTCGAGGAGGTTCCGGGCCGGCGGCTGTTTGTCGCGGGGTCCGCCGACGCGGGGTATGTCTTTGCGGCCGACGAGGACACCGTGACGGAACTCGCGGATCAACTCGTCGCGGGTGGCGGGGTCGGTCGCGGGCTGGCCGGCGGCGCGGGCGAGGTTCGCGGCGTGGATGAGTCCCCGCAGTGCCTGTGCGCACTGGGTCGGCCAGACCTGGCCGGGATGGGTTTCGGCGGCGTCGGCGAGATCACGGAGTAGGTGTGAGCAGCAGAGTTGATGTCGGACACCGGCGGCGAAGTTGCCGGCCTGGTCGTAGACGGCGTACCGGTCGTGGACGGCCACCCCGGCGAACGCCGGGCCGATCCCGTTGGTCCGGAACTGTTGCCCGCTGCGCCGTCCGAGGGTGAACAGGGTCTACAGGTTGGTGGAGGCGGACCACACGTATCGGGTGACGCCGGCCTTGCCCGCCCGTAGGGTGGTCTCGTCGAAGTGGACGACGACGGCGAGGGTGATCAACGTCTTGATGAGCGCGACGACCTCGGCCACCGCCGCCGCGGCGGCAGCGAGGGTCTTGTGGACGAACCCGGCCGAGACACCGGCACCGGCCAGGTCGGCGATCAGTTGCACGCACCGGTGTACCGGCACGTGCTGCACGATGAGCAGGTAGACCACCAACGCGCGGAGGTTCGCCCCGTACACCCTGGTGTTGGTCACGCCCGCCTGCGGTGGAGGGGACGCGACGTGCGCCCGGCCGCACCCGCACCGCACCCGGCGCATCCGGTACTCCACTGTGGACGCGGTGACCAGGGGCACGTCGGTGATCTGGCAGGCCCGTTCCACGCCCTCATCGGCGGCGCCGGCCAGATCCTGCCCGCACCCGCACGGCCCCTGCGGGCGCCGGTCGACGATCCGCACGTCGGTCTCGTTCAGCCAGGGCAGATGCGAGCCCGGCGCGCCGGGCTGTTTCCCCCGCCCGCGTTTCGGTGCGCCGGGCTGCCCGCCGCCGGTCGGCTTGCGCTTACCCGTCCGACCGGGAAGATCATCCATCGAGGCGGCATCGAGGAGTTCCCACTGTTGCGAGAGAGCAACCGTCTGATCTGCTCCAACTCCGCACGCAGCCGCTCCAACTCGACCGCCTGATCGGCCAGCTGCGCGGCCTGGTCACGCACCACCGTGATCAGCTCATCCCGCGACAACGCCTCCGGATCAAGCACCCACGCACACGATCACGACCAACGCCGGACGGCAAACACCGCCAGCTCAACCCGGCGTGTCGACCCACAAGATCACATCAGCAGGCAACCGAAAGCAAGGCGTGAATGTTTACCGGGCCGCGTCGTCTGCGGCACAAGCGTGTCGCAACGGCACACGGTGGCTGACCCGGATTACTGCGTCATCTCGCCGTATGCGACGGTTTCCTCGACAACGATGTCGTCGCTCACGAAATTCCCCGGGGCTGCGCTCAGGTAATTCCCCAGGTGGTGGGCCTCGGGTGTAGTTCTACTTGGTGGTGTCCTTGGTTGT
>NZ_JBFAIC010000067.1:0-63876 GCF_040654515.1 Dactylosporangium sp. NPDC050688
GGCATCGCTGGATTGACCGCCGCTGAGTGGGAGATCTGGAAGCCGCAGGACGACGTACTGAGCAGTGACGACAGCGCCAGCATCCTCGCGCTCGCACACCTGACCTGCGATCTGATCGGACGCCTCCGCCGCGACGGCTTCGCCGGCGACCTGTGGCCGCTGGCCGTCGCCGCCTTCGCAACGTCGCTGGACCGTGTCCGCACGGCCGCCGGAGTGCCGGCGGATGTGGCCGATTTCGTCAACCAGGTCGCGACCTACGCCGCCTGGTACGGCCAGCGGCTGCCGGGAGGCGCGGGCGGCCCGTCAACCGGCCCGGATGCGAGCCCCTCCACCTCCACCTCCACCTCCACCTCCGCCTCCGTTTCCGTCTCCGCCTCCGTCTCCGCCTCCGTCTCCGCGTCGCCGACGCCGGGGCAGACACCGTCGGCATCCCAGCCGACCACACCGCCGGCGTCCCGGCCGACCGGGATCTCCGCCGGCGGCACCGGCCGGATCCGGGGCCTGGCGACCGGGCGGTGCGTGGACAGCGACTCTGTGCCGGCGGTGTCGCTCAACGGCACCCCGATGGGCGGGCACGCCTTCGCGTCCGTTTGCGACGCCCGCTCCTCCCAGCAGTGGCGTGAGGGCCCGCTCCTGGACCGGGACGAGCCCGGCGAGCAGAGCTACCGGCTGCTGAACCAGCAGACGGGCTTCTGCCTCGACAGCAACCGCGACGGCGCGATCTATACGCTGCCGTGCCTGAACCCGGACTCGCACCAAGTGTGGCAGCGCGTGCCCGTGACCACGGCGTCGACCAGCGCGGTCGCCTACCATAACCGGGCCTCCGGGCGCTGCCTGAGCCTGGAGCCGACCGGCCCGACGCTGCGCACGCTGCCGTGCCCGACCGACGGCCGCTGGCCGAACACGATGCTGTTCCAGCGGGTACCGTAGATCCACCGACGCTGATCGAATCTCTGACGGATCGCGTTGTGGCAACAGGGTGGGTTCCATCCTCGTAGCACATGACAGGAGGTCCCTGTCCGCGCTTCCGCGGGCAGGGACCTCCGACGACCCCGATCTCGCGAGCTGCGCAACGCCGCCCTGTCCATGCAGCACATCCGGGCCGGCGTGGCCCGCCTCCGCAAAGTCACCGGCAAGGAGTACGTGCTCGCCACTCGCACCATCACAACCGACGGTGTTGACCTGCTGTTCAACGCCGCATCTGAGGTCGCTCCGGAGTGGGCGCGCGGTCGACGGCCAGGTCGGCATCCGGCAGGTCATCGAGACGGCCATCAAGTTCGTGTCGTACGCCGATGACGGCTACGCCCAGCGGGTCACCCTGAAGCCCTAACGGGGCCGCGCAGGTCATCATTGACCTGCGCTTCGGCTTCGGACAACCGGTCTTCGAGGCCAGCAAGCAGCCTCGGCAAGCGCGTCGTCACCTCACTCCGCGAGGCCGGACTTGACGTGATGGGTGAATTCCTCATTCGTCATCTCCGCATGGTGCTCGTCTCTTCGAGCGGCTGCGGCCTCCCGCGGCCGATTGTCACGGCGGCGATCGCCCAGGCGAGCAGGGTGCCCATGGTCAGGCCGGGTGGCAGGTACCAGAACGTCAGGAAGCCGGCGGGCACCGTCAGTGGCAGGGCCGCGATGAGTGCCCAGGCGGCGCCGCGTGGCAGCAGGTCGCGCCGGAGTGCCTGCACCCCGCACCAGACCGTGCCGACGAGCGCTGCCAGCAGGGCTGCGAGGTCATAGATCCAGCCGTACCCGCCGGGGAAGTTGTACTCGATCCCGATGGCGACGGCCGCCACGATGAGCCCGCCTCTGACGAGCCACCGGGGCGATGCCGACGCCGCACGTTGCGTCACCGCCCACGCGAGGGGCACCGTGAGCAGCACCGCGACGAAGAAGGGCCCGCGCCATATCCACACCGGCTCGCCGCCGTCCCGCAGCGGGAGGTTCTCGGCCATCCAGCGGGCAGGGGCCGGAAGGGACGAGGCCGCTCTGCCGCCGCCGACCTCCCACTGCACGGCCATCGCGGCTCCCAGCACCGCGGCGATCAACGGCGCGAGCACCGCCAGGACTCGGGCCCAGCGGCTGACCACGAACGAGCCACGGACAGTGGCAGGACGGGCGGCGGCGATATCGGCGGCGCCTCCGACAGCGGGATGATCCATTGCATCATGATCGCCGCCGCGTCAGGTGATCTCATCGGTGAACCGGCCAAGATATCGAGCATGTACGGGTGGCCGCAGCTCAGGAGCTTGATCAGGAGAGCCGACGGCGGGACTTGAACCCGCAACCTTCCGATTACAAGTCGGGTGCGCTACCAATTGCGCCACGTCGGCCGGCCCCACGATCCTACCGGTCCGCCCAGGGGGCGCGCCTCCGACATACCCGTCACCGGAGCGGGCCGAGTCGGCCGAAGTCGGGCAAATTCCGCCCCCGACCTTGGCAACGGAGCGTAGGCAGCCTACTGTTACCGCAACTCCTGGCTGCATCGCGGCAGCCGGTGAGCTTCTACTCGGATCGTCCGGCACGTTCCTGCCGGTGGAAGGTGGCACTCTGTCATGGCTACGGTCACGTACGCGAAAGCGTCCCGGATCTACCCGGGGACCCCGCGCCCCGCGGTCGACCAGCTGAACCTCGAGATCGGTGACGGCGAGTTCCTCGTGCTCGTCGGGCCGTCGGGTTGTGGGAAGTCGACGTCGCTGCGCATGCTTGCCGGTCTGGAAGACGTCGACGCCGGCGACATTCTGATCAACGACCGCAACGTCACGCACCTGCCGCCGAAGGCGCGGGACATCGCGATGGTGTTCCAGAACTACGCGCTGTACCCGCACATGACGGTGTACGAGAACATGGCGTTCGCCCTGAAGCTGCGCAAGACGCCGAAGCACGACATCGACCGGCGGGTGAAGGAAGCCGCGTCGATGCTGCAGCTGGAGGACTACCTGGGCCGCAAGCCGAAGGCCCTGTCCGGTGGTCAGCGGCAGCGTGTCGCCATGGGCCGCGCCATCGTGCGTGAGCCGCAGGTCTTCCTCATGGACGAGCCGCTGTCGAACCTCGACGCGAAGCTGCGGGTGCAGACCCGTTCGCAGATCGCCACGCTGCAGGCGAAGCTCGGCATCACCACCGTGTACGTCACGCACGACCAGGTCGAGGCCATGACGATGGGTCACCGCGTGGCGGTGCTCCTCGACGGTGTGCTGCAGCAGGTCGACAGCCCGCGCGCGCTGTACGACCGGCCGGCCAACGTGTTCGTCGCCGGCTTCATGGGTTCGCCGGCCATGAACATCAAGACGGTGCCGCTGAGCGACAAGGGTGGCCGCTTCGGTGACGTCACGCTGCCGCTGACCCGCGAGCAGATCGCCGCGGCGCAGGCCGACGGCGGCGGCAACCGGGTGACCGTCGGGTTCCGGCCCGAGGACACGGACCTGGTCGGCCCGAACGACGGTGGCATCCCGATCACCGTTGACCTGGTCGAGGAGCTCGGCTCCGACGCGTACGTGCACGGCACCGTCGCGCTCGACGGCCAGGACGAGCGGTTCGTCGTGCGGGCCGACCCCCGTCGCACGCCGCGCCTCACGGAGATCGTGTACGTCCGTCCGCACGTGAACACGCACCACGCGTTCAACGCCGCGACCGGCCTGCGCATCTGAACTGAGCAGTAAAGAGGGGCCCGGCGGTTCGTCCGCCGGGCCCTTTCTACGCAGCCGCGAAGCGCCACACCTGATACTTGCCCTCGCTGGCGCAAAGAATCAGCGACGCATTCCAGGAACAGCTCAACCCGATCGTCTTCGTCAGCGGCCCGAGCGCGGTCCGCTCCCCCGACGCCGCCGACACGCCGACCAGTGTCAGGTTCGTCGCCGAGGTCGCGCTCAACGTGCCGGTGAAGAACATCAGGCTGCCGGCCGCGACCCGCACGCCGTACGAGGCTTTGTCCTCGTTCTTGAGCAGCGATTTGCCGTCGTACGACAGCAGCACGCTCGCCGGGGAATCCCTGTCGGTGGCCAGGACCTGCCGGCCGACGGGCACGAGCATCGTGCTGCCGGGGGCGGGCGCCTTCCACACCTCGCGTTTGTCGGCGACGGAAATGGCGCGAACCGTGTTGTCCTTGCCGCCGTAACTGCCGTCGATCAGGCACAGGCGGTTGTCCGCGCACGGCGCCATGCCGACGATTTTGACCTCGTCGTTGGCGAAGCTGTAGATCTGGCTGGGTTCCCCGGCGCTGGCGAGATCGTAAGCATTGACGGTGTACTTGGTGCTGCCGCCGGCCACGAACAGTTTGTCGTCATGCGCGAGGTACTGGGCACCGTATTCGCCGACGTTGTTCCAGCTGCGGATCTCCTCGCCGTTGGTGGCGTTGATGAGCCGGATCTTGTCGTCGCCGTCGATGCTGATGAGGTCGTCGCGGGCCTTCATGTCGCGGCTGGTGGGCCCGCCGCTGTAATTGCCGGGGCCGCGCAGGTCGGCGCTGTTGGACTGGGCGTAGATGGCCGAGCCCTTGCCGTTGTCGGGGCGCGTCCACGCATTCTTGCCGGCCCAGGTGACCGCTTCGGTTTTCTTGCCCTCGTACCGGTGGATGGCGAGCACGGGACCGGTCGCGTACAGCACGTCGTAGTCGTCGAGCGTGCCCTGCCAGATGGTCTTGCCGTTCTTCCAGTCCAGGATGAACACGCTGCCGAGCGCTGAACCGGTGCCGGTGACGACGATGCCGCCCTGGTACGCCGCGACGCTCCACTTGCTGTAGTCGCGGTCGATGGTGACTTTCGACCACGCGGTCTTCATGTCGCCGAGGTTGATGCCCTGGACGAAGAACTGTTTGCCGACCCGCCAGCCGATGACGGCGCGGTCGTTGAGCGTGGCGGAGACCGGGTTGTTGACGGTGTCCGGCTCCGCCATGTCGAAGGTCTTCTCGGCCTTGAGCGTGGCGAAGTCGACCTTCGTGTCGCGGTCGCGGAAGAACCAGAAGTAGCCGCCGGCGGCGACGAGGGCGAGCACGACCACGGCGGCAAGGCCGGCGACGAGCAGCCCGCGGCGGGAACCAGGGCGGGGCGGGGGCGGCGGGGTCTGGGCGGGGAACGGCGCGGTGGGCGGGCCGGCGGCGCCGTACTGGCCCGGCGGGATGACCTGGGCCGCCGTCATCGGATACCCGCCGTTGGCCGGGATGCCAGACGTGTGCCCGAACCCGCCGGAGGCCGGCGGACCCCCGAACCCCCCGGACGCCGGCGGCGCACCAGCAACGCCCGACGGCGGCGGGGCACCGAATCCGCCCGACGTCGGCGCGGCGCCGAAACCGGGCGAAACCGGCGCGGAGGGAGATCCAGCAGGCGCGCCGACGAACCCCGTCGGGCTCGCCCCGTAGCCCGTCGCCGAGGTGAGGTCATGCCCGGCCAGCGGCGGCGCGGGTGGCGCCAGTTCGGCCAGCGCCCCTTCGGCGACGGGGAGTTCGGGCTGCTCCAGTACCGTCGGCGGAATCCCCAACTCGGCGTGCAGCTGGCGCGACGCGAGCGGCAGCCGCGACGACCCGCCGACCAGGAACAGCCCGGCGAGCTGGTCGCCGCGCAGCCCCGCCGACGCGATCACGGACCCGGTCTCCCACACGGCCCGGTGGACCAGCGGCCCGATGACCCGGTCGAGCTCCTCGCGGGTGAGGTGGATGGCCTGGTCGGCGCCGGGCACGGTGATCGGCGCGACGGTGGTGCGCGACAGCATCTCCTTCGCCCCGCGTACGTCGTCCCAGAACAGCCGCCGGTCGCGCCGCTGCGTCGTGGTCGCCGGGTTGCGGATCGCCTCCCAGGTCGCGGGCGCGGTGGTCGAGATCAGCTGGCCGAGGTGCTCGACGAGCGCGGCGTCGATGTCCAGGCCGCCGAGGTCCTCGACCCCGCCGGAGCCGATGACGGTGAACCGCCCGTTGTCGTTGCGCACGACCGCGATGTCCAGGGTGCCGCCGCCGAAGTCGAACACCGCCAGGGCGGAGCCGACGGGGACGGGGCGGCGCAGCACATCGGCGAAATAGCGGGCGGCGGCGACGGGTTCGGGGACCAGCATGACCGGCGGCCAGCCCGCGCGGCGGGCGGCCGTGGCCAGCACGTCCCGGCGGCGGTTTCCCCACGCGGCCGGGTAGGTCAGCACGGCGGTGGGGAGGAACCCGACGGCCTCGACCGCGGCCCGCGCGACGGCGGCGAGGATCGCGGCGAGCAGGTCGACGGTCGCGATCTCCCGGTCGCCGAGCAGGACGGTCGGCTCGTCGATGCGGCGCTTCGGGTTGGGCTCGAACCGCGACGGGTCCAGCCCCGCGAGGCGCGCCGCGTCCCGGCCGACGTGCAGCCGCCCGTGCTCGTCCATGAACACCCCGGACGGCATGATCGGCGCGCCGTCGACGAGCAGCGGCCGCGTGCGCCCATCGGGCCAGCGCACCACGGCCACCGTGTTCGACGTGCCGAGATCGACACCGATCGCGAAGCCCTGCTGCGGCTCAGTCACCGGCCCATACTAGGTGCGCCCCCAAACGATCCTTCCGGACGCGCTACAGCAGCGCCTTGAGGCGGCCGAGGGTGGTGCGGACGCAGGCGACGAAGTCCGGCTGGTCGTCGACCCACCGCTCGAACGCCACCTTGAACACCGCCACCCCCGCCTCCGCGGCCAGGCTCGCGTCCGGCTCCGGCACCCCGCGCCCGCGCAGCGCTTCGGCCGCCGCCGAGCTGAGCGCGGCGAGTTTGAGCAGCTCACGCTCCTGCAGGCTCGGGTTCGCGGCAATCGCCGCCGCCCGTTGCTGGGCGAACGGGCGCCGCTGCTCCAGCAGCTCCGCCGCGCGCTCCATCGCCGCGCCCACCACGTCGAGCGGCGGCAGGTCCGCGGGCGCGCCGGTGATCGCGGCGACGACGAGGCCCTGCAGCTCGCCCGAGCCGTCGAACAGCACCTCGCGCTTGTCGGCGAAGTGCCGGAAGAACGTGCGTTCGGTGACGCCGGCGCGCTGGGCGATGTCGGCGACGGTCGTCTGTTCGTAGCCGCGGCTGGTGTACAGCTCCAGCGCGGCGACCACGAGTCGGCCCTTGGCGTCTGGCTCCCAGCGTCCCATGAGCCAAGAGTCTAGTGATGACAGCACCTGACATCACGCGCTACGGTGATGACAGAAGCTGACATCACTGGAAGGAACCACCATGCGCGTCTTCGTCACCGGAGCCTCCGGCTGGATCGGCTCGGCGGTCGTCCCCGAGCTCGTCGCCGCCGGTCACCAGGTCGCGGGTCTCGCCCGCACCGATGCCTCGGCCGCCGCCGTCACCGCAGCCGGCGCCGAGGTGCTCCGGGGCAGCCTGGATGACCTGGGCAGCCTCCGTACCGGCGCCGCCGATGCCGACGCCGTCGTCCACCTGGCGTTCAAGCACGACTTCAGCGACCCCGCCGGGGCCAGCCGGACCGAACGTGCCGCGATCACCACGATGTGTGACGTCCTTGAGGGCAAGTCGTTCCTGTTCGCGTCCGGTGTCGCCCTGCTCACCCCGGGGCGGGTCGCCACCGAGCTCGACGAGCAGCCGATGCGCGGCCCGGACGCGCCCCGCGGCGGCGCCGAGGAGCTGGCGTCGCAGTACACGGGTCGCGGCGTGCGGACGGTCAGCCTCCGCTTTGCTCCGACCGTCCACGGCGCCGGTGACCACGGCTTCGTCGCCGAGCTGGTGCGCATCGCCCGCGAGCGCGGGGTCTCGGGGTTCGTCGGCGACGGCGCCAACCGCTGGCCTGCCGTGCACCGGGCCGATGCCGCCGCGCTGGTACGCCTGGCGCTCGACCACGCACCGGCCGGCTCCGTCGTGCACGCGGTGGCCGAGGAGGGGGTGCCGGCGCGGGAGATCGCCGCCGCCATCGGCCACGGGCTGGGGCTGCCGGTCGCTGCGGCACCCGTGGACGACTTCGGCTGGATCGGCCGCTTCTTCGCGGCCGACATCCCCGCTTCCAGTGCCCTCACGCAGAAAGAGCTGGGCTGGACCCCGACCCATCCGACGCTCCTGGAGGACCTGGCCGCGGGGCATTACTTCCTTTAGCACACCGGCCGGTTCGCCTCGACGGCCCGGATCACCGCTCGGCGCACCTGCTCGAATTCCTGCTGATCGCACGACTGGAACAGCGTGATCTCCTCGCCGGAATGCACCGCCTGCAGCGCCATCCACCGCGGGTTGTTGCGGCTGTCGACGACGTGCGCCAAGCCGAATGCGACGCCGAGCACGATGCCGGCGCAGAGCAGCGCGACCGAGCCGTACACCACCGCGAAGGGCAGCGCCAGCAGCACCTCGATGACGCCGAAGATCGTCGCCAACTTGCGGGCGGGGTGGGCGTCGAGGTGCGCCCGGTGGATCTGGGACAGGTCACGGAACAGGTAGAGACCATCATCGGTCTCAATCCCATGCCTGGTGACGGTGATGTACGGGCTGCGGTAGAAATAGAGCGGCCTTCTACCCTGGCGGGACTTCGCAACTTCGGCATTGATTGCCATCGGACCTCCTTATTGCGTCCATCGTCGGCGCCGGACCGAGGGCACAGCAATTGTTTCGATGTCAAGTTCCGTTGGACCCTGCGCCACGTTTTTCGCGCACTTGACGGCCGGCAAACGTGAACGCGACATATCGTTGCGCGGCCTATCGGGCGTTGGTGAGCTTTGTACGTTCTTCCATCACCTGAACGCTCGCTCAGTTTTCGCTGGTGAGGGGCTTGACAGCCGGCGCGTCGCCCGGTCTTTGGGTTCGGGCGGCGCGTCGGATTCTGTCAAGTTCCGTCAACAGGACTTCGCCGCGCCGCGACCGACTGCCACCGTCGTCCTGCCGCGCCGGCACTACAGCCAGCTGTACCTCATGTCCGGTGGTACGAGGTATCGGTCCAGGCTGCAGCCGTCCCTAGCATCGGGCGGCATGAGATCGAAGAGGGACCCGTCGAGATTGCGCGTCCCGCATGCCGATACCACCGCGACCGACTCGCTCTACACTGGCGCAATGCCGAGATTTGGGACATCACCCTGCGCGGTGCGCTTGGAGTCGGTGTCGAAGAAGTACGGGTCGGGCAAGAACGCGGTGCTGGCTCTCGACGCGGCGTAGCTCCGCGCCGTGTGCGTCGAGCACGTCCGCGCGGGTGCGGGTCAACACGGCGACCCGTTCGGCGAGCTGTTCGGCCGTCGAGTGCGACAGCACCACCAGGCAGATCCGGGCGTGTGCGCGGGCGATCGGCGGGAAGCCCGCGTACGCCAGCGCCGAGAGCAGAAGGATCTGCAGCGGACCCAGGGTGAGGGCGGTCGCCCAGCCGGTCACCGGAACGTCGACGAACAGCCGCGGCCGGCCCTCCAGCCTGAACGCCCACCACAGCGGTGTGGCGATCACGACATTGCCCACACACAGCAGCACAGGCAAGCCGAGCGCCACCCCGGTCACAGCATTCAGCGGCAGCCAGAGCAGAGCGCGGGATGTGCGGACCGTGACCGGATCGGCCCATGCCCGACGCCCCGCAGCGCGTCGAGCGGGGCGCGCCGCCGACGGCACACCGAGCAGCCGGCCGGCGCGGTCACAGTGCCAAGCCGCCCAGCGCCGGGCGAGCCGCGGGACGCACAGCAGCGGCAACGCGAGCACCGCGGCGACCCCGGTGAGCAGCGAACCCAGCAGGTAGACCCCGCCACGCCGCACCTGCACCCACCGTTGACCCGAAGTCGCAGGATGTCGGTTCCCTTTACCCGATGGGAAAGCCCGCCTTGCCGACACGGCGTCCAGTCTGCCCGGTGGCCACCACCCACGCCACTACTCCCAGCCGGCAGGCCCGCCAGCGACGGAACGACGACCATTTTCCAGGCCAAGTGCCGGGAGAGGACACGCGGTGGCGACCGGGCCCCCGTTCCCCCCACTTGGGGGAAGGGTCCATACCGGATCGGCGACGAGACTGGACCGTGGCGGGCTGCCTGTGCCAAGGTGCGTTGTCTTCTCTGCGTTTTGCAGAAAGCTGACGGCAGATGGCGGCGTGGTTCTAGGCTGGCGAGATGGGGAGCGTGGTCATGGCGGACACCGCGGACGCGACGAGGGCGCACGACGTGCGGGATCCGGCGCCGTTTGCCCAGCTCATGCAGCTGGAGCGGGAGGCCGCGCGGATCTTTCTCAACCAGCCGTTGTTCGTCCCGGGGCTGCTGCAGGTGCCCGGCTACGCGAAGGAGATGATCGGCCGCATCGCCGGTCTGGAGCCTGACAGCGCCGAGCTGGCGGAGCGGGTGAAGATCCGGGCCGGCCGGGCCGAGGCGTTCCACCAGCGGCTGCAGGGACCGACGCCACCGCAGATCTGGGCCGCCATCGACGAAGGGGTGATCCGGCGTACGGTCGGCGGCCCCGACGTGATGCGGGAGCAGCTGACGCACCTCGCAGCGGTGGCCAAGTTCGACACCGTGCACCTGGCGGTCATCCCGTTCGACCACGGGGCGCACGCGGGGCTCGGCGGGTCGTTCGAGGTCCACGAGCTGGCCAACGGCGACGCGACGGTGTTCTTCGAGGGGGCGCACGCCGACGACATTGTCGGCGCCGATCCCGAGGTCGCCCGGCGTTACCGGGCGGCGGTGCAGCGCATGGTGGAGTCCGGGGTGGACGCCCGGGCGCTGCTGGAGCAGCTCGCCGGCGCGTTATGACCGGCAGATCGTCGGCGCGTCATCCTTGATCGCGGCGATGAATTCACGGAATGCTTGTCGGCGAAAGCTCAGCATCGGCCCGGCGGGATCCTTCGAGTCGCGCACATGCGTCAGGTCCCCGTCGGCAGCGATCGCTATACAGTTGCCGCCGCTACTTTTGGAGCTCGTCCGCCAGGCGAGCTCACCATGGTTGTCCATAGCCCCTCCCACGAGCAGAGCAACGTCCGCATCGGCTTAGACCGATCTCACAGTACCTGAGTCCCAGGGGTGTCAGGGCACGGAAAACGTTGCCTGGGACGCCTTTGGCACGCGATACGGTAGGATTTGGCGTTTGTGCATCGGCTGTCTGCAATTCGCAGATCGTAGGAGGCGGGCGCAGAGCGTTGGCTAAGACAGATTCGCCCGATCCGTCCGTCCGATCCTCGTGGACGGACGTCGGGCCGGCCGTTGCCCGGGAACTCGTGCGGTCGCGGTTGAAGGCGCTGCGGGAGGCCAGCGAGCTGACCCCCGCGACCGTCGCCGACCACACCGGCTGGTCCATCTCCAAGCTCACCCGTATCGAAAAGGGCGAGGTCACGGTCCAGCCGCTGGAGGTACGGGCACTGCTGCAGTACTACGGCGTCGCCGACGAGGACGAGGTGGCCGCGCTCGCCAGGCTCTCTCAGGCATCGCGGGCCCGCCAGTGGTACAGCAAGCACCACCTGGCCGGCGACTTCCAGCGGTTCGTGGCGTACGAGAGCGAAGCCAGCACCATCAACATCTGGCAGGTGCTGTTCGTGCCGGGGCTGCTGCAGACGGAGGAGTACGCCCGCGCCATCACCGCGCTGTCGATGCGCCGCAGCCCCGACGACAAGGAGGTCCTCGCGCGGGTCAGGCTGCGCATGGACCGGCAGCAGGCGTTCCGGGAGCGGCTCGGCCGGCCAGACCCGCCGCGCATCGTCGCGGTCATCGACGAGTCGGTGCTGCGCCGGCCCGTCGGCGGGCGGGACGCGCAGCGCCGCCAGCTCGACCACCTGCTGGACCTGGCGGCGAACGACGCGGCGTACACGATCGCGGTGACCCCGCTCGACCTGGTGCACCATTCAGGGCTCGGCGGCACGTTCGAGCTGCTGCAGTTCGGCGAGCGGGAGCACGGCGACGTGCTGTTCGTGGAGGCCGCGGCCGGCACGGACTCCCTGACCATGGAGCCGGAGATGACCGCCCTGTTCCGCAACCTGCTCAGCGACCTGCTCACGTACGGCCGCAGCGGCGGCGACGCGCTGGACCTGATCCGGTCCATCCGCGCGTCGCTGCCGAATCCGTAACGGTTACAGCCTCGGTGTCTCGTTCGCCTCGACGGCCCTGATCACGGCCCGCCGGACCTTGCCGAACTCCAGCTGGTCCCGCGTGCTGAACAGGGTGATCTCCTGCCCGCGGTACACCGCGACCAGCGCCATCCAACGCGGGTTGCGCCGGCCGTCGACCAGCAGCGCGGTGCCGAGGCCGACGGCGCTGACCAGCCCGACGCACAGCAGCATCGCCGAGCCGTACACCGCGGCCAGAGGCACCGCGAGCACCAGCTCGATCGCGCCGAAGATCAGCGCCATGGTCCAGGCGGGATAGGCGCGGACCTCGACCCGGGTGATCGGCTGCAGGTCGCGGACGAGATAGCGACCTTGGGCATTTTCGATCCAGCGGTTGGTGACGACGATGCGCGGACCGGGGTAGAGGTAGACGACCCGTCGATCGGCACTTGAGACGTCGGCGTTGAGAGCCATGACGACCTCCTTAACTATTCTCATAGTCGGAGGCCGGACGGCTGTCAGCAACAGCCTGTCTTCCTAAATCTGTCAGATTCCGTCTATCTGCGTTTGGCAGATACGGAGAGTTGTTCTGATTGCCCGTTTTAGTCGGATTGCTGGGGGTGCTTCACCCGCTTTGCGTCTTCTTCCGGCTGCCGCACGGCCCGGCCCGATCGGACCCGGGCCGCGCGGCACACAGTCATCAGGCGGCGCGGCGCCGGTTGACCTCGGCGAGGGTCACCGCGGCCGCCACGGAGGCGTTCAGCGACTCCACGTCCGACACCATCGGGATCCCCACCCGCAGGTCACACGTCTGCCCGACGAGCCGGGACAACCCCCGCCCCTCGGACCCGACCACCACGACCAGCGGCCCGACCGCGGCCTCCAGGTCGTACAGCGACGTCGCCCCGTCGGCGTCCAGCCCGACGACCACGAAACCCTCGTCCTGGCAGGCCTTCAGCGACCGGGTCAGGTTCGTCACCTGGGACACCTTCACCCGGGCCGCGGCACCGGCGCTGGTGCGCCACGCGGTCGCGGTGATCGCCGCCGAGCGCCGCTCGGTCAGGAACACGCCCTGCGCGCCGAACGCCGCCGCCGACCGGATGATCGCGCCGAGGTTGCGCGGGTCGGTGATCCCGTCCAGCGCGATGAGCAGCGGCGCCGTGTGCTCCTTCGCCGCGGCGAGCAGGTCGTCGAACGGCTCGTACGCGTACGGCGGGACCTGCAGGCCGAGGCCCTGGTGCAGCACGCCGCCGGTCATGCGGTCGAGCTCGGCGCGGGTGATCTCCAGGATCGCCACGCCACGCTCGGCGGCCGTGCGGACCGCCTCCTTGACGCGCTCGTCCATGTCGATGCCCAGCGCCACGTACAGCGCCGTCGCCGGCACGTGCGTGCGCAGCGCCTCGACCACGGGGTTGCGGCCGACGAGCAGCTCCGGGCCGTCCTTCGGGGCCACGGCCTTGCGCCCGGGCGAGACACGGGCCGTCGAGCGGGTGCCCGGCGCCGCCTTCTTCGACGTGCCGAACGGGCCCTTGCCCGCGGTGCGCTTCGTGCCCGGCTGGCCGATCTTCGGCGCCCGCCCCTGGGCCGCGGCGGCGCGCAGCTCGTTGGCCTGCTTACGCGCGGTCTTCTGCGGGAGCTCTTCGTCGCCGCTGTACCCCTTGTGCCAGGGACGCTCGTCCGCGGGCAGGGTGCGGCCGCGACCCGCGAGGGACTGCCGGTTCTTGCCACCGGAGCCCTTAACGGCGCCCTTCTTCGACACGGCCCGCTTGCCGCGGCGTTCAGAGTTGCCTGGCATGTTTTCTCAGCTCTCCAACGTCCATCGTGGACCGGCCGGGGTGTCCTCCACCGCGATGCCGGCGTGCTTCAACTGGTCCCGCACCGCGTCGGCGGCGGCCCAGTCCTTGCGGCTTCGGGCCGCGGTGCGCTGCTCCAGTGCGAGCGCCACCAGCGCGTCGACCACCCGCGTGAGGTCACCGGCCTGCGTGGAGGCCCACTGCGGGTCCAGCGGGTCGAGCCCCAGAACATCCAGCATGGCCCGCACCGACGCCAGCGCCGCCGAGACGGCCGCCCGATCGTCGGCCGCGGCGAGGGCGCTGTTCGCGTCGCGTACCACATCGTGCAGGACAGCCAGAGCGCGCGACGTGTTCAGGTCGTCGTCCATCGCCTCCACGAACGCTCCGGGCAGCTCGCCGAGCGTCCCGGCGCCGACCAGCTCCACCGCGCGGGTCACGAAGTTCTCCACCCGCCGGAACGCGGCCGCCGCCTCTTCGATGGCCTCCTGCGAGTAGTCGATCACCGACCGGTAGTGCGGCGCGAGCAGGTAGTAGCGCACCTCGACGGGGCGCAGGCCGGACTGAACCAGCGCCTCCAGGTTGATCACGTTGCCGAGCGACTTGGCCATCTTCGACCCGCCGAGATTCAGCAGCGCGTGATGCACCCAGTACCGCGCGAACGGGTGCCCTGCCGCGTGCGACTGGGCGATCTCGTTCTCGTGGTGCGGGAACTTCAGGTCGAGCCCGCCGCCGTGGATGTCGAACTCGGTGCCGAGATACCGCCAGCACATGGCCGAGCACTCGATGTGCCAGCCCGGCCGGCCCGCCCCCCACGGCGACGGCCAGTTGGCCTCGGCCGGTTCCTCGGGCTTGGTGCCCTTCCACAGCGCGAAGTCCCGCGGGTCCTTCTTCGCCCGCTCGGGCCCGTCCGTGGCCGGCTCCATCTCGTCGGGCCGCTGCCCGGACAGCGCGCCGTACTCCGCGTGCGAGCGCACGTCGAAGTAGACGTCGCCGCTGCCGTCCGTCGCCGGATACGCGTGGCCACGGTCGATGAGCAGCTGGATCAGCTCATGCATCTCCGTCATGTGGCCGGTCGCGCGCGGCTCGTACGTCGGCGGCAGCACCCCTAGCTTCGTATACGTCTCAGACAGCAGGCGCTCGTTGGCATAGGCCACGGCCCAGAACGGCCTGCCCTGCTCGGTGGCCTTGACCAGCACCTTGTCGTCGATGTCGGTGATGTTGCGGATAAAGGTGACGGCGTAGCCGGAGCGCAGGAACCAGCGCCGCAGCACGTCATAATTCACCCCGGAGCGCAGGTGGCCGATGTGCGGCCCGCCCTGCACGGTGAGCCCACACAGGTAGATACCGACCTGCCCGGGCGTCATCGGGACGAAGTCCCGGACCGATCGGGTCGCGGTGTCATACAGGCGTAGGGTCACGGATTCAAGAGTAACGGTCGCACCGCTACGGACTCGCATGCGCATAACCTTGGTCCGTGGCTACGGAGACCGCCCAGACCCTCGATCGCGGCCTGCGCCTGCTGCACGTGGTCGCGGAGACCCCCGGCGGCCTGACCATGACCGAGGCCGCCACCCTCCTCGGTGTCGGCCGCGCCGTGGTGTACCGCTTGGTGGCGACCCTGTCCGAGCACGGCATGATCCGCCGGGACCGCTCCGGCCGCCTCCGCCTCGGCGCGGGCGTGCTGGCCCTGGCCCGGCGCGCCCAGCCCCTGGTGGCGGACGCGGCGCTACCGGCACTGCGCCGGCTCGCCGAGACCGTCGGCGCGACGGCACATCTGACGATCGCCGACGGCGGCGAGGCGTACGCGCTCGCGGTCGTGGAGCCCAGCTGGACGCAGTTCCACGTGGCGTACCGGACCGGATCCCGCCACCCGCTGGAGGTCGGCGCCGCCGGCAAGGCCATCCTGGCCGGCCGCCGCGGCGACTACGGCGTGGTGTCGACGGTCGGCGAGCTGCAGGCGGGGGCGTACGGGGTGGCGGCGGCGGTCGCGGGGGTCGAGGGGTTGGAGGCGAGCGTGGGGGTGGTGGCGCTGGCGGCGCTGGACCCGGCGTCGGTGCCGACCCACGTCACCACGGCCGCGACAACGGTGGCCAACGCGCTGACCTGACCTTCCCGGCTCAGCCTGCTGCCCGCAGATCCGAACGCCACGCCGCGAACCGCGCACGAAGATCGCCCAGCTCCTGGCCGCTCACGCCGTACTCACCGAAATCGTCGGCGTCGAGCCGCGCTGCCTGCCCGATGGCGTCGGCGAACACCCGCCGGTCGAAGCCGGCATCGGCGCGCTCCGCCAGTTGCAGCAACGTCTCTCGGTCGTAGCGCCCAGACTGCAGCGCCGCGTCGACATCAATGAAGTCACGAGCGAACGCACGGCCGTACAACGCGGCCATCTTGTTCGCGACCGCGTCATCCGGGTGCAGCACCGGTCCGACGGCCATCATGATCGGCTCGTTGGCGCGCCAATCAACGCCCAATTCGACCTTCGAGGCGTGCTGCCCGTCGGTCACCATCAGCCGGGCGAACGTGTCGTACTGCAGGTCGACCCGCACATCGAGATTGTCAGCGCGATACGCGTCGAGAACCGCGGACACCGCCGCGCCGAATTCACCCCGCCGGTCCCAGGCCGTGAACAGGTCAACGTCCTCGCTCGGGCGCTGCAGGAAACCGGCCGCCTGGACGGCGTAGCCGCCGGCGAGCGCGAAGCCGTAGCAGGCGGCGACGGACAACCCGACCCGAGCCAGCCGCTCGTGGAATACGTCCACGATCAGGCCACCGCGTCACGCGCCGCGGACAGCTCAGGGAACCTGTCCTCCCACAAGCCGCGGAGCTTCGGTGGCAGCCACAGGCTCGGCCACAGCGCGACCAGCAACGCCCCATCGAGCCAGTTGCGCAAGTCGTCCTTCGCGCCCGCCTCTACCAGCACTGCCCGGTACATCGAAGCGAGACGCGCCGGCCGATCGAGGACATACTCGGCGTTGCCTGACCAGTCGAGGTGATGCGGCAGCACGACGGTGCCGCTGGTCGGGCCATGGAGCTCGGCCAGACTGTCCGCGACGACATACGGCTTGCGGTCCCCGTATGGGACATAGTCGGCCGGTGGACGCACAACCGATGTCTTGCGACGGTTGCTGTTCACCGCGAGCCGAGTCTCGGGCCGGAGCGCCTGACGGATGGTCTCGCGGCTGTACCCGGTGACCCGCTGCAGATCGACCGCCCGCCACCCGGCCGCGTGGAAGGCGCGCAGTCGAGCATCCCGCCTGGCGATGGCGGCGTTCTTGGTCGCCTCGTACTCAGCGACGACTCCACGCAGTTCGTCCTCGGTATGGCCGTCCACACTCACAGTCTAGCGCGTTAGGCCCAGCACGCTTGGCCTCAGTCCACGCCCGTAGCGGCGGAGAGGTCGATACGAGGCGGCTGTGCAGGCAGCACAGACGGACGGACGTCACTCGGGCAACCCGGCCGGCAGCAGCGCCGGCGGGCGGGTCAGCAGGTGGCTGATCCAGGCGAACACCGGCAGGTGTGAACGGTCAGGTCGCCACCGGCGCCGACGGGTGTTGCGCCTTGCGGGTGAACCAGGAGCGGAACCAGCCACCCCGCCCGGCGACGGCCGGGATGGTCGCGGGTGCCGGGTCGGGGGCGACGGCCGGCGGCGTGCGCTCGTACTCCAGGCCGAGTTCGGCGAGTGCCTTGTCGATCGCCCACTCCTGGCCGTTGACCGTGTCGGTGACGAACTGTTGCCAGGTCTCGCGGTCGCTCTTCCAGTCGGCGATGAAGTTGACCATCCGCCGTGGATTGATCATCTTGTGGCAGGCGGCGGCGGCGTCCAGGGAGACGAGCATCTTCGCGGTTTTCGGGTCCGCGTCCCGCGTCGAGAGGTACCGGTGGATCTCGGCGATGAAGCGTCGCCGCCGGGCGAGAAAATCGCTCCAGAACGCGTGGTCGGCGGCGTCCCGGCTGTCGCCTTCCTGGTCGTGCAGCAGCCAGAACAGGCCCTCGCCGAGGCAGTCGCCGAATTCCTCCTGCATCGCCCTTCGCCGGTCCGCGAACGGGTCGTACGTGTGCTGGGCCATCTCCCCGACGACGGCCACCCTGCGCTCGGCAACGGCTTCATAGAGGAACAGCCAGTCCTCGTTGTACACATCCGGAAAGAACGCCTGCATCTTGGACACCGCCACGGCCAGCGCGCCGGCGCCGATGAATGCGCCCTGCTTTCCTCCGGCGCGGCGATAGGCGTGACAGACGACGCTGTTGTCGGGGTAGCCGTGGTTTCCCAGGCCCACCGCGTGCCATTCGTCGCCGAGCAGGCAGACCGCTTCTCTGACGGCTTCGGCGTCGATCGCGATGTCGTCGTCGACGAAGACGATGCGCTCCCAGCCGGCCATCCGGGCCAGTAACAGACCGATGTTGCGCTTGGCGCTGGTGTCGGGAATCGCGTCCGAACGGGTCGCCGACGGCTCGAACCGGGTGCCGGCGAGCGCCTGCGTGGTGCGGAACCTGGGCAGCAGCGAGCGCGACGGATTGTCGATCGCGATGATCTCGACGCCGAACTGCTTCGCCTCGGCCACCGCGTCGGCGGCCCGGGCCGCGTGGCTGCAGATGACCACCAGCACGGTGTGCAGGACGTTCGCGACGGCGAACACCGCGTGCAGCGCGGTTACCTCGCGGGCTGCCGGGACGATGATGGCGTCGACCGGCATGCGGTCCCGCCCGGCCGTCGACGGGTGCCGCAGGAGGTCCGTGTGGGTGTCCTTGTGCAGCGCGGCGGTCTCAGGCCGGGGAGAGCCGGGGGTCTTCACCGGCGTCTCGGCATGCAACGTCATCTGTCCGTGGCTTCTTCTCGGCGTAGGGAACGAACGCTCAACGTCGGGTGACGGCGGCGGTTGCGGGCCGAGCCGAGACCCGACACGGCGAGCGCTGCCTTCCGGCAAGGGGCGAAGCCAGACGGCCGCGCCGGGAGGCAGATTTTTCCAAGATTCACCCGCAGCGTACGCGGCAACCGTGTCGCCGAGGTTTCAATCGGCGAACTCCGCCCACTCGTGCAGGCGGGTTGAGCCGACCGACCAATCCGGCGTCACTGCTTTGCCATCGACCATGCGCGCGCGGGCCAGAATACTGAATGCCTCGCTTCCGGCAAACCTGCGCCGGACATAGGCACCGTTGCGCATGCGGAACCTTGAGTCGGTCAATGTTCGCACAGCGGCATAGGTGCCCCGCCCGTGCGTGCCGCTGCAGATGGTCACGGTGCGTCCGCGATTGTAGGGATTTGGTCCGCGGTAGAAGTGCGCCACGTCCTCGATCAAAGTCTTGTCTTTGCCGTTGACGCGAAGGTCCGGCCGGAACGTCCGCCGGCCGCTGTCGTCCTCCACCACGAACCCGGCGCCCTGCGGGTCGTCGGACGGCAGCGGCACCACCGGCACGTTGATGACCGCCAGAAGGTTGCGCGTCAAGACGTTCCAGTCGACGCCGCCGAGCACGACGAGATGCGCCGTGTAGTCGTCATCCTGAAGCTCCGATGCGAGCCGCAGGTTGACCTGGGTGTATGGATTGACCGCGCGGATGTGTCCGTACAGCTCGAACAGCAGCTGCTGCCTCGCCGAACCGTCACACCACGTGGTGGAACGTCGAGCGGATCGTTAACATCGAACGGCATCATTGAGCGGGGGGTGACGGCTCATGAGGATCGACCTCGCCACGGAGGCGGACCTGCCGGCGCTCGTCGCCGCGATGCCGCAGCAGGAGCTGATCGCCGAACGGCTCGCGCGCCAGGTTCGCGGCGACGGCCAGCTGCTGGTCGTGCGCCACAACGACGGCCGGCCGATCGGGATGGTGTACCTCTGGCGGGAGCCCGCGGACGAACCGGAGCTCCGCGAGCACCTGCCGGAGGTACCGCTGCTCATGCACTTCGAGGTGCTCGAGGAGTACCGCGGCCAGGGCATCGGCACGCGGCTGCTCCGCGACGCCGAGCGGCGGCTGCAGGACGCCGGCCACGACCGGGTGGCGCTCGGCGTCCATCCGGACAACCATGACGCGATCCGGCTCTACCTGCGCAGCGGCTACCGGCCGTGGCCGCACGGGCTCGTCACGACGGACGGCGACAAGTACCGCATCTACGTCAAAGACCTCGGTCGGCGGTAAGGGCCGGTCGTCACGCGTGGCACCATCTACCGGGTGCGGATCACGCTGCTCGGGCCGTTCGAGGTGCGCACGGGCGACGGCGCCGGCGTCGATGTGCCGGGCGCTCGGCTGCGCGGGCTGCTGATCGCGCTCGCTCTGGAGACCGGCCGGGTGGTCCCGAAAGGGACGCTGGTCGACTGGATCTGGGGCGAGCAGCCGCCCGCCGACGCGACGAACGCCCTGCACCGGCTCGTGTCCCGGCTACGCAAGGTGCTGCCCGACGGGGCGGTCGAGGGGCACACCGACGGCTACCGGCTGACGGTGCCGGCCGACGACGTCGACGCGGTGCGGTTCGAGCGGCTGGTCACCGCGAGCCAGGCCCGCGGCGGGGACGACCCGCAGCGGGTGCGGCTGCTGCGCGACGCGCTCGGGCTGTGGCGCGGCGCGGCCATGCAGGACGCGGGCCTGCCCGACAGCGCGGCGAGCAGCGCGGCCGTCACCCGCCTGGAGCAGCTACGGCTGCGGGCGCTGGAGGACCGGTTCGACGCCGAGCCGAGCCGGGCCGAGCTGATCACCGAGCTCACCGATCTGGTGGCGGCGCATCCGGTACGGGAGCGCCTGACCGCGGCGTTGATGCGGGCGTTCGTCGCGGCCGGGCGGGACACCGAGGCGCTGCTCGCCTACGAGCGCACGAAGGAGGCCCTCGCCGACGCGCTCGGCGTCGACCCGTCGCCGGAGCTGTCCGCTCTGCACGTCGCCCTGCTGCGCGGCGAGCTGCGCCGGCGCGAGGAGCGCCGGACCAACCTGCGGGCCGAGCTGACCAGCTTCGTCGGCAAGGACGCCGACGTCACCGCGGTCACCGAACTTGTCGCCGGGCACCGGCTCACCACGCTCATCGGGCCGGGCGGCTCGGGCAAGACCCGGCTGGCCACGGAGACCGCCCGTGCGATGCTCGCCGACCTGCCCGACGGGGCGTGGCTGGTGGAGCTCGCCGCGATCGGGGGCGACGGTGACGTGGCCCAGGCGACGCTCACCGGCCTCGGCCTCCGTGACGCGCTGCACGGCGGGTCGCCGAACGCCGAGCTGACGGATCGGATCATCGCCGCGGTACGCGACCGCGACGCGCTACTGATCCTCGACAACTGCGAGCACGTGATCGAGTCGGCGGCGACGTTCGCGCACCGGGTGCTCGGCGAGTGCCGGCGGATGCGGATCCTCGCCACCAGCCGGGAGCCGCTCGGCATCACCGGCGAGGCGCTGTGGCTGGTCGAGCCGCTGACCCTGCCGGACCGGGACGCCACCCCGGCCGAGACGGCGGCGGCGCCCGCGGTCCGGCTGCTGCGGGACCGGGCCGGCGCGATGCGCAAGGATCTCGGCGCCGACGCGCACACCCTGGCGACGATGGCGCGGGTCTGCCGGGCGCTGGACGGCATGCCGCTGGCGATCGAGTTGGCCGCGGCCAGGCTGCGCACCATGTCCCTGGACCAGCTCGCCACCCGGCTCGACGACCGGTTCCGGCTGCTGACCGGCGGCAGCCGCACCGCGCTGCCGCGGCACCGGACGCTGCGCGCGATGGTCGACTGGAGCTGGGAGCTGCTCAGCGACGCCGAACGCGCGGTGCTGCGCCGGCTGTCGGTGTTCTCCGGCGGGGCGAGCCTGGACGCGGCGGAGCGGGTCTGCGCCGGTGACGCCGTCCACCGGGACGAGGTGCTGGAGCTGCTCACCGCCCTGGCGGACAAGTCGCTGCTGGTCGCCGGCGGGGACGGGGCACCCCGGTACCGGATGATCGGCACCATCAAGGAGTATGCCGGGCACCGCCTCGCCGAGGCCGGTGAGACGGACCTCGCGCGGCGGGCGCACCTGGCCTACTGCACCGACCTGGCCGAGACCGCCGAGCCGCGGCTGCGCCGGGCCGACCAGCTGGCCTGGCTCGCCAGCCTCGAAGCCGAGCACGACAACATCAGCGCCGCCATGCGGGGCGCGCTGGCCGCCGGTGAGGCGCAGGCGGCGATGCGGCTGGCCGCGGCGGCCGGCTGGTACTGGTGGCTCGGCGGGCACAAGACCGAGGGCATCGAGCTGATCATGGCGGCGACGGACCTGCCCGGCGAGGTGACCGACGAGACGCGGGCCAACGTGTACGCGCTCATCGTACTGTTCGAGGGCGCCGGGCGCAGCGACGAGCACGTGGTCGCCGAGTGGATCCACAAGGCGTACGAGTACCGGCGGCGCAGCGGGTCGAGCAGCCCGCTGCTGGAGCTGGTCGAGCCGCTGGAGCGCATGCTGCAGGGGCCGGACGCGCTGCTGCCGGCGTGGGAGCCGCTGCTGGACAGCGCGGATCCGTGGGTCCGCGCGCTGGCCCGCTTCCACCTCGGCAAGATGCGCATCGCGCTCGGCCGCGACGCTGCGGAGGCGGACCGGCACCTGGAGGCGGCGCTGGCGCAGTTCCGGGCGCTCGGCGAACGCTTCGGCATCTCGCTGGCGCTGACTGAGCTGGCCGACCACGTCGCCGCCCGCAGTGGGTTCGCCGCCGCCGGCGAGCTGTTCGAGCAGGCGATCACGGTCGTCACCGAGGTCGGCGCCGTCGAGGACGCGATCCGGATGCGGGCCCGGCAGGCGCAGCTGTACTGGTTGCTCGGCGACGAGCCGGCGAGCGCGGCCGCGATGGCCGACGCGCAGCGCCGCGCGGAGCGCGTCACCTGGCCCGACGCGCTGGTCGAGCTGGCGCTGGTGAAGGCGGAGCTGGCCCGGTGGCGCGGCGACGCGGCCGAGGCCCGCCACCAGCTCGGCGCGGCGACCGCCATCCTGGGCGAGGAGGCGGAGCGGCCGTACATGCTCGCCACGACCCACGACCTGCTCGGCTACCTGGCCGAGGACCTCGCCGCGGCCCGGGCGCACCGCGCGGCGGCCTACGAGGCGGCGACCGGGACCGGTCACGCGCCGCTGGTCGCGCAGGTCCTCGTCGGCGTCGCGGACCTCGCCCTGCGCGCCGGGCAGGACGCCCAGGCGGCCCGGCTGCTCGCGGCGAGCATCGCCGTGCGCGGGATGCGGGACCACGCGTGCCCCGATCCGGCGCGGATCGAGCGGGCGGCGCGCAGCCGCCTCGGCGACGCACGGTTCGCCGAGGCGGCTGCGGAAGGAGCCCGGACGAGCTGGTCCCAGCTGGTCGCGGACACGCTCGCCGGCGGTCAGGCGCGCTTCTTGAAGGTGGACGACGCCCACAGGTAGCCGGCGAGCGCGATGCCGGCGCACCAGGCGACCGCGACGACCGCGTCACCGGCGGACGGGGCGCCGTTGAGCAGGCCGCGGAGCGTCTCGATGATCGGCGTGAACGGCTGGTACTCGGCGAACTGCCGCACGCCGGGGCCCATCTTGTCGGCCGGAACGATCGCGCTGCTGAAGAACGGCAGCATGACCAGCGGCACGGTGGCCAGGCCGGCCGTCTCCGGCGACTTCGCGGCCAGGCCGAGCGCCACGGTGAACCAGCCGGCGGCGACGCCGAGCAGCACCACCAGGCCGGCCACGCCGAGCCAGTCCAGCGGGCCCGCCGACGGGTCGAAGCCCAGCAGGAACGCCACCCCGAGCAGGGCCGCGATGGCGACCAGGTTGGTCAGGACGCTGGCCACGACGGGCCCGGTGAGCACCGCGCCCCGGGACACGTCCATGACCTTGAACCGGTTGATGATGCCCTTGGTCATGTCGGCGTTGACCGAGGTCGCCGTCGCGCCCAGCCCGTAGCAGACGGCCAGCAGCATCAGCCCCGGCGTGGCGTAGTCGATGTAGTCGACCCCGACGCTGAACGCGTCGCCGAAGACGTAGACGAACATCAGCATCAGCACGATCGGCATCAGCACCGCGTTGAACACCGACGTGGGGTTGCGGGCGATGTGCTTGAAGTCGCGGCGCAGCATGACCAGCGACTGGGACCTGGTGCTCATTTGGCGGCCTCCGTGGTGTGGCCCGTCAGGGCGAGGAAAACGTCGTCGAGATCCGGGGTGTGCACGGAGAACCCCTCGGCACTGAGGGAGTGCTCGTCGAGCCGGTCCAGCACGGCCCGCAGCGAGGCCGTCCCGCCGTCGCTGAGCACGCGCAGGGTGAGCGTGTCGTCGTCGCGGGCGGCGGCGGGGAAGACCCGTGCGGCCGCGTCGAGCTCGGCCGCGGTGGTGAAGCGCAGCCGCACGTGGGTGCCGGGCAGCTGCCGCTTGAGCTCGTCGGCGGTGCCCTGGGCGACGATGCGGCCCTGGTCGAGCACGGCGATCCGGTCGGCGAGCTGGTCGGCTTCCTCGAGGTACTGGGTGGTGAGGAAGATGGTCACGCCGCCGGCGACCAGGTCACGCACGATCGACCACATGGTGCGGCGGCTGCGCGGGTCCAGGCCCGTCGTCGGCTCGTCCAGGAAGATGATCCTGGGGCTGCCGACGAGCGTCATCGCCAGGTCGAGCTTGCGGCGCATGCCGCCGGAGTAGGTCGACGCCGGCTTGCCCGCCGACTCGGTGAGGTCGAAGCGCTCCAGCAGCCCGGCGACGGTGCGCCGGCCGTCGCCGGGGGCCGACCGGTGCAGGTCGACCATCAGCTGCAGGTTCTCCTGCCCGGTCAGCAGCTCGTCGACCGCGGCGAACTGGCCGGTGACGCCGATCGCCGCGCGCACCGCCCGGGCCTCGGTGGCCAGGTCGTGGCCGGCGACGCGGATCGTGCCGGCGTCGGCCCGCATGAGCGTGGTGAGGACGTTGACCGTCGTCGTCTTGCCCGCCCCGTTCGGGCCGAGCAGCGAGAACACCGTCCCCGCCGGGACGTCCAGGTCGATGCCGTCGAGCACCACCTTGTCCTTGAAGGCCTTCCGCAGGCCCGTGACCTCGATCGCTGTGCTTGTCATGGGCACGACGATCGAGGCCCCGGCTGTCACGACCCTGTCACGGCCCTGACACGGCCGCTGACACGGTTACGGGTGGGTCATCGACAGCAGGTCGAGGGCCTCGTCGAGCTGCGCCTCCGTCAGGGTGCCCCGGTCGAGGTGGCCCCGGGACACGACCACCTCCCGGATGGTCCGGCCGCTGGCCAGGGCCTCCTTGGCGATGGCGGCGGCCTCGTCGTAGCCGAGGTACCGGTTCAGCGGCGTGACGATCGACGGGGAGCCCGCCGCGTACGACAGCAGCACCTCCTCGTTGGCCGCCAGCCCGTCCACGCAGCGCGCGGCGAACAGCCGGGACACGTTGGCGAGCAGCCGGATCGACTCCAGCAGGTTGCGGGCGATCACCGGCAGCATCACGTTGAGCTCGAAGTCGCCCTGCGAGCCGGCGAACGCGACCGCCGCGTCGTTGCCGATGACCTGGGCGACGACCTGCCGCACCGCCTCGGGCACCACCGGGTTGACCTTCCCCGGCATGATCGACGAGCCCGGCTGCAGGTCCGGCAGGCGCAGCTCGCGCAGCCCGGCCCGCGGCCCGGAACCCATCCACCGGATGTCGTTGGCGATCTTGTACAGGCCGACCGCGATCGTGCGCAGCTGCCCGGACGCCTCCACGAGCGCGTCGCGGGCGCCCTGGGCCTCGAAGTGGTTGCGCGCCTCGGTGAGCGGCAGCCCGGTGGTCGAGGCCAGTTCGGCGATCACCGCGGCGGAGAACGACGGCGGGGTGTTGATGCCGGTGCCGACCGCGGTCCCGCCCAGCGGCAGCTCGCACACCCGGGGCAGCACGGACGCGACGCGGTCGACGCCGTAGCGGACCTGCGCGGCGTAGCCGGAGAACTCCTGCCCGAGCGTCACCGGGGTCGCGTCCATGAGGTGCGTCCGGCCGGCCTTGACCACGGTCGCGAACTCCTCGGACTTCGACGACAGCGCCGCGGCCAGGGCCTCCAGCGCGGGGATCAGCTCGAACGTCAGCGCGGTCGCGGCCGCGATGTGGATCGAGGTGGGGAACACGTCGTTGGACGACTGCGACGCGTTCACGTGGTCGTTCGGGTGTACGGCCCGTCCCAGCAACCGCGACGCGAGGGTGGCGAGGACCTCGTTGACGTTCATGTTGGACGAGGTGCCGGACCCCGTCTGGAACACGTCGATGGGGAACTGCGCGTCGTGCAGCCCGCTGATCACGTCGTCGGCGGCGGCCGCGATCGCGGTGGCCACGTCGGCGCTCAGCACGCCCAGCGACGCGTTCACCGTCGCCGCGGCGGCCTTGATCTGCGCCAGCGCCTTGATGTGCGCCGGCTCGAGGCGGCCACCGGAGATCGGGAAGTTCTCCACCGCCCGCTGCGTCTGCGCCCGCCACAACGCGTCGGCCGGGACGCGGACCTCACCCATCGTGTCGTGCTCCACGCGGAATTCCATACGTTCTACAGTGCCCCGCGCGGGCCTTCGTCAACGAGAAAGTGCGCTCAGATCACAGACGCCGAGCTCCTCGAACAGCATGACCGCCTGTTCGTACCGGCCGAGGCCGGCCAGGGCGCGGGCCTGCTCGTACCGGTCGCCGATCCGGATCGTCTTGGCCAGCGCCTCCTCGTTGAGCTGCCGGGCCTCCTCGTGCATGCCGAGCTCGCGCAGCGTGATCGCCAGGTCGTTGGCGGTGAGGCACTGCCCTGAGACGTCGGCGACCTGCTCCATGAGCGAGCGCGCGGCCCGCTGGCAGGCCACGGCGTCGGCGAGCCGGCCCTGCAGGCGGTGGGCGGTGCCGAGCTTGCTCAGCGTCTCCGCGGAGCCGTACTGGTTGACCGAGTGCTGCTTGAGCACCAGCGCCCGGCGCAGCATCGCCGTCGCCACGGTGAGGTGCCCCAGGTGCAGGTGCACCAGGCCGATCTCGCCGAGCATGATCCCGAACGCGCGCAGGCCGCCCATCCGCCGGGCGACGGCCAGCCCCCGCCGGTTCGCGCTCAGCGCCTGCTGGTAGTTGCCGGCCTGGGTGTGCACGAGCCCGATCGTGCTGTTGATTTTGAACTGCAGGCTCGCCGGCGCCTCGTCCATCTCCAGGGCGGCGGCGGCTTCGGCGGCGGCGATCGCGTCGGCGTACCGGCCGAGCTTGCTGTGCAGCATCGCGGTGTTCGTCAGGGCGGTGCCGACCAGCCGCGGGATGCCCTCCCGTTCGGCGATCCTGGTGACCAGCCGCAGCGTCGACAGCGCCTCCGCCATGCGCCCCATCCGGAAGTACACCGCGGCCAGGTAGTTGCGCGACTCCGCCTCCAGCTCGGGGCTGGGCAGCGTCTTCGCCGCGGCGATGGCGCGCTCGTACAGGTCGAGCTGGGTCTCGCCGTAGCCGAACCCGAACAGGAACGGCGACACCGCCCGAGTCATCAGGCAGATCTGCAGGTGCCGGCCGAGGTCGGAGGCGAGCCGGGCGGCGCCGAGCACGTTGGGCAGCTCCCGCTCCAGCCAGCGCCGGGCCTCCGCGACCCCGCCGAACTCCCGGGCGGTCGCCGGCGGCACGTCCAGCCGCAGCACCGCCCGCGTGTCGGCCAGCTCCAGGAACCTGTTCGCGCCGGCCACGCTGTGCAGGTAGTGATCGAGCAGCCGGTCGACGGCCGCGTCGCCGTCGACCGCGAGCTGCGCCGCGTAGTCTCGCAGCAGGTCGTGCAGCCGGTACCGGCCGGCCGCCGGCGCCTCGACCAGGTGCACGTCGACCAGCTCTTCCAGCAGGTCCTCGGCCTCGGCGACGGGCAGCTGCGCCATCGCGGCCGCCGCGGCCGGCTCGAAGTCCCCCGCCGGGTGCAGGCCGAGCAGCCCGAAGAACCGTTGCAGGTGTACCGGCAGCTGCTGGTACGACAGCGCGAACGCCGCGGCGAGGGTCCGCCCGTCGACGGCCAGCTCCGGCAGCCGCCGGTCCGCGCCGCGCAGCCGCCGGGCCAGGTCCGCGACCGTCCAGCTGGGCCGGTGCTGCAGCCGGGCACCGGCCAGGCGCACCGCCAGCGGCAGCCGCCCGCACAGCTCCACGACCTCCGTCGTGCAGGCCCGGTCGACGAGGGCCCGCGCGCCCACGGTGCGCTCCAGCAGCTCGATGCCCTCCTCCAGCGGCAGCACGTCCAGCGACACGGGCTGCACGCCGTCGAGCCCGCCGAGCCGCCGCCGGCTGGTGATGATCACGCCGGTGTGCGCGGTGCCCGGCAGCAGCGGCAGCACCTGCGCGGAGTCCAGGGCGTTGTCGAGCAGCACGAAGACCCGCCGGTCGGCCAGCTCGGTGCGCCACAGCACCGCGCGGTCGTCCAGCACCGCCGGTACGCGCTCCGCCGGTACCCCCAACTGCCGCAACAGTGCGCCGAGCGCCTCGCCCGGGTCCAGCGGCGCACGGTCGCTGTGCCCGCGCAGGTCCAGGTACAGCTGCCCGTCGGGGAACTGCGGCGACACCGCGTGCGCGGCCCGCACCGCCAGGGTGGTCTTGCCGGTGCCGGCCATCCCGTCGATGGCGAGCACGGCGTGCCGCTCGTCGCTGAGCGCCGCGACGATCCGGCCGAACGCGTCGGCCCGGCCGGCGAAGTCGGCGATGTCGCGGGGCAGGCAGCGGGCGGCGCGGCGCGGCTCGTCGCGCGCCTCGACCGGCCCGAGCAGCAGCGCCACGTCGCCGTTGAGGATCCGCCGGTGCAGCTCCACCAGCTCGGCGCCCGGCTCGATGCCCAGCTCCTCGGCCAGCATGGTCCGGCCGCGGCGGAACACGGCGAGCGCGTCGGCGCGCCTGCCGGTGCGGGCGAGCGCGGTCATCAGGTGGCCGCGGAACTGCTCGTGGTGCGGGTACCGCTCGACCAGGTCGGCGACCTCGGCCAGGATCTCCTCGGCGGCGCCGAGCTTGAGCTCCAGGTCGAGGCAGAGCGACATCGCCGCGGTCCACTGCTCCTCGAGGTGCGCCGCGGACGCCCGGACCGCGTCGGAGTCGACGTCCGCAAGGGGCCGGCCGCGCCACAGCGCGAGCGCGGCCCGCAGCGCGTCCCGCGCGACGGCGAGGTCCCCGTCGGCCGCGGCGGCCCGCCCCCGCTCGACCCGCGCGGCGAACACGGCGGCGTCCAGCTCGTCGGTGCCGACCTTCAGCCGGTACCCGGACGGCTCGGTGATGACGAGCTCCTCGGGCAGCCCGACCCGGCGCAGCAGCTGCCGGAGCCGGGAGACGCAGCTGTGCACCTGCGCCCGCGCGGTCGTCGGCGGGTTGGTGTCCCAGAGCGCCGCGATGACCTGCTGGACCGGCACCAGCTGCCCTTCGCGCAGCAGCAGCAGGGCCAGAAGGATGCGTTCCCGCGGCGCCGCAACCGTGATCTCGGTAACCGGTGTGCGGATCTGCACCGGCCCCAAGATCGAAAACCTGGTCGAATTGCGCATAACCACCCTCTGTGCGGCGCCTGCCTCCCCTCGAAGCTGCACGCGGTAATGCCCGATGGTAGTCAAATGAGAGCGACGAAAGAGCAGCGCCGTGGAGTCTTTTTCATGCAACGCCATGCGCATGCCGGAATGCGTCCAGGTCTTGCAGGGGCTTACTCAACACCCGACCGCGAGCTACTCGGGTCCCGCCCTGCACCGGTCTGGACGAACGGGGATATTTCGGCTATGCGGGGCGCAACCATTTGGTGAGGGGTCGCGCCCAATGACGTGTGCGGCCCCCATTTGCTGTTTCGGCGCCCGGCCGGGGGCGGCACCGCGCCAGCCTTCGCGCACTGCCCTGACCCGCGGCGCGGCTCACTGCCGGCCGACGGTCAGAACGGGCTTCGTCACCTCGGCGGGAGAGGGTGACCACTGGCGGGTGAAATATCCGCGACACGGGCTTATCGGGCGATCCACCGCAGTATCCTCCTGCGCCGTTACCGTGGGCGGGTGGCACGACGAGGAGCGGTCCGCAACTTCGAGACGGCGCTTGGCGCGATCGGTGTGCTGGCGCTCATCATCACGGGCATCCTGGTCACCGGGTGGAACCCGATTCCGAAGGTGTCCGGGGACGTCACCGACTGGTGGGAGAAGGTCGCGTCCAGCAGCGGGAAGCTGTCGGAGCCGCAGACGCTGTGGACGGACCGGGTCGGGGGGCAGCCGTCGGCGGCGGTGATCGCCGGGGACGCGGTCGTCGTGCAGATGCGCGGGACGATCGAGGCGCGGGGGCTGCGCAGCGGTACTGAGCTGTGGACCAAGGAGGCCGACTGGGCCGCGGTCGCCGGCGACGAGGCGAACGTGGTCATGATCGTCGGGCGGCGCGGGAAAGGGCTCGAGGCGCTCAATCCGAGCTCGGGCACGGTGAAGTGGAAGGACGGCGCCGCGGTCGGGGCATGGACGTACCGGGACTCCGTGCTGGTGCTGAGCTGTGACGGCCTGACGGACTGCGCGCTCACGGCGCGGGCGCCGAAGGACGGGGCGCAGATCTGGAAGCTGGCGCTGCCCGGGATCGGCAGGGTGCTGGCCGGGGCCAACAACGACCTGCTCGGCACGCGCCTGCTGTCGGGCACGTACGACGACGCGGTCGAGGCGATGCCCGGGGGCATCCCGGCGATGCTGGGGTTCCCGATCGACCAGCGCGTACAGGTGGTGGACACGCTGACCGGGAAGCGGCTGCGTACCGAGGAGCCGACGACGAGCAGCCGGATCGTGGTGGTCGGCGGGCGGGTGCTGGTCTCGACCGCGGCGCCGAAGGACGGCAACTGCCGCTTCAGCCTGGAGGCGCGCGACCCCGCCACCGGCAAGGCGGTGTGGCGCAAGGACGGCTACGACCTGCGCACCTCGTCGGGGGCGGGCTGCGAGCAGCGCCGGGACCCGGCCGGCGCGGACACGGTGATCGCGGCGACGCGGGGCGACAACCGGGAGGTGTTCCTGTCGCCGCGGGACGGGCGCGAGCTGTTCGTGGGCGCGCCCGGTGACACGCTCGTCGCGGCCGACAGCCAGTACGGGCTGATCCGCGGCGCCGACAAGAAGACGCTGCAGGTGATCAACCTGACCACCGGCAAGACCGCGTGGACGCAGCAGATCGGGGAGAAGGCCGACGTGGCGATCACCCGCTACGCGGTGCTGGTCAACGACACGGGGGCGGGGACGTTGAAGGCGTACAAGCCGGACAGCGGCAGCCTGCGCCTGGACGCGAAGACCACGTCCGACGTGCTCGGCGTCGGCCCCGACGGGCTGATGATCTCCCGCGGCCGCAATCTCGGGTTCCTGCCGTTCAGCTAGAACGCGACTTGGATCACCACGGCGGGCCGGCCCGCGCTAGCGGTGCTCCATGACCAGCGTGAAGGACGTGCCGGGGGCCAGCGCCTCGTACACGTGCGGCACGTCGCCAGGGAACGAGCAGTAGTCGTGCACGTCCAGGTCGACGGTGGCGTCGGCCGGGCCGACCCGGAGCCGGCCACTCATCAGGATCACGTGCTCGACGGTGCCGGGCAGGTGCGCGTCGGCCTTGCGCGGGCCGCCCATGCCGATCCGCATCAGGTAGATGTCGCGGCGGGCGCCCGGCGGGCAGGTGGCCAGCAGCGTGCCGGCGAAGTCGGCCTGTTCGGCCTGGACCGACGAGCCCTCGCCGGCCCGGATCACCCGCGGGGCGGGCGGCTCGGGCGGCTCGACCAGCCGGCTGAACGGCACGTTGAGCGCCACCGCCAGGGCCCACAGCGTCTCGATGTTGGGGTTGCCCGAGCCGGACTCCAGCTGGTGGAGGGTCGACTTGGCGATGCCGGCCCGCTTGGCGACCTCGCTCAAAGACAGCTGCGCGCGGTCCCGCTCGCGGCGCAGTGCGGCGGCGATGAACTCCAGCGGCGCGCCCATCGGACTCCCGTTCGGTGTAGCAAACGATGCATTCGGCTTGACGAACACGTGGTACTGCGTCCAGCATAACGAACCATGCGTTCGATGCTCCGAACAGATCCCATGGTGCGTGACGTGGGGGCACTGTGCGCGGCCGCGGTGGTGGTCGGGCTGTCGTTCGGCGCCATCGCCACCGCCGCGGGCCTGCCGCTCAGCCAGATCGTGGTGATGTCCGCGTTCGTGTACGCCGGTGGCGCCCAGTTCCTCGCCGTCGGCCTGGTCTCCGCGGGCGGGACGGCGCTGGCGATCATCCTCGCCGGCCTGTTGCTCAACGCCCGGCACCTGCCGTTCGGGCTGGCGGTCGGCAACGAGACCCTCGGCGGGTCCCGCTGGCGGCGGGTGGTCGGCAGCCACATCCTGACCGACGAGTCGGTGGCGTTCGCGCTGGCGCAGGACGACCCGGCCCGGCGCCGCCGCGCGTACTGGCTCACCGGCACCGCGCTGTTCGTCACGTGGAACATCTCGTCCACCGTCGGCGCGATCGTCGGCAGTACCCTCGGCGACCCCAACCGCTACGGCATCGACGCGGCCTTCCCGGCGGCGCTGCTGGCGCTGACCCTGCCGTCGCTGAAGGACAAGATCGCCGTGCGGGTCGCGGTCACCGGGGCGGCCGTCGCGCTGGTCGCCACGCCGTTCCTGCCGGCCGGGCTGCCGGTGCTGCTGGCCCTGCTCGGGCTCGCGTTCGCCCTTCCCGTGCCGTCCTCGCGCACCCGTACCACCGCTGCCTCTGGAGAAGAATCGTGAGCTGGATCGCGATCGTCGCGCTGGCCGCCGGCACCTACGCGCTGCGCTTCGCCGGACCGGCCCTGCGCAGCAGGATCACCGTCTCCGAGGCCGTCAAGCGCTACCTGACCCTCGCCGCCGTGGCGCTGCTCGCCGCGCTCATCGGCACCGCCGCGCTGCTGGACGGCACCGAGTTCGTCGGCGTCGCGCGCCCCGCCGGTGTCGCCGTCGGCGCCGTCCTCGCCTGGCGGAAACTGCCGTTCGTCGTCGTGGTGGTCGCCGCCGCGGTCACCGCCGCCCTGCTCAGGCTGGCCGGAATCCAGTAACTACAGTCGAGGGCATGCCAGAGTTCGCGTTCTCGCCGCTGCTGCCGATCGGACCCGACACCACCGAATACCGGCTGGTCACCAGCGACGGGATCGGCCGCGACGGGCGGTTCCTCACCGTCACCCCGGAGGCGCTGACCCGTCTCACCGACGAGGCGATGCACGACATCGCGCACTTCCTGCGCCCCGCCCACCTCGCCCAGCTCCGCTCGATCATCGACGACCCCCTGGCCTCGCCCAACGACCGGTTCGTCGCGCTCGACCTGCTGCGCAACGCCAACATCGCGGCCGGCGGCGTGCTGCCCATGTGCCAGGACACCGGCACCGCGATCGTCATGGGCAAGCGCGGCCGGTTCGTCCTCACCGACGGCAACGACGAAGAGGCCATCGCCCGCGGCGTCTACGACGCCTACACCCGTCTCAACCTGCGCTACTCGCAGCTCGCCCCGCTCACCATGTGGGACGAGAAGAACACCGGGTCCAACCTGCCCGCCCAGATCGAGCTGTACGCCGAAGGCGACAACGCGTACAAGTTCCTGTTCATGGCCAAGGGCGGCGGCTCGGCCAACAAGAGCTACCTCTACCAGGAGACGAAGGCCCTGCTCAATCCGACGCGGATGATGCAGTTCCTGGAGGAGAAGCTGCGGCTGATCGGCACCGCCGCGTGCCCGCCGTATCACTTGGCGGTCGTCATCGGCGGTACGTCCGGCGAACATGCCCTCAAGACGGCGAAGCTGGCCTCCGCGAAGTACCTCGACACGCTGCCGACGGCGGGCTCGCCCACCGGCCACGGGTTCCGCGACCTGGAGCTGGAGGCCGAGGTGCTGCAGCTGACCCGCGAGTTCGGCATCGGCGCGCAGTTCGGCGGCCGGTACTTCTGCCACGACGTGCGCGTCGTGCGCCTCCCGCGCCACGGCGCCTCCTGCCCCGTCGCGATCGCCGTCTCCTGCTCCGCCGACCGCCAGGCCGTCGGGAAGATCACCGAGTCCGGGATCTGGCTGGAGCAGCTGGAGCGCGACCCGGCCCGCTTCCTGCCCGACGTCACCGACGAGCACCTCGACGACGACGTGGTCGCCGTCGACCTGACCCGCCCCATGGCCGAGATCCGCGCCCAGCTCGCGACGCTGCCGGTCAAGACCCGCCTGTCGCTGACCGGCCCGCTGGTCGTGGCCCGCGACATCGCCCACGCCAAGATCGCCGAGCGCCTGGACGCGGGCGAGCCGATGCCCGCGTACCTGCGCGACCACGCCGTCTACTACGCCGGCCCGGCGAAGACCCCGTCCGGCTACGCGTCCGGCTCGTTCGGCCCGACGACCGCCGGCCGCATGGACGCGTACGTCGCGAAGTTCCAGGCCGCGGGCGGCTCCCTGGTGATGCTCGCCAAGGGCAACCGGTCCAAGCAGGTCACCGAGGCCTGCCAGCAGTTCGGCGGCTTCTACCTCGGCTCGATCGGCGGCCCTGCCGCCCGGCTCGCCCAGGACTGCATCAAGCACGTCGAGGTCATCGAGTACCCCGAGCTGGGCATGGAAGCGGTCTGGAAGATCGACGTGGTGGACTTCCCGGCCTTCATCGTGGTCGACGACAAGGGCAACGACTTCTTCGCCGAGGTGACCAAGCCCACGCTGACCCTGCAGATCGGCCGGTAGCAGCCACAGGTTGGCGGCGACCCGAATGACCTCTTCGAGGTCGCCGCCGGAGAGGTTGGCGACACGGCACGCGACAGCTGGAGTCGCAGATCATACCGGCAGGTCACGGCCGCTCGCGGGCGATCTTGTCCGGTTGATCGAAGTCGCGACGTGGTCGTCCAGATGGCCAGGACGCGACTTGGATCACCACGGCGGCCCGGCCGGGCGAAACGGTGGCTGGGGCTGATTGGCCCGCTGAGGGCCGCCCCACGGAGGGGAGTCGCTCGCCGCACCCGCACGGCGGGAACCACACCACCCACCCGGTGAACGTTCGTGGTCACAGTCCTAGCCGGCGAGCCGGGCGGCGGCGGTCACGAGGGGGAGGGTGCGGTGTGGGATCTGCTCGGCCAGGGCGATGATCGTCGAGGAGCGTTCGATGCCGTCGAACCCCATCACCCGGTCGATCACCCGCTGCAGGTCCGAGTTCGACCGGGCCACGATGCGGCACATCAGGTCGCCCGAGCCGGTGATGGTGTGGGCCTCGAGGACCTCAGGGATCTCGGCCAGGTGGGCGGCGACCGGGTCGTGGCCGAAGCGCTGGCGGATCTCCAGGGTGACGAAGGCCGTGACGCCGTAGCCCAGGGCCGCCGGGTCGATGTCGGGGCCGTAGCCGCGGATCACGCCGCGCTCGGTGAGGCGGTCGAGCCGGGCCTGGACCGTGCCGCGGGCGACGTGCAGCCGGCGGGAGCACTCCAGCACCCCGATGCGGGGTTCGGCGGCCAGCAGGCCGATCAGCCGCGCGTCCAGCGCGTCGATCGGGTTAGGCATTTTGTCCACCCGTACCCCCGGAGTCTCCGACAACATGAGCAACTTGACCATGCAGAATAGCGTTCCTTGCCCAGCTGATGGTGCGGAGCCAGGCTTGGGCGTATGACCCGCGCTATCGAGGACATCAACGAGCTCATCGGTGCTGTCGAGCGTGACGTGTCGCATGACCCGTTCCCGCTGACCGGGCTCGATCACGTCAGGTTCTACGTCGGCAACGCCAAGCAGGCCGCGCACTACTATTCGACGGCGTTCGGGATGACCCTGGTCGCGTACCGGGGGCCCGAGCAGGGGTACCGCGACCATGCGGAGTACGTGCTGAAGTCCGGCTCGGCGGTGTTCGTGCTGGCCGGCGGCGTGCACCGGCAGGCGGCCGCGACGCAGCACTACGAGCGGCACGGCGACGGCATCGCCGACATCGCGCTGGAGGTCCCGGACGTCGACACCGCCTATGCGCACGCGCTGCGGCAGGGCGCGACGGGCCTGGAGGCCCCGCACGACGAGGAGGACGAGCACGGCACCGTCCGGGTCGCGGCGATCGCGGCGTACGGCGAGACCCGCCACACCCTGATCGACCGGTCGCGTTACAGCGGCCCGTGGCGGCCGGGGTTCGTGGCGAGGCAGCCGATCGTGACGCCGCCGGCGAGGCGGTTCTTCCAGGCCGTGGACCACGTGGTCGGCAACGTCGAGCTGGGCCGCATGGACGAGTGGGTCGAGTTCTACAACCGGGTCATGGGCTTCACCAACATGGCCGAGTTCGTCGGCGACGACATCGCCACCGAGTACTCCGCGCTGATGAGCAAGGTCGTGGCCAGCGGCACCCGCAAGGTGAAGTTCCCGCTCAACGAGCCCGCCGTGTCGCGCAAGAAGTCACAGATCGACGAGTACCTGGAGTTCTACGGCGGGCCGGGCGCCCAGCACATCGCGCTGGCCACCGGCGACATCCTGCGTACCGTCGACGTGATGCGGGCCGCCGGGGTGGAGTTCCTGGCCACGCCCGACTCGTACTACGACGACCCCGAGCTGCGGGCGCGCATCGGCCGGGTCCGGGTGCCGATCGAGGATCTGAAGGCCCGCGGCATCCTGGTCGACCGGGACGAGGACGGCTACCTGCTGCAGATCTTCACCAAGCCCGTGCAGGACCGCCCGACGGTGTTCTTCGAGCTGATCGAGCGGCACGGGTCACTGGGCTTCGGCAAGGGCAACTTCAAGGCGCTGTTCGAGGCAATCGAGCGGGAACAGGAACGTCGCGGGAACCTGTAACACTATCGGGGTGAGCTACCCGCAACCGCCGCAGCACAACCCATATGCACAGGGTCCACCTCCTGGTTACCCGCAGGGCGCCTACGGCGTGCCGGCGCAGGCCTACTACGGCCCTGCGCCGGTGCCGCTGGCGCCGACCGGCCAGCCGCTCGCCGGGTTCGGCGCGCGGCTCGGCGCGTACCTGATCGACGCCATCGTGTTCGTCGCACTGTCGATGCTGGTGATCGTCCCGGCGATCATCGCGATGATCGCCTGGATCGGCACGCAGGCCTCCCAGCTGGAGACCGACCCGGTCACCGGCGAGCTGCTCGGCGAGCCCGACCCGGCGCTGTTCGTCGGCCCGATCATTCTCGGCTACGTCGCGATCTTCGCGGTGATGTTCGGCCTGAGCTACGTGTACTACGTCGAGCTGTTCCCGAGCCGCCGCGGTGTCACACTGGGCAAGCGGGCGCTCGGCCTGATGCTCATCCGGCTCGACGACCCGTCGGCGCCGATCACCCGGGGCGTGGCCGCGAAGCGGTGGCTGATGCAGTACGTCGTCGCGATGTTCGTCCCGTTCTTCTCCTGGATCGACGGGCTGTGGCAGCTGTGGGACAAGCCGTTCCAGCAGTGCCTGCACGACAAGGTCGCACAGACGGTTGTGGTAAAGGTCAACAGGTGACAGCTCCAGGTTGGTACAAGGACCCCGTCGACCAGACCGTCCAGCGGTACTGGGACGGTGAGGGCTGGCTCGGTGACCCCATCCCCGCGGATGCGGTCCCACCGGCGGGGCCACCAGCCGTCGCCCCGCCGCCGCCGCCACCACCGACGCCCACGCCCGCGCCGCAGATGGGCGCGGTCATCCTGCCGCCGGGCACGCCCGTGCCACCCGGCGGCTTCCCACCGGGCCAGCTGCCGCCCGGCGCCGTCGTGCTGCCACCCGGCACGCCGCTGCCGCCGGGCGTGCAGCCGCAGGGCACGCTGCCGCCGGGCGGGTATCCGTCCGGCGCCGTCCAGGTGCTCCTGCCGCCGCAGTCCGCCGCGGTCATGCAGGGCGCGGCGGCGATGCCGCACGGCCGACAGGTCGCCGGGCTCGGTGCGCGGCTGCTCGCCCGGCTCGTCGACATCGCCGTGCTGCTGCTGATCAACACTGCGGTCACCGGCTGGTTCGTCTACCAGTACCTGCGCGAGTCGTGGCCGGTCTACCGCGAGATGTACCAGCGGATCCTGGCCAACGAGTCGACCGGCGACATCGTGCAGTCCGAGCGCTCCGGCACGCTGCAGGTGGTGATCCTGATCCTCATCGCGGCCCTCTGGTTCGCCTACGAGGTGCCCGCGATCGCCAACAACGGCCAGACCTTCGGCAAGCGGCTGCTGAAGATCAAGGTCATGCGCATGGAGAGCGAGGACCGCATCGGCTACGGCCGCGCCATCCGCCGGTGGAACCCATTGGGCCTGTCGGTGCTGCTGTGGACCTGCGGCGTCGGGTTCGTGCTGCAGTTCCTCGACAGCCTCTCCCCGGTGATCGACTGGCCGCTGCACCGCGCCTTCCACGACCGTTCGGCCGGCACCGTCGTGGTGCGGGACGTCCAGCCGCCATCACAGCCCACCGGAGATTCGTCATGACCCGCCTCACCCGCCCAGACCTCGACGCCCTGCCCGCCTACGTCGCCGGCCGCACCGTGCCCGGAGCGATCAAGCTGGCCAGCAACGAGGTCCCCTATGGCCCGCTGCCCGGTGTCGTCGAGGCGGTCACCGCGTCGATCGCCGGCGCCCACCGGTACCCGGACCCGGGCGCCACCGCGCTGCGCGCCGCGCTCAGCGAGCGCCTCGGCGTCGACGCGGACCGCATCGCCACCGGCTGCGGGTCGGTCGCCCTCACCGAGCACCTCTTCCGGGTCACCTGCCTGCCCGGCGACGAGGCCGTCTACGCCTGGCGGTCCTTCGAGGCGTACCCGATCATCGCCGCCACGACCGCCGCCACCAGCGTCCGGGTGCCCAACACCGCCTCGCACGCGCACGACCTGCCGGCCATGGCCGCCGCGATCACCGACCAGACCCGGCTCGTCGTCGTCTGCAACCCGAACAACCCGACCGGCACCGCCTGCCGCCGCGCGGAGCTCGACGCGTTCCTGGACGCCGTGCCGCCGACGGTGCTCGTGGCCCTCGACGAGGCGTACCGCGAGTTCGTCACCGACCCCGACGTGCCCGACGGCCTCGAGGTGTACGGCGACCGGCCCAACGTCGTCGTCCTGCGCACGCTGTCCAAGGCGTGGGGCCTCGCCGGCCTGCGGATCGGGTACCTGGTCGGCTCGCCGGAGGTCGCCGCCGCCGTCCGCAAGGTCGTCACGCCGTTCTCGACCTCGGCGACGGCGCAGGCCGCGGCGCTCGCCGCGCTGCAGGCCTCCGATGAGATGCAGCGCCGGGTCGACCTGATCACCGCCGAGCGCGAACGGGTCGTCGACGCCGTCCGCAAGGTGTACCCCGACGTGCCCGACACGCAGTCGAACTTCTTCTGGCTGCCCCTGGGCGACGCCGCGCTGGACTTCGCCGCGAAGTGCGAGGAGTCGGGCGTGATCGTGCGGGCCTTCGCGGGCGACGGGGTGAGGGTGACGATCAGCTCGCCGGGCGAGAACGACGCCTTCCTCGACTGCCTCTGAGGCTGCCCTCATCGCGTCCGTGCCCGGGCGCGGGGTGACCGGGTGCGGGGTGCCCGGGTGCGGAATGTACCGATCGGGGTGCGGTGGGTAGGGGATTGGTGACCGCAAGGCACATCGATTGAAGGAGCGGCCATGCCAACCGCCAGAGAGATCATGACCGCGGGTGTCACCTGCGCGCAGGAGAACGAGACGCTGATGGACGCGGCCCGGAAGATGGCTGAGCTGGATGTGGGGTCGCTGCCGATCTGTGGCAGCGACAACCAGCTGAAGGGGATGCTGACCGACCGGGACATCGTGGTGAAGGTGCTCGCCGCCGGCAACGACCCGACCAGTGTGACCGTCGCCCAGCTCGCGCAGGGCAAGCCGGTCACCATCGGGGCCGATGACGACTCGACGGAGATCCTGGCCACGATGGCGAAGCACAAGGTACGGCGGCTGCCGGTCATCGACGGGCACGACCTCGTCGGGATCGTGGCCCTCGCCGACGTCGCCAGGGCGCTGCCGGACCGGCCCGTCGGGGACCTGCTCGACACCCTGTCCGAACGATGACCACGCCGGGAGCGCCGAGATTCACGGCAGCTTGTCGAGCAACGCCTTCATCTCGGTGATCTCGGCGGTCTGACCGGTCACGACGGCGCCGGCGAGCTGTTTCACCGCGGGGCTGGAGCCCTGGGCCTGCGCCGTCGTGGCCGTCTCGACCGCACCAGCAGCACCGCCCCGAGCGCGGCCAGGCGCCTCACCCGATACCGACCAGCACGACGGTGTTCATGCTGAAGTAGTACTTGTCGTCGATCTCCGACGCGTTCGTGGTGTGCAGGCGCTCGATCACCAGGTAGCCGCCGTGCACGTACAGCTCGCTGTAGACGAACCGGTCCTCCGGACGGATCCGCAGCTCGGTGCTCGACGTGACCGCACCGGTGACCATGTTGAGGACCAGGAGCTGGTAGTCCTTGTTGATCAGGTACACGTTGCGCTGGTCGGCGCCGATCAGCGTGCCGGACACCTCCGACATCCACAGGCGCTGGCCGGTGGTGCGCGAGAAGGCCCAGATGTAGCCGCCGACGACCTGCTCGGCCAGGGTGTCGCCGACCACGACGACCTTGTCCTTGTCGGGGACCGGCTCGGGCTTGACGATGTGGTCGGCGCCGAGCGACCAGTACGTCGGGGTGATGCTGCCGAGGCCCGACGCCGCGTCGGCGAAGCTGACCACGTCACCGGTCGGGGCGGCCTTGAACAGCATGCACCCGGAGCGGCCGAGCTGGCAGGAGGTCGGCTCCAGGTACCAGTTGGTGACGTTGTCCGGGCCGATCGACGCGCCCGGCGGGCGCCAGGTGGTGAGCAGGGTGCCGGTGCCGGCGTCGTACACCTCGAGCGTGGCGGGCTTCGCGCAGGTGTCCTTCACGAAGTACGCGTCGAGGCTGGTCCAGTCCACGGAGTGGCAGCCGGGCGTGGCGGCGAACGAGTGCGTCCAGCGGATCTTGCCGTCGGTGGGGTCGATGGCCTGCACGACGTCCTTGCCGGTGGCGATCACGATCTGCTGGTGGTCCAGGGAGGAGGTGGTGACGAAGAGGTCCTCGGGCGCGTACATGGTCTTGGCGCCGGTGCGGCGGCCCTTGAACGTCTCACCGTCGGCGGGGTCGATGCGCACCTGCCAGACGATGTCACCCTTCTCCGCATCGAGGGCGACGATCTCGCCGTCGGACCACTTGGTGATCACGACGGAGAGGCCGACGCCGCTGGCCGGTTTCTCGACCGCGACGATGGAGACGACCTCCGCGGGCCAGCGCCGGTACGCCCAGTGCGGCGTCATCTCCCGCTGCGCGGTCACGGGCGTGTCGGCGAAGACGCGCCGCTGCTCGGTGTAGACGCGCAGCCGGCCCTCGACGATCAGCGGGGCGGAGGGCAGCTCCGCGTACTGGATCGACTTGATCGGCTCGGGTGACGGCACCGGCTTGTTGGCGCGGCTGACGGTCTCGGCGGGCTTCAGGGTCCGGTACGCGGTGACGCCCATCGCGGCGATGACCAAGATCGCCAACAGCGCGGTGAGGACCCGGCGCAGCGACCGGGGCCAGTTTCGTGGGCGCACGCTGAATCGCCGCCCCGCACGACCGGTCCCCATAACCACCTCCGCCGGGCACCATACCCGGCGATCGTCGCATTCTGCTCACGGTGACCGTCGATCGCAGGGCTTCTCACACCCGCGTCACCACCGTGCCCCTCACCTCACCGAAGCCAATCATGGTGCCATCGGCCGGGCCACCTGCACACCGCGCGGCAGCCGAAATCGTGACCGTGTCGCCATCCTCCAGAAAGCTACGGGTCGAGCCGTCGTCGAGGCGGACGGGGTGTGCGCCGTTCCAGGTCCGTTCGATGAACGACCCGGTCTCCTCGGGCGTGGCGCCGGAGATGGTGCCGGAGGCGTACAGGTCGCCGGTGCGCGCCCACGCGCCGTTCGCGGTGAGATGGGCGAGTTGCTGCGCCGGTGTCCAGTAGATGCCGGCATACGGCGGGCGCGACACGAGCGTGCCGTTCCAGAAAACCTCGAAGCGGATGTCGTACGAGTAGCGCTCCGCCTCCCGCAGGTAGTCCAGCACCGGCGGGTCCTGGACGGGCGCGGCCGCCCGGGCCGGCTCGAGCGCGTCGAGGGACACCACCCACGGCGAGACCGAGGTGGCGAACGACTTGCCCAGGAACGGGCCGAGCGGCTGGTACTCCCAGGCCTGGATGTCGCGGGCGGACCAGTCGTTGACCAGGACGGCGCCGTACACGTGCGCGCGGAAGTCGTCGACGCCGACCGGGCCGGTCGAGGGCGCGCCGACGACGAAGCCGAGCTCCGCCTCGATGTCCAGGCGCCGGGACGGGCCGAAGCTGGGCCGCTCCTCGTCGGGCGCCTTGCGCTGCCCGTGCGGGCGCGGCACGTCGGTGCCCGAGACCACGACGGTGCCGGCGCGGCCGTGGTACCCGATGGGCAGCGACTTCCAGTTGGGCAGCAGCGACGGCGAGTCGGGGCGGAACAGCCGGCTCAGGTTCTTCGCGTGCTCCTCGGAGGAGTAGAAGTCGACGTAGTCGGCGACCTCGAACGGCAGCGCGAGCGCGGTGCCGGCCACGGGGTGCAGCATCGCCTCGACCGCGGCCCGGTGCGGCGCGCCGGCCGTGCCAGTGGACAGGCCGGTGAACAGGTCGGTGAGCTGCTCGCGGACCCGGGTCCAGGTGGGCCGGCCGGTGGCGAGGAACCGGTTGAGGGTGCCCGCGCGGGTGAACGCGCCGCCGGCGTCGAGCAGGCCGGCCTCCTCGGCGGCGCCCAGGTTGAGGATCAGCTCGCCGGCGCGGACGCCGACCCAGCCGTCCCGGGTCGCGCACAGCGGCAGGTTGTGCAGCCCGAACGGATCATCGGCGGCGGGCTCGGTCCACTCGGTCATGACGTCACCTCCGCTGCGCTCCGGCGCCGCCCTGACCGCGAAACTGCGCCCATGATGCCCGGCCCTCCGCTGCGCTCCGGTCCGGTCATGCGGGAACCTTACGGGGCAGCAGGCCGAGGTTGGTCAGGTCGGTGACCGGCTCCTCGACGCTGCAACTGCCGAAGCCGACCCACAGCGGCCGCGGCTGGTCGAGCCGGTCGCGGATCGCGACGGTGAGCGGCAGCGCGTCGGAGCCGGCGAGGATGCCGGCGAGGTCGGCGGGCTCGGCGCCGCCCGCCGCGGCGAGGGTCGCGGCGAGCACGTTGAGGAACCCGTGGTGGACCAGGCCGGTGTCGGGGTCGGTGTGCCGGACCGCGTGGTGCAGCCCGGCGGTCAGCTTGAACGGCAGCTCGCGGTCGCGGCAGGCGCAGATCACCGCGGCGAGCTCGACCGGGGTCGGGAACAGCTCGGCGGCGAGTCCCCCGGTGCGGAACTTCGCCGCCGCCGGCAGCCCCTCGGCGCGCAGCCGCGCCAGCTGGTCGAGGGCGCGCATCAGACCCCAGGCGAGCGGCACCTCGAAGTACCAGACCCAAGGCTTTTCGCTGTTCTTGCGCAGCAGGCCGGCGAGCTGCTCGATGCCGGGCGCCGGGTCCTCGCCGCGCTTGGCGACGGGCGACTCGACCTGCCGGACGGTGAGGTGGCCGGGGGCGGTCTCGAGGGCCCGCTCGACCGCGCCCGGCTCGCCGACGACCCCGACATCGACGGCGGCGCCGATCTCGGGCAGGTCGGCGGCGGGGACCAGCAGCGGGCCGATCATCGCCGCCCACGGGCCGTCGCGGTGGCGGAGGTGGGCCGGGACGGCGTCGGGCAGCGGCATGCTCCCCGGCGGGAAGACGGCGGCGTCGTCTACCAGGGTGGTCAGCAGAGGCGGAACTGCGTTTGACACGGCTTCCGAATCTAATGGACGCTGTAAGAGGCGGACAACTTTGTCCGCTATCCGGACGACTTCTTTCTTCCGGGAGGCAGCGGATGCCGTACTACCGTCGCGTGGGCGAGGTTCCACCGAAGCGACACACCCAGTTTCGCCAGCCGGACGGCTCGCTGTTCGCGGAAGAGCTGATGGGGCAGGAGGGTTTTTCGAGCGACTCGTCCCTGCTGTACCACAAGCATCGACCGACAGCGATCCTATCCGCGACCGCGGTCACCCCGTTCGCGACCACCCGCATGCCGAACCTGCCGCTCAAGCCGCGCCACTTCCAGACCCACAAGCTCGGCGGCGGCCCCACCGACGCCGTGCTCGGCCGGCAGCACCTGCTGGCCAACGACGACGTGCGGCTGTCCTACGCGCTCGCCACGACGCCGTCGCCGCTGTACCGCAACGCGATCGGCGACGAGTGCGTGTACGTCGAGGCCGGCGGGCTGCGGCTGGAGTCCGCGTTCGGCGCGCTCGAGCTGCACGCGGGCGACTACGCGATCATCCCCACGTCGGTCATCCACCGCCTGGTGCCCACCTCGGACGAGGTGCGGGTCCTGGTGATCGAGGCGTCCGGGCACATCGGGCCGCCGCACCGGTACCTGTCCAAGCGCGGGCAGTTCCTGGAGCACTCCCCGTACTGCGAGCGCGACCTGCGCGGGCCCGGCGAGCCGCTGCTGGAAGAGGGCGCCGAGGTGCCGGTGCTGGTCCAGCACCGCCGCGGCTGGACCGAACACGTCTACGCCACCCACCCGTTCGACGTCGTCGGCTGGGACGGCTGCCTCTATCCGTGGGCGTTCTCGATCCACGACTTCGAGCCGATCACCGGCCGGCTGCACCAGCCGCCGCCGGTCCACCAGACCTTCGAGGGGCCGAACTTCGTCATCTGCTCGTTCGTGCCCCGCAAGGTCGACTACCACCCGCTGGCGATCCCGGTGCCGTACAACCACCACAACGTCGACTCCGACGAGGTGCTGTTCTACACCGGCGGCAACTACGAGGCCCGGCGCGGCTCCGGCATCATCCAGGGGTCGATCTCGCTGCACCCGAGCGGCTTCACCCACGGCCCCCAGCCCGGCGCCGTCGAGCGCGCCCTGGGCGTGGAGGCGTTCGACGAGCTGGCGGTCATGGTCGACACGTTCCGCCCGCTCGACCTGTGCGAGCCCGCACTGTCGGTCGAGGACACCGCGTACGCGTGGACCTGGGCGCGCACCGTCTAGCAGGTCCAGCGCACCCAGGTGCTGTCGAAGGCGGAAAAGCCGTACATCTGCCGGCCGTCGTCGCGTACGCCCTTGAAATACACCTTGTGGCCGTCGAAGGACTGCGCGACCGGTACCAGGATGCCGTTGATCCACACCACCCCGTGCTGGTCGGCGGTGTCCGAGAGGCCGAAGATCCGCCCGTACATGTCGACGACACCGGCGCCGTCGATGCCCTTGACGGCGTCGGCCCGGCCGGTGCGGATGTTCCACCGCACGCCGGTGCCGACCGCCCAGTCGCCGGTCAGGTCGCCGACCGCGACCTTCTCACCGTGGTGGCCGGCGGGCAGGGGCAGGGGCTCGCCGGTGCCGTCGGGATGCCACAGGAACGGCGTGATCACGTCACCCCGGATCACGTCGCCGACGACGGTGCCGTCCCAGGCGATCCCGGACGCCCGCGAGGACGCCCCGTCCGGGGTGTCCAGCACCCGCGGCCGCCCGGGCCGGCCACCGGGCCACACGACCACCTTGAACCTGGAGGGCTGCTTCGTCGCCACCGTCCCGAGCAGGTCGCCGGCGTCGTTGATGTCGGTCAGCGAGACGTCCGTTGCACCGTCGGGCAGGACGAGGCGGGTGAACCGCCGGTCGCGGTACACCCAGGCCCGATCGTTCGCCCCGTTGACCCCGGCGAAGTCACCGGCCCGGTTCACGTTGGTCAGCCGGAAGTCGCTCGGCACGCCCTTGATGCGCTCCACGCGACCGTCCGTGTAGCGCACCGCCTCGACCGGCTGCGTGCCCGGCGCGTCGAGGTGCACCGCGACCCGCCACGACCTGTCAAGCTCCACCCAGGGGTGGCGGCTCACGTACGGCGCGGTGTCCTTGCTCATCGAGCACTCGCCCAGCGGCGGCGCGACGGTCGACGTCGGCAGCGGCACCGGCGTGCGCTCGGCGGGCATCGACTGCGGCCGGCCGGTCACGGCGCTGACCGCGACGGTCGTCGCCAGCACGGCCGCGGCGGTCAGGCCGGCGACCGCGGCGTGCCGCATCCTGCGCCGGCGCCGACCCACCCGGATCGCCTGCCGCAGGTCGACGCGGGGCGGGCGCACGCCGGCGTCCCGCAGCGGGCTCAACAGGTCCTCGTGCATCACGCCCCACCCCCGGCCGGCGCCAGCACGCCGAGCTTCTTGCGCAGTTTGGCCAGCCCGTCGGAGGTCTGGCTCTTCACCGTCCCCGGGGAGCAGTCGAGCAGCTCGGCGACCTCGTCCACCGGCAGATCACACAGGAACCGCAGCACCAGCACCGCCTGCTGCTTCGGCGGCAGCGCCCGCAGGGCGGCCCGGATCACCATCCGCTCGTCGGCCGGCTGCCCGGCGGCGGCCGCGCGGTCCGGCAGCGCCTCGGTCAGCAGGACCCGTGACCAGCGGCCGCGGCGCTCGGTGAGGAACGTGTTGACCACGCTGCGGCGCACGTACGCGTCGAGGTTGTCCACTTGGCGCACGTGCCGCCACCGCGTGTACAGCGTGGTCACCGCCGCCTGGACGATGTCGTCGGCGCGGTCAGCGTCGCCGCACAGCATCACCGCCAGCCGGTGCAGCTGCGGCAGTCGTGGCTGGAAGTACTCCACGTACTGCCGTTCGAGTTCGTCGCGCACATCGCCTCCCGCCGCATTGACGCGCGCTGCCCCTGCGGCGGTTGGGTGGTGTTTCCTAGTGCTCGATCACCTTCGTCGCGGTCACCCGGCAGACCACCCGGGTGACGCCCGGCACCGCCTCGACGAACGGTTTGCCGTCGTACAGGCGGCTGAGCTCGTCGATCAGCTCCGGGCCGCCCTCCTCGACCAGTTTGACGGTGCCGCGGACCTCGACGTAGCGGTACGGGTTCGCCGGGTCGTACACGCAGATCGACACCCGCGGGTCGCGCTCCATGTTGCGGGTCTTGCGCCGCCCCCGGATGGTCGAGAAGACGACGTCGCCGCCGTCGTGCTTGGCCCAGATCACGCTGGACTGCGGCGCGCCGTCCGGGTTGATCGTGCTGAGCACCAGGAACGCCCGGCGGTCGAGCAGGTCACGCAGCATCTCGTTCAAGGCATTTACCCTTTCGGTACCGGATAGATCAACGCAACGGCGGTGGCCGCGAGGCCCTCGCCCCGGCCCGTGAAGCCGAGCCCGTCGGTGGTGGTGCCCGACAACCGGACGATGGCGCCGATCGCCTTGCGCAGCGTCTCCTCCGCCTGGGCGCGGCGCCGGCCGACCTTCGGCGCGACCCCGATCACCTGCACGGAGACGTTCCCGATCTCATACCCCGCGTCACGGACCAGCCGCGCGGCCTCACGCAGCAGGGTCACCCCCGACGCGCCGGCCCACTCCGGCCGGCTGGTGCCGAAGTTCGCCCCGAGATCACCCAGACCGGCCGCGGACAGCAGCGCGTCGCAGATCGCGTGCGCCACGACGTCGCCGTCGGAGTGCCCGGCGAGCCCGTCGACGCCTTCCCACTTGAGCCCCGCGACCCAGCACTCCCGCCCTTTTTCGAACGCGTGCACGTCGGTCCCGTTGCCGATCAACATCATCGCTGCATCACTTCCGGAGGGTACGACGATCGGTGCACGATCGTGAACTTCTAGTTGCCGAGCCATCATCGGACTCGGCATCCTGGCGATCCGGGCCTAGGCTGGGTCAGGTGCGCAACGACCTGACGACCCCGAAAGCCCCACGGCAGTGGTGGCGCACCGGAGCCGCCTTGCGCTTCGGACTGCTTGCCCTGCTGGTCGCGACGCTGTCCGTGGTGATGCTGATCATTCACCCGGACAAATCGTCGCTCACCCATGCCGTGGGCCCCGACCATCCGTTCGGCCCGGCGATCGCCGTCTTCGGCTCCGCCCTGTTGACCACCGCCCTGGTCCCCCGGACCCTGCTCGCCGGCGTCGGCGGCGTCCTCTTCGGCTTCGCTGGCGGCGTCCTCTACATCCTCGCCGGGGTCACCCTCGGCGCCCTGCTCGCCTACACGATCGGGCACTTCCTGGGCCGCGACTTCATGGCCCGCCACCTCAGCGGCCGCTTCCTCGCCGTCGAGCAGGCCGTCGCCAACCGCGGCATCGTGGCCGTCATCATATCCCGCATGATCCCATTCGTGCCGTTCTGCGTGGCCAACTACGCCTTCGGCACCACCCGGGTCCGCCGGGCCACCTTCGTCCTCGGCACCATGCTCGGCGCCCTGCCCGCCACGATCGCGTACGCCGCCCTCGGCTCGGCCACCGCCCGCGGCGACACCCTCGGCATGTCCCTGGCCGGCGCGATGATCGCGACCCTGGGCGTCGGCGGCTCGATCGGCACGTACCTCGTGTGGCGCCGCCGCCCGCGCAAGCAGCACGTCGCGCCGGTGTCGGCCGCTCCCGCCTGACACTGCATGTATTTCTTGTACGTCGTTCGCGTCGGCCCCGTGGTGCTCCCCGCCACGGGGCCACCTCGTGTGGTGGGCCCGTTCCGGCTCGGAACCACCCGGCGTGGCGGTCCGCGCTTCGAGATCAGCTGGCGAAGCGGACCTGGCGGGCGAACGCCTCGATCCTTGCCAGGTCGCTCGGGCGCAGGCCGCGGCGCGGGTTTGGCTTGATCAGCAGCCCGCGACCGCCAGCGGTCAGCGCGGCGGACTCCGGTCCGGGATCCGGCACGGCGGTGTCGTCCGTCCACACCAGCCGGCGCCGGTCGGCGAGGACCCCACGGGCCGCGGCCAGCTTCAGCGGGTCGGTGTCGTCCACCCGGTCCAGGTCGGCCGCGGTCAGGGCACGGCCGAACGGTGGCAGGTCGAACAGGTGCTCCAGCGCATCGGCGTCCGGGCACCAGGTCGTACACCAGCGGACCTCGACGAGACCGGCAAGCGCCAGGTGGCGGATCCGGGTGATCAGCAGAGGTGCCCAGCGGATCGGCCAGTCGACGCCGGCGGAGTGGGCGGTGCCGCGGCACAACGACGGTCCCCACAGCGGGCGGCGGACGTTGAGGACGCCGTCGACGTCGAGGAGCCAGACGGGCGGGCGGCGCACGGTCAGAAGAGCAGCTCGGCGACGGCCAGGTCGAACGGGCGGGTGATCTTCATCGCGGCCTCGGAGCCGGGGACGGTGTGCACCGGGATGCCGAGCTTCTCGGCCATGCCGGCGTCGTCGGTGTGTTCGTCGACGGCGGCGGCGTGGGCGCTGGTCAGCACATCGCGGCGGAAGCCCTGGGGGGTCTGGACGGCGCGGAGGACGGAGCGGTCGACGGTGCCGACGACGACGCCGGAATTGTCCACCTGCTTGATGGTGTCGACCACGGCCAGAACGGGTATGACGGCGCCGTGCCCCCCTCGCACCGCGTCCGCGACCGTCTCCACCAGCTCAGGTGGGGTCAGTGCACGCGCCGCGTCATGGACCAGCACGATGCCGAACTCTTCGGGGACGGCGGCCAGCGCGGCAGCCACCGACGCCTGCCTGCTCGCCCCGCCCGCGACCACCAGCAGCCGGACCGCAGGGGAGGAGAGCGGCCGCAGCATCGCGGCGACGTCGTCGACAGCGTCCGCGGGCGCGGCGACCACGATGCAGCCGACGCTGGGCGCGGCAGCCACCCGGCGAACAGCGTGCATGAGCAGCGGCTCCCCTCGCAGGAGCCGCAGTGCCTTCGGAGCACCGGGGCCGAGTCGGACCCCCATGCCCGCAGCAGGCACGAGGACCGCGACGTCACCACGCACACTGGGGTGCGCCGTCACGTCGCGGTCCTCGGTCTAAGGGATAGCCGGGCTGAAATGTCAGGCCTCGGTCAGCACCTTGTCCAGCAGCGTCTCGGCCTCATCCTTGGTGCTCTTCTCGGCGAGCGCCACCTCACCGACCAGGATGTCCCGAGCCTTGGCCAGCATGCGCTTCTCGCCGGCCGACAAACCACGCTCCCGGTCACGGCGCCACAGGTCACGCACGACCTCTGCGACCTTGAGCGGATTGCCGGAGGCCAACTTCTCCAGATTCGCCTTGTAACGCCTCGACCAGTTGGTCGGCTCCTCGGTGTGCGGAGCGCGGAGGACGTCGAAGACCTTCGTCAGGCCTTCCTCGCCAACCACCTCGCGCACGCCGACGATCTCGGCGTTTTCGGCGGGCACCCGCACCGTCAGGTCACCCTGAGCGACCCTGAGGACGAGATACTGCTTCTCCTCGCCCCTGACGACCCGAGTCTCGATTGCCTCGATGAGTGCGGCCCCGTGGTGGGGGTAGACAACGGTCTCGCCGACACTGAAAACCATAGGTTCGAAACCCCTTTCGCTGTGTCTAGGGTAACACGGTCACGCGCCGTCGTCCCACCCAAGAGAGCAGCATTCGCGCAGGTCAGAACACATGTGAGTCCCCTTTCTCCCGCTTGACATGAATCGTGGAACCTGCTGCGTAACGGATCAACAACCCAGGGCACACGCAAATGTGCAGGCTGTAGGACATTTCCGATTGATTACCGCGAGTGCCTACGGAACCGACAGCGGGCCTCCACAACGCCACGCTGTGTGACGTAACCAGCGGCGGAGCGTGGGAAAATCTTCACGCATCTCGATGGCTGGCCCCACTGGCGCGCAGCAGCCGGGTGAGGGAAAGTTAAGGCAGGTGCGAGGAGAACAGCGATGGGCACGCTGCGCGGCGACAACGGTGGTGGTGACCGACCACAAGACGGTGGTGGCCTGCCCGACCTGCCCCCTGAGTGGGGCACGATCATCATTCCCGACGATCCCGGCGCACTCGACGATGAAGGCACGTCGATCCGTCGACAATTCCGCCGTGCCGCAATCCGCCGTCGCTGGCGCCGCCGGCTGCATCTGAAGCCGGAGCCGCTCGGCCGGACCACCGACGATTCTCCCGGCCTCGCCGTGCCACTGCTCATCATGTCGATCGCCGTCATCGCGACGCTGGTGAGTCTGTTCGCGGTGGCCTGGCCGCGGCGTAACCCCTACGGCACGCCGCAGCTCACCCCGCCGTCCCCCGCCGCCGTGGTCAGCCTCACCGGGCTCACCCTGGTCGACTCCGAAGGCTCGACGGTACGGATCCGCGACCTCACCCCCGCGGTGATCCTGCTCATCGACGGCTGCAGCTGCGAGCAGCTCATCACCGGCACCGTGAACGCCGTCGCGGCCAGCAAGGCCCCGTCCGCGCAGGTGCTGGTGGTCGCCACGCGGCCCCCGACGCTGCCCGAGGCGCTCAACGTCAAGGTGAAGGTCGGCGCGTTCGCGGATCCGAACGGCTCGGTCCGCGCGGCGGTGCCGTTCCTCGCGCCCAGCCGCACCACCGCGGCCATCCTGGTCGGCGCGGACGGCCGGGTGCTGCGGTCGGTCAGCTCCGTGACCAGCGCCGCCGCGTTCGACAGCGAGCTGGGCAACCTCGCGGTGACCCCCTCGTCAACCGCGTAGCAGCGTCCCGTACAGCGTCAGGCCAGGACCGAACGCGAGCACCACCGTGTGCTTCGGCGGGCCTGACGGGCGGCGGCGCAGCGCGTCGAGGATCAGCAGGACCGTCGGCGACGAGCAGTTGCCGTGCTCGGCGAGGGTGCCACGCGACTCGGCCAGCGCCGATTCCGGCAGCGCCAGCTGGTCGCGGACCACGTCGAGGATGCGCGGCCCGCCCGGGTGCACGGCCCAGCCGTCCACGTCGGCCAATGTCAGCCCGTGCCGCCCCAGAAGGTCACCCACCAGGTCCGCGACGTAGATCGACAGCACGTCGGGCACCTTCGGCGACAGCCCCATCCGGAACCCGAGGTCTGTGACGTCCCAGGTCATGTGGTCCGCGGTCGCCGTGTCCGTGACCGCGGCGATGTCCGTGACCTGCTGGCCTGAACCGTGCGGCACCAGTACCACTGCCGCCGCCGCATCCGAGAAGAGCGCATGCGCCACGATCTGCTGCGGATCCTCACTCGGCGGCTGCACGTGCAGGCTGGTCAGCTCGAGGCACAGCAGCACCGCCGGGCGTCCGCGGGCCGACACGAAGTCCGTCGCGGCGCCCAGCCCGGGCAGCGCGGCGTAGCAGCCCATGTGCCCGATGAACAGCCGCTGCGTGGTCGGCGCCATGCCCAGGTCGCGGGCGAGCAGGATGTCGAGGCCGGGGGTGGCGTACCCGGTGCAGGAACACACCACGAACAGCCCGATCTCGTCCGGTCGCAGGCCGGCCGCGTCGAGTGCGCCGCTGACCGCGTCCTTGCCCAGCGGCAGCGCCTCGGTCAGGTAGCGGCCCATGCGCTTCGCAGTCGACCAGCCCGACGCGTCCTCGACGAGCGGGTTCACCGCCCCGTGCCGGCTGACCACGCCCGAGTTGCTGAAGATCCGCTTGGCCAGCCCCCTCCGGGAACCGTTGTAGTGCCGCTCGAAAAAGCCCGACCACACCTCGTCCTGGCGCATCGGGCCCGGGAATGTCACACCCATGCCCGCGATCGCGGCACCTGTCACTGGGTCCCCTTTCTGCCGCGCCCCTGGTAGAGGATCGCGGTGGTGAACGTCGGCACGATCGGCACAGCGTTACGGCGGGTCACCAGCCAGCGGGCGAGCGCGGGCAGCGTCGGTCGGACGCCCCGCACGTCTAGCGGCACGCCGTTGCGCGCGCATTCGACCCGCAGGTCCTGCGGATCGACGAACAGGGCGGGGTCGTGGATGCCGCGCACCGCCGGCAGGACCGCCTCGGCGAGCCGAACCGCGACCAGCCGCGACACGGCGGTGTCCGCCAGGGTGTCCAGCACCAGCCACCCCCCGGGTCGCAGAATGCGGCACGCCTCGGCGACCACGGCCGGCCAGTCGGGCACATGCTCCAGCAGTTCACCCGCGCTCACCACGTCAGCGGTGCCGTCAGCGAACGGCAACCTGCACGCATCCGCCCGGACGGGCGCGACGCCGTGCGCGGCGGCCTGCTCCAGCCCGGACGTCATCAGGTCGACGCCGACGTGCCGGTACCCCTTGCCGGCGACGTGCGGAGCGAGCAGCCCGCCGCCGCAGCCCAGGTCGACCAGCACGGCGCCGTCGCGCGACGCGGGCGGGATGAGCCGGGCCCGGGCGCGGGCCAGCCAGTACAGCATGGACAGTGGCGATCCGGGACGCCACCACTCGCCGGCCAGGTCGTCATACTGAACTGGGTCGTTACGCGCCCGGCGCGTCGATCGCATGGATCGAGACTGACACGGAACCCTTCCGACAGCCACACTTGCCGGATGTCCGTTGCGAGCGCGATCGTCCGCGCCAGTCACCCGGAGCCGGCGGTCGCGGTCACCGCCGTGGCGGCGCTGCTGTCGTTCGGACTCGGAAGATCCTGGCCAGGTGTGCTGGCCGCGGCGGCTACGGTACTGGCGAGCCAGCTCTCGATCGGTTGGGTCAACGACGCGCTGGACGCTTCGCGGGACGCGGCGGTGGGGCGTACCGACAAACCCGTCGCGACCGGGGTGATCTCCCGGCGGCTCGTTTTCACCCTCGGCATCGCCGCCGCCGTCGCGATGGTGCCGCTCGGTTTCCTGTCGGGGGCCGGCGCCGGGCTCGTCGCGCTGCTGGCGCTGGTCTCGGCGCTGCTCTACGACTGGCCGCTGAAGTCCACGCCGGTGTCGGTGCTGCCGTACGCGGTCTCGTTCGCCTGCCTGCCCGCGTTCGTGGTCATCGGTGCCGGGCTGGATCCGCCGCTGTGGCTGCTCGCGGCCGGTGCCCTGCTCGGCGCGGGCGCGCACTTCGTCAACGCGCTGCCCGACCTCGACGACGACGTCCGCACCGGCGTGCGGGGACTGCCGCACCTCCTCGGCCGGAGCGGCTCGCTCGGCGCCGCCGCCGTGCTGCTGCTCGGCGCCACCGCCGCCCTGGCGTTCGGGCCGCCGGGGCCACCCGCGCCGCTGTTCTGGCCGACCCTGGCGGTGGCCCTGGTCGTGCTCGCTTTCGGGGTGTACGCCATGCGCCGCAACCCCAGCTCACGCGTCCCCTTCCTGTCGGTGATCGCCGTCACGCTGATCGATGTGGTATTTCTGCTGGTCAGCGGCTTGAACCTGGGTTGACCGGCGTGGTGTCAGGGTGCGCGTCATCGGCCGATCAACGGCATCTAGGCTGTACTTCGGCCGCCCGATCCCAGATGGAGGACCCAAGGTGACGCGTACGATTCCGGCTGCCCGCCGCCGCACGATGCTGGGCGCCGCGCTGCTGGCTTCCGCCGCGCTCGGCGTCGGCCTGCTCTCCGGGTGCAGCGCCGGCCAGATCACCCAGACCGACACCCAGGTCGCCGCGGTGCCGGGCATCGGCGCGCAGAGCGCCGACGGGCAGATCGTGCTGCGCGAGGGTGTCGTGGCGTATGCGGACGCGTACAAGGCCGGCAGCACGGTGCCGATCGAGGTGCGGCTGTTCAACAACGCCAAGCAGTCGGTGAAGCTGACGGGCGTCACGGCTGGGTCCGCCGGCACCGTGGTGCTGGTGGGTGGGCCTTCCGCCGCGGCCGCCCCTTCTTCTCCGCCTTCTTCGGCTCCGGCCTCCGCCTCTGGCTCTGCGTCTGCGTCTGCATCTGCGTCGAAGTCGCCCTCGGCGCCGCCGGCCCCGGCCCCCGTCGGCTCGTCCAAGATCGGCGTGGAGATCCCGGTCGGCGGGTTCGTGTCGCTGAGCCAGAGCACCAAGACCTACCTCGCGGTGGAGAAGCTCACCGGCGAGGAGCTGCGGGCCGGTATGGCGCTGCCGAACGTGACGTTCACGTTCACGTATGCCGACGGCAGCACCACCACGATCACCGTGCCCGAGCTGCCGATGACCGTGCCGCTGAGCCCGCTGCCGAAGCCGAGCCCGGTCGTGGGGCACGAGGGCGAGTAGTTTTGTCATACCCGTGGGCTAGCTTTCGGGTGTGACGAAGTCGAGGGGCGCGACCTACCAGTGCGACGTGTGTGGGCACCGGCCGGCCAAGTGGATGGGGCGGTGCCCCGAGTGCGGTGAGTGGGGCTCGGTCATCGAGGCCGCCGCCCCCGCCACCGGGCTCGGCCCGACCGCCCTGCGCGCCGTGCCGAGCCGGGCCCCGCTGGAGCCGGCCCGCCCGATCGCCGAGATCAGCGCCGCTCCGGCCCAGGCCCGCCCGACCGGCGTGGCCGAGTTCGACCGGGTCCTCGGCGGCGGCATCGTCCCCGGCGGGGTCGTGCTGCTCGCGGGTGAGCCCGGCGTCGGCAAGTCCACCCTCCTGCTCGACGTCGCGCAGCAGTGGGCCAAGCACAGCGACACGCCGTCCCTCGTGGTCAGCGGCGAGGAGTCGGTCAGTCAGGTCCGCCTGCGCGCCGAGCGCATCGGCGCCCTGCACGAGCGGCTCTATCTGGCCGCCGAGAGCGACCTGTCCGCCGTCCTCGGCCACCTTGACGCGGTCAAGCCGGGGCTGCTCATCCTCGACTCGGTGCAGACCATCTCCGCTCCCGGCACCGACGGCGTCGCGGGCGGCGTCACCCAGGTCCGCGCCGTCACCGCCGCCCTGGTCGCCATCGCCAAGGAGCGCGGCCTCGCCACCGTCCTCGTCGGCCACGTCACCAAGGACGGCAACGTCGCCGGCCCCCGCGTCCTTGAGCACCTCGTCGACGTGGTGCTCAACTTCGAGGGCGACAAGCACTCCTCGCTGCGCATGGTCCGCGGCCTGAAGAACCGCTTCGGCGCCGCCGACGAGGTGGGCTGCTTCGAGATGCACGAGGGCGGCATCACCAGCCTCCCCGACCCGAGCGGTCTGTTCCTCACCCGCTATGCCGACGCCGTCTCCGGCACCTGCGTCTCGGTCGCCATGGAGGGCCGCCGCGCCCTCGTCGTCGAGGTGCAGGCTCTGATCGGTGCCCAGACCCCCGGTTCCCCCCGCCGCACCGTCAGCGGCCTCGACTCGGCCCGCCTAGCCATGATCATCGCCGTGCTGCAGCAGCGGGCCCAGATCCAGCTCCACGACCGCGAGGTCTATGCCGCCACCGTCGGCGGCCTGCGCGTCACCGAACCCGCCGTCGACCTGGCCCTGGCGCTGGCCGCCGCCTCGGCCGCCCACGACCTGCCGATGCCCCCGGACCTCGTGGTCGTGGGCGAGGTCGGCCTGACCGGCGAGGTCCGCCGCGTCGGCGCCGTGCCCCGCCGGCTCGCCGAGGCTGCTCGGCTGGGGTTCCGGTTCGCCCTGGTCCCGCCGGGCTGCGGCCCCGCCGCGACGGGCGTGACGCCGCCGGGGATGCGGGTGCTGGAGGTGGGCGACGTGAGGACAGCGCTGCATTACGCGGTGAAGGCCTCCGCCGAGGCCGACCCGCGCTGACGCTTCCAGCCTGGCACCGCGGTGGGCGGCGGCCTGGGCCGTGAGGGGTGCGCGGGCCGGCGGACCTGCGCGGGCCGGCGGCCGCGCCGACCGGCCCGGCCCCGGCGCCTGGCTCGGGCGGATCGGGATTGCGCCGTGCCCGAGCTTGGCGTTTGCCTGAGCCGGGCGGGTTTGGGCGCCTGGCCCGCCCCCGCCTGGCCCGCCCCGCGTCCGGCCCGCCCCGCGTCCACCCCACGTTCACCCCGCGCCTGGCCCGCGCCTGGCCCGCGCCTGGCCCGCGCCTGGCCCACGCCTGGCCCACGCCTGGCCCAGCCCGCGCCTGGCCCGCCCCGCGCCCGGCCCGCGATCACCCCGCGCCCAGCCCGCGCCCAGCCCGCGCCTGGCCCACGCCTCGCCCAGCCCACCCCGCGCCCAGCCCACGCCGCGCCCAGCCCACGCCGCGCCCAGCTCCAGCCCTGCCCGCAGCCCGCGCCTGGCCCGCCCCGCGCCCGGCCACCCCGCGCCCAGCCCACCCCGCGCCCAGCTCCAGCCCTGCCCGCAGCCCGCGCCTGGCCCGCCCCACGCCCGCCCCGCGCCCGCCCCGCGCCCGCCCCGCGCCCGCCCCGCGCCCGGCCTGCGCCTGCTTGGTGTGCGCGTCGAGCGCGGGATGGGGCCTGATCCGCGTCACGCCTGACTGGACAGCGCCGGGCCTCACCACGTCTGCTGGTGTTCGTCCGGGCCGCCACACCCTTAGCCATGACCACGCGCCGCCGAGCCGCCACGTCCGTGTTGCCACGTGCGGGCCGCGCCGTTGCTGCGCAGTGATCCAGTCGTGGTCCGTGCCTACGTCAGACCCGGTGTGAGGGGTTGGCACAGCCGGCTCGTTCGGAACAACCCGGTGGATTCCTGGAACCCGGTGGATCCCTGTTCCTCTGGCAACAGCGCGCCACCGGGTTGTTGCGTGTCCGGCCACGCCGTTGCCGGAGCAGTGGCCCGGCCGGCCGGCTCAGCGGGGGCTGAGGTGGTTGGCGATCAGCACCTGGTCAGGGGCGAACGCGGCCAGGGCGGCCAGTTGGCCGTCGGGGCCGCCGGCGAAGTCGCGCAGGCGGACGGCGACGTCGAAGCCGCTGGCGCGCTCAGAGGGGGTCTTCGACAGTTCGCGGAGCACGTTCTGGTCCAGCCAGACCGGGTTGGTGCCGGTGCGGTCCAGGCCGGCCCGGAGCCGGACCAGCAGGTACCGCTCGCCGCCGATCTCCATCAGCGCGACCTGCGCGACCCGGGACCACGGCAGGACCAGGGTCCGGATCCAGCCGGGGCGCACGGTGAGGGCGAAGTGGTTGGCGCCGACCCGGGGGCGGCGCACGACGGCGAGGACGAACGGGGTGGCGCCGACCGTGGCCAGGCCGACCGTCCACATCGGAAGGTCGGCGAGCAGGTTGTCGGCGCCGGAGGGCAGGACCTCGGGTTCGTCGGCGAAGAGGCCGCGGACGAGGCCGCAGGCGAGGGCGGCGCAGAGCGCGTACCAGGCCAGGGTGGCCAGGGACCGGGACGGGAAGCTGCGCCGCCACTCGATCCGCTCCGGACCGGCCACCGGTGGGACCTCACAGACATCAATTATGATCCATCGAGCGATGGTGTCCGCCCACTCTACGGGCTGGGTCGATACCGCACCAGCACCGGATGTCCGACCATCCGTAGACTGTGCGGGTGCCGATCGACCGCGAGCCCAGCAGAGGCGGTTCCCATACCGGCCTCAACGGGGGTTGGGCCGCCGCACTGCCCGGTGCCGACCCGATGCGAGCGACGCTCGCCCTGATGGCGCCGGGGACGGTGCTGCGCGACGGGCTGGAGCGCATCCTGAGAGGGCGCACGGGCGCCCTGATCGTGCTCGGTTACGACAAGGTGGTCGAGCAGATGTGCACCGGCGGGTTTCCGCTGGACGTCGAGTTCTCCGCGACGCGCCTGCGGGAGCTGTGCAAGATGGACGGCGCCGTCGTCCTCTCGAGTGACGGCACGAGAATCGTCCGGGCTGCCGTGCACCTGATGCCTGACCCGACGATCCCGTCCGAGGAGTCCGGCACACGGCACCGCACGGCGGAGCGGGTCGCGAAGCAGGCCGGGTTCCCGGTGATCTCGGTGAGCCAGTCGATGCGGATCATCGGGCTGTACGTGAACGGTCAGCGGCACGTCCTGGACGACTCGGCCGCGATCCTGTCCAAGGCGAACCAGGCGCTGGCCACGCTCGAGCGGTACAAGCTGCGGCTCGACGAGGTCAGCGGGACCCTTTCGGCGCTGGAGATTGAGGACCTCGTCACAGTCCGCGACGCGGTGGCGGTGGTGCAGCGGCTGGAGATGGTGCGGCGCATCGCCGACGAGATCGCCGGTTACGTCGTGGAGCTCGGCACCGACGGCCGGCTGCTCGCGCTGCAGCTGGAAGAGCTGATGGCGGGTGTCGAGGCGGACCGGACGCTGGTGATCCGCGACTATCTGCCGTCGGGGCGGCGCAGCCGTTCGTCCGACGACGCGCTGGAAGAGCTGGACGCGTTGACGGCCACGGAGCTCATCGACCTGGTCGCGGTCGCCAAGTCGCTGGGGTACCCGGGGGCGAGCGACGCGCTGGACGCCGCGGTGTCGCCGCGCGGGTTCCGGCTGCTGGCGAAGGTGCCGCGGCTGCCCACGCTGGTCGTGGACCGCCTGGTCGAGCACTTCGGCAGCCTGCAGCGGCTGCTCGGGGCGACCGTGGAGGACCTGCAGGCCGTCGACGGCGTCGGCGACGCCAGGGCGCGCGGCGTGCGCGAAGGCCTGAGCCGCCTGGCCGAGGCCTCGATCCTGGAGCGTTACGTCTAAAACCATGCTCGCACTGGCTGCGCTGCTCGCGCCGGCCCGGCGACCGTGGTGATCCAAGTCGCGCCCAGGCCGTCTGGACGACCGCCACGCGACTTCGATCAACCGGGCAAGATCACATGGTGGGGCGGTCGCAACGCGTCCCCGTCCACTCTAGGAAGTGCTAGGTCAGGTGGACCTGCACCGGCGTGCTCAGCTTCGTGTCGAGGCGGCCGACCAGCTCGTACTTGCCCGCCGGCGGCACCTCGCGGTTGACGCACCCGTTGTTGGTGGTCTTGCCGTTCCACGTGGTGGAGAACGACACCTCGATGCCCGGCTTCAGCGTCGTCGGCTGGCTGCCCTTCGGCGGGTCGCAGTGGTCCGACGACCACATCTTGATCGCACCGACCTGCAGGTACAGCTCCTGGAAGTCGGCGCCGAGGTCGCGGGTGCAGTCGTGGGCGGAGGTGTTCTTGATCTTCAGGAAGAACTTGAGGTACGCCCCGCGGAACTGCACCGGCTGCTCGGGCGACGCGACCAGCGACAGGTCGGCGTCGGCGCAGACCGGCACGGTGGAGGCGACGGCCGGGGCGCTGCTGGACGGCGGCGCGCTGGTGACCGGGTCGCCGGTCGTCGGCGTCTGGATCGTCGGCGCCGGATCCGCGGTGGCCGGCGGAGCGGAGGACGCCGTCGGCGACTGCGCCGAGGTGGGGGTCCGCTTCGGATCCGGTCCGGAACACTGGGCCCACAGCATGAGCACCACGATGAGCAGCGCCCCGCCGACGATGGCGCGACGCCGCCAGTACACGCCAGCGGGAAGCGGGCCAACCGTCAGCTTCATGATGCACTCACCGTATCGAGGGAACGGGTAGCGAACGGGACGGCGCGCCGTGTAGACCGCTCAGAGATAGACCTTGCGGGCGTAAACGGCGTGTGCGCCGGCAACACGATCGAGGAACAGTAACCCAGCGCAATGGTCGATCTCGTGCTGCAGGGCCCGTGCCTCGAACGCGTCAGTAGTGATCTCGATCTCTTCGCCGGTGCCCGGCAGCTGAGCGGCGACGACGAGCCGGTTGGCGCGCTTCACGTCGCCGGTGAGGTCCGGCACCGACATGCAGCCCTCGCGGCCCTTCTGCCACTGCGACGCCTCGAGCACCCGCGCGTTGCACAGCACCAGCGTGCCGTGCACGGTGCGGGCCTTCGCGTGCCCGGTCACGTCGACGGCGAACACCTGTGCCGCCACGCCGACCTGCGGCGCGGCCAGCCCGACGCAGCCGGGCGACACCCGCATCGTGTCCACCAGGTCCGTGGCGAGCTGGACGATGTCCTCGGCGAGCGGGTCCACGGCCTTACCCGCCGTGCCCAGCACCGCGGCGGGCGCCCGGACCACCTGCAGGACGGTCACATCAGGTCCGCTTCGCCGGCGCGCAGTGTCGCCTCGACCCCGAGCTCCGCGGCGGTCTGGTCGATCGCTGCGGCGAGGTCGGCCATCGCCCCTGACGCGTCGACCTCCGCCACGACGACGTAGAGGTTGCCGGCCAGTCTGGTCGTCAAGTCGGTGATGTTGCCGCCGGCGGCCGCCACGGTACGGCTCAACGCCGCGACGATGCCCAACCGGTCCGCACCGTGCACGGTCAGCACGTAGTGCTCGCCGGACGGGGCGTCGACCAGCTCCTCGCCGACCTCGCGGACGGTGACCAGCAGCGTCCGGTCGGCGGTCAGCGGCGCGAGCGCCGACTCGATCTCGGCGGCGGCCACGGTGCCGGCGCAGACCAGCGTCATCGCGAAGTGCCCGCGCAGGCGGGTCATCGTCGAGTCGGTGAGGTTCAGGCCGAGCGCGGCGAGGATCTCCGCGACGTCGGCGATGATGCCCGGGCGGTCATGGCCGATGACGGTGACGGCGTACTCGTTCACTTGACCTATCCTTCCTTATCGCCTCTTACGCCCTCGCACAGACCGTCACGCGTTGGTACGACGCCAACGCCCGTGACCTCCCGTGGCGGCAGCCCGACGCGACCGCGTGGGGTGTGCTGGTCAGTGAGGTCATGCTGCAGCAGACCCAGGTGTCCAGAGTGGACCCCGCCTGGCGCCGCTGGATGGAGCGCTGGCCCACGCCCGCGCATCTCGCCGCCGACCCGCCCGGCGAGGCCATCCGCGCCTGGGACCGGCTCGGCTACCCGCGGCGCGCCCTGCGCCTGCACGCGTGCGCGACCGCCCTCGTCGAGCGCCACGGCGGCGAGGTGCCCGACGACGTCGACGCGCTGCTGGCACTGCCCGGCATCGGCATGTACACGGCCCGCGCGGTCGCGGCGTTCGCGTTCCGCCAGCGCCACCCGGTCGTGGACACCAACGTCCGCCGGGTCGTGGCCAGGATCGTCGACGGCGCCGCCGACGGCGGCCCGGCCACCACCCCCGCCGACCTGCGCGCGGTCGAGGTGCTGCTGCCCGAGGACCACGAGGAGGCGGCCCGCGCCTCGGTCGCGTTCATGGAGCTCGGCGCGGTGATCTGCACCGCCCGCGCGCCGCGCTGCGAGGAGTGCCCGGTGCTGTCGACGTGCGCCTGGCGCCTCGCCGGTGCGCCGGCGTCCACCTCGCCGAGCCGCCGCACGCAGCGGTACCACGGCACCGACCGCCACGTGCGCGGACTCCTGCTGGCCGTGCTGCGGGCCAGCGACGACCCGGTGCCCGCGGCCCGGCTCGACCTGGTCTGGGACGACGAGGTCCAGCGCGGCCGGGCGCTGCGCGGGCTGCTCGAGGACGGGCTGGTCCGGGAGCGTGCTGGGACGTACACGTTGCCCGGGTGAGTCCGAGGGTTGCAAGCGGATCATCTAGTTTTTCCCACACTTTCCGGGCCTCCTTTCAGGGGCATCCATGGATAGGCTCTCGGCGTGCTCATCCCTCACGCCAGGGCACGCCGGGCCGTCGCCGCGCTGATCGCCGTCGCGGCGCTCGCGGGCTGCGGCGCCTCCTCATCCGGCGGTCCTCAGTGGACGGACGCCGGCGCGTCGCGCGCTCCGTCGCCCAGCGCGCTGTCCGCGTCACCGGACGACGTCACGTCGCCGTCCTCGTCGCCTTCGTCGGCGCAGCCGTCGGCCTCCGCGAAGCCGTCCACCTCGAAGACCCAGTCCACCGCCGCGGCGCCCCCAGCGGGCAACAACTACGCCGCCCGGCTGCCGAAGTTCGACCGCGCGCCGAAGGCGGACAAGGTCCGCCTGCCCGAGGGCGCGTCGGCGGCGTACTTCTCCCGCATCCCGACCGACCAGCCCGTGGCGTTCATCACCATCGACGACGGCCAGGTCAAGCGCCCCGAGGCCTACGAGCTGATCAGGCAGGCCGGCGTCCCGGTCACGCTGTTCCTCACGATCGACGCGATCAGGAACGACCCGGCCTACTTCAAGCGCCTCCAGGACGTCGGCGCCGTCATCGAGGCGCACACGGTCACCCACCAGAACCTCAAGGGCAAGTCCTACGCGGTGCAGCGCCGGGAGCTGTGCGACTCCGCGGACAAGCTCGGCCAGTGGTACGGCCGCCGCCCGGTGCTCTTCCGCCCGCCGTACGGCGAGAAGGACGACACGACGCTGAGGGCCGCGCACGACTGCGGCATGCACGCCGGCTTCTTCTGGAAGGAGACCGTCGACAAGGGCATCGTCCGCTACCAGTCCGGCAACACCGTGCAGCGCGGCGACATCATCCTGATGCACTTCCGCGACCGGTTCGTCGACGACTACATCGCCGCCCTGCAGGCCATCAAGGCCGCCGGCCTCACTCCGGCCCTGCTGGAGGACTACATCCCCTGAAACGCCGCCAGCAGCGCCCGCCGTTCGTGATCGGCCAGCGGCAGGCGCTGCTGGACCGTTTCCCGCAGCGGCTCCGGCACCGAGTAGCTCCCGCCGCTGCCGATCACCGGCACCACGAGCGGCGGCAACGCGCCGAGCTCCTCGGTCAGCCCCAGCGCTTCCGCGGTCGCGGCGTCGACCGCCGGTAGGTGCGCGAGCCGCCGTACGAACTCCCGCTCGTCGTGGTGCAGCACCTGCAGCAGCGCCCCGACCAGGTGCTCCCGCAGCGGCCCGTCCACCCGGGCCAGCTGCCGCAGGCTGGTGCTCCGCTCCACCGCCGGCAGCCGCGCCAGCCACGCCGCCGCCAGCCCCACCAGCGCCGGCCACCCTCCGGTCAGCAGGTGCAGGTCCGGCGCCAGCCCATCGGCCCCGGCCGCGTCCGCCAGCGCTGCCGCCAGCACCTGGTACGTCTCATCCTCGGCAAACCCGAGGTGCCCCGCCCCCAGCCGGTCCACAGCCGCGACGGGAACCGGCTCCTGCCCGCTGAGCACCAGCGGCACCACCCCGACCAGCCTGCGCCACTGCGCCCCGTCGGGATCGACCCGCTCCAGCCCGTCGATCACCACCGGCCGCCCGCCGTCCGGCAGGTCCTCGTCCTTGTACGGCAGCCTCAGCACAACGGCGCCGCTGCCCTCGGCCCACTGCTGCAGCAGGGTGCTCTTCCCGGCCCCGCTGCCCGCCACGATGGTGACCACCGGCTGTCCCCGCCCGGCGCCCCGGCCGTCGCCTGGACCCGGTCGGTCGGCGCCGCCTGGACCTCCGGCATCACGCGCACTGCCGGCGGCACCCGGGGCGCAACCCGGGCGCCGGCTGCCGGCCGGGCTGAGGGCGGTGCCAGCGGCATCCACGGCGCCGGCGGCGTCCGCTGTGCCGGCAGGGCTCGCGGCGCCGGTGGAACTCGGAGCGCCGATGCTGCCCGGGGCGCCGGCAGGGCTCGGGACACCGGCGGAACCGGGAACCCCGGTTGGGCCGGGAACCCCAGCCGGGCCGGGAATCCCGGCGAACGCCCGGTCCAGCCGCTCCAGCAGGGCGGGCCGGACGATCGGCGGAGGCGACGCCGGCCGCCCGAACCGCGCCGCCGCGAAGTCCTGCCACCATCCAGTCACGCCACGCAACGTATCCCGGCGACCCGCCGCTTAATCCTCGTCTTCACGCACGGGTACGCCCTCCACCCGGGCAACATGTCGGATTTCAGAAGGTCTGACAGCACTTCAGCCGCGCAGACCGACGGGTCCCGGAAACGGCAGAGGCCCCCGACCGGTCGTACGAACCGGGTCGGGGGCCTCAGCGAATATCAGCTACGCCGCCGATTCCTCGGCGGAGCCGCCCTTGGTCAGCTCGGCGGGGACGGCGTCCGGGACTGCGCCCGGGCGGTCGGCGCCGTTGAAGACCAGCTTGGCCTTCTCGAACTGGGCGGGGTCGCCTTCGCAGTCGATGACGACGATCTGGCCAGGCTTGAGCTCGTTGAACAGGATGC
>NZ_JBFAIC010000068.1:0-61447 GCF_040654515.1 Dactylosporangium sp. NPDC050688
GGTTCGTCCGGGAGAACTCGCTCGGCCTGGTGTTCGGGGTGCTGTTCGCGCTCGCCCTGATCGGGCGCCGCGGCGCACGGGGACCGGCCGGTGATCAGGCGACGACGCCGGCGCCGAAGAGGGCCTGCACGCCGTAGTACGCCGAACCGAACTGGAAGCTGCCGCTCTCGTTGAAGTTGACGCCGGTGATCCGGCCCCAGGCGCAGCTGCGCATCTGGATGTTGTTCCAGCTGTGCGTGGTGCGCCAGGTGTCGCTCGTCGTCGTCGACCACTGTTGCGTGCCCTTGCCCGGCGAGAAGGAACCGCCGGGCGGGTAGCTGATCGTGATCGACACGCCGATCGAGTCGGTGTCCCAGGTGTCGGTCTGGGTCACGCTCGTCGCGTTGAACGGCTTGGACCCGGTCCAGGACACCGTCGAGGAGCTGTTGCGGTAGTTGACCTGGCACGGCACGCCGTACGGCAGCGGCCGGGTGACGTCGGCGGTGGTGCTGCCGTACGCGTTGATGTTCCCGGTCGTGCCGCCCGGCGGGGTGATGCTCCTCGACGCGCTCGGCGTGAGCGCGCAGTTCGTCACGCAGAGCGCCTGCGTGCCGACCGAGGGGCCCGGCGCGGCCGGCTTGTCGCCGGTCCACGACGGGTCCGCCTTCGTCACCTGACCGCCGGCCTGCTGCGCCACGACGACCTGGCCGTCCGGCACCGCCGCCGACGCCGGCGCGCCGAGCGTGGCGGCGAACACCAGCGCCAGCGTCACGACCGCGCCGTAGGCGGCCGACCGCACTGTCATTCGTTGGGACAAGGTCACTCCAATCATCACTTGCAGACCACTGCGGCCTGGTACCTGTGCGTGCACATCAACGTGCCGCGGTAGTACGTCTTGACGCCGCCGAAGCGGTACGAGGTGCCCAGCGTGCACTTGGCCGTGGAACCGGTGCGGTCGCCCGCCCACCGGTACAGGCCGAAGTACTCCGTGCTGCCGCTGGACTGCGCGGCGCAGTTCACGAAGCCGCGGTACTGCCAGTCCGGTCCGTTGCCGTCACACCAGCCCCCGTATTGCTGCGGATGGCACTGCCCGATCCAGCCCTGGTCGGCGTGCGCGGCTGGCGCGCCACCCATCACCGCCAGCGTGGCGGCCGCGACCGTTGCCAGGCACATCGCTGCGATCCGTCGACGCATCACCACTCCCTTCGTTGTTGTCGGCCGGGGTCCACCGTGGACGGCCGGCGCGTTGACCGACAGGCCACCGGGCGCCGGACAAACAACGCCGGACAACCGGGCGCCCCCGGCGCGCGGCGGCGGCCCGCGCGCGGCGATACTTCCCTGACCCCGGTCGATGACCGGGCGGCAGGCGCGTGAAGGGGGAAGCGTGGGCCGTCCCGAGAAACCCGTCGATCCGCAGGCCGGGCCGGTGCAGCGGCTGGCCTGGCAGCTGCGCCAGCTGCGGGAGGGTGCCGGGAGCCCGAGCTACCGGGCCCTGGCCCGCCGCGCGCACTACTCGGCGAGCACCCTCGCGGACGCCGCGAAGGGCGACCGGCTGCCGTCGCTGGAGGTGACCCTCGCCTACGCCGAGGCGTGCGGCGGCGACCCCGGGCAGTGGCGGGCGCTGTGGTCGGCCGCCGCCGAGCCGCCGGCGCCGCGACCGGCCGAGGAGCACTGCCCGTACCAGGGGCTGCGGGCCTTCCAGCCGGAGCACGCCGAGTGGTTCTTCGGCCGCTCGGCCCTGGTCGAGCGGCTGCTGGACAAGGTGGAGCGGCTACCGGTGGTCGGGGTGTACGGCGCGTCCGGCAGCGGTAAGTCCTCGCTGCTGCGCGCCGGGCTGCTCGGTGCCGTCGCCGCCGACGAACGGCTGGCGGCCCGGTGGCGCACGATGCTGCTGACCCCGACCGAGCACCCCCTGGAGGCGTTGTCCGACCTGGTCGCGAAGTTGTCCGGCGCCGACCGGCAGCGGGCCGGCGCCGAACTGGCGGCCGATCCGGCCACCTTGGACATCGCCGTGCGCGGCGCGCTCGCCGCCGGCCCGCCGGACACCCGGGCGCTGCTGGTCGTGGACCAGTTCGAGGAGGTGTTCACCCTCTGCGCCGACCGGCAGGAGCGCCGCCGGTTCGTCGCCGCGCTGCTGGACGCCGCGCTGGGCGAGGGGCGGCGCACCACCGTCGTGCTCGGGGTGCGCGCGGACTTCCTCGCCCACCTCAGCCAGGACACCACGCTGCTGGACGCGCTGCACGACGAGGCGCACCTGCTCGTCGGGCCGCTGACCGGCGCGGAGCTTCGCGACGTCGTCACCCGCCCGGCGGCACGGGCCGGCACCGGCGTGGAGCCGGACCTGGTCGGCGCGCTGCTCGCCGACGCCGCCGACGAGCCCGGCGCGCTGCCGCTGGTCTCGCACGCGCTGCTGGAGACGTGGCAGCGCCGGGACGGCGCGGCGCTCACCCTCGCCGCGTACCACGACAGCGGCGGCGTGCGGGGCGCCATCGCGCAGACCGCCGAGCGGGTCCACGCCGGGTTCGACGCGGCGGGGCGGCAGGCGGCCCGGCGCATCTTCCTGCGGCTCACCGCGCTCGGCGACGGCACCGAGGACACCCGCCGCCCGATCGCCCGCGCCGAGCTCGACGGCGTCGCCGGCGCCGACGTCACCGCCCGGGTCCTCGACGAGCTGGCCGAGGCGCGGCTCGTGGTGCTCGGCGACGGCACCGTCGAGGTCGCCCACGAGGCGCTCATCCGGGCCTGGCCGCGGCTGCACCGCTGGCTCACCGACGACCGGGCCGGGCTGCTCGCCCACCGGCGGCTCACCGACGCCGCGCACACGTGGGCGTCGCTGCGCCGCGACCCGGGTGCCCTGCTGCGCGGCGTCCAGCTCGCCGCCGCCCGCGGCCTCGCCGAGGACCGCCCCGGCGAGCTCAACGACCTGGAGTCGGCGTACCTGCGCGCCAGCGAGGACCTCGCCGAGGCCGAGCAGCTCGGCGCCCGCCGCCAGGCGCGGCTGCTCAAGCGGCTCGTCGCCGGCATGGCCGGGCTGCTGGTCCTGGCGCTGCTCGGCGGCGGGATCGCGGTCCGGCAGCGGCAGGACGCCCGGCGGCAGCAGCTGGCGGCGCTGGCCGAGGAGGTGTCGCTGCGGGCCCGGTCGCTGCTGCCCACCGACCCGGAGCTGGCCGGCCTGCTCGCCGCCGAGGCCGAGCGGCTGCACCCGGACGTGGAGACGCGCGGCGGCGTGCTGAGCGCGGCGGCGGCGCCACGGCGCACCGAGCTCAACGCCGGCGGGCCGTCGGTGTACGGCGTCGCGTTCAACCCGGACCACACGCTGCTGGCCGCCGCGGCCGGCGACGGCACCGTCGGGCTGTGGGACCCGGTCCGCGGCACGCGGGTCGCCGCCCTGCCCGGGCACCCCGGCCGGGCCGCGGGCGTCGCGTTCAACGGCGACGGCACCCGCCTCGCCTCCGTCGGCGTCGACGGGGCGAAGGGCACGGTCATCATCTGGGACGTGCCGGCCCGGCAGCCCGTCGGCCGGTACGAGGAGACCGACCCCGGCTCCTCCGTCGCGTTCAGCGCCGACGGCACCCGGCTCGCCACGACCACCACGACCGGCGGCATCGTGCTGCGCGACCTGCGGGCCGGGACCCGTACCGTGCTCGCCGCCCGGGCCCGGCCCGTGACGTCGCTGACGTTCAGCGCCGACGGCACGCTGCTCGCCTCCGCCGACGGGCACGACGCGCCGAAGGTGTGGGACGTGGCCTCGGGCACCCTCGTCGCCGAGCTCGCCGCCGAGCGCGTGGTCTCCGTCGCGTTCGACGCCACCGGGTACGTCCTGGCCGGCTCCGCCGACGACCGCGGCGTGCGGCTGTGGGACCTCACCGGCCGCCGCCCGGTGCCGCTGCCGCCGCTGCCCCTCGCGGGCCGCTACGCGTGGACCATCTCCGCGCCGGCCGGGGACCGCATCGCCGTCGCCGACGAGAACGGCGCCGTCACCGTCTGGGACCACCGCCGCGGCGTGCCCCTGCAGACGTTCCAGGACCGGGGCCGCACCGAGACGGTGTCCGTCACGCTCAGCCCGGACGGCACGTTCCTGGCCTCCGCCGGCTTCAACGGCACCATCGTCGTGCACGACCTCGCCGGTACGCCGTTCGGCGGGTTCACCGCCGAGGTGAAGGACGTGAAGGCCAGTCCCGACGGCACGCTCGTCGCCTCGGCCGGCAGCGACGGCACGGTCCGGCTGTGGGATCCCGCCGGCCGCCCGGCCGGCACCCTCGGCGGCCACCCCGACGAGGTCCAGGCCGTCGCGTTCAGCCCCGACGGGCGCCTGCTGGCCAGCGTCACCCGTACCAACCTGGTCACCGTCTGGGACGTCCAGCGGCAGCAGCCGGTGGCGCCGCGGCTGACCACGACCGGCGCGGGCGTCTCCACCGACGTGGCCTTCGACGCCACCGGCACGGTGCTCGCCGCCGCCACGCTCGGCCAGTCGCTGTGGGACGTGCGCGACCTGGCCCGGCCCGCCGACATCACCGCGCGGTTCGGCGCCCGCATCGTCACCTCGCTGGCCTTCAGCCCCGACGGCCGCCACCTGTACGGTGCGAGCGCCGGCGGCTACCTCAACGTCTGGGACGTCGCCACGGGCCGGCAACTGCGCCGCGCCGGCACCGGGCAGAGCGCCGTGCAGGACATCGCGGTCAGCCCCGACGGCACGGTCCTGGCGACGGCCGGCGACAGCCGCACCGTGAAGCTGTGGGACGCCGCCTCCGGCGCGGAGCTGGCCACCCTCGGCGGGCACACGGCGCCGGTGCAGGTCCTCACGTTCAGCCGGGACGGCGGCCGGCTCGCCTCCGCCGGCGACGACCACACCGTCGTCGTGTGGGACCTCACCACCCGCCGGCCGCTCGTCACGCTCTCCGGCCACGGGGCACGGGTGCGCGGGCTCGCCTTCACCGCCGCCGGCACCCTGATCTCCGGCGCCGAGGACGGCCGGCTCGTCAGCTGGTCCTTCGACGCGGCCGCCGCCCGCGCCCGGCTGTGCGCGGGGCGGGCCCTCACCCGCGAGGAGTGGGCGACCCACCTGCCGTCGGTGCCGTACCGCCCGACCTGCGGCACCCCGCCCCGCTAATGCCCTGGTCACGCCCGTTCGTGGTGTCGGCCGGGACGCTGTTGACGTGCGCCGGGGCACGACACCATCCCGGCGGCCGGCCTGGCTCGATCCGCCGCCCGGCAAGGCGTCGGGCCGGCGCGCCGCGGGTCGCGGGTCGCGGCCGATCCCGTGCCGGCCGCGACCGGCTCGCTTCGACCTTGCCCTGTTGATCGAAGTCGTGTCGTGGTCGCCCGGATGGCCGGGCCGCGACTTGGATCACCGCAACCGTCCGGCTGGTGGGGCGGCGAGCGCCGGATCCCGTGCCGGCCAGGCCCGGCCGCGGCCGGGGGCATCGTCACGGGCCGCGGAGCATGTCGCAGGCGTCGAAGACGCCCAGCACGACGAGGCCGATGAGGGCCGGCACCACCCAGGTGATCTCCCAGCGGATCTCACGCTCGGTCCGCCGCGCGACGCGGAGCACGACGAACGGCACCACGACGGCGAACACCAGCGCGGACAGATCCACGGCGATCGCCGCCGCGGTGTCGTGCCCGAGGGCGAACTCGACCAGGAGCAGCAGCCAGATGACCGGCGTGCACACCCACGCCGTCAGCGCGGCGTGCAGCGCCACGGTCAGCGACGCGCGCCGCCAGGACCACGGCAGCGGATCGCGTCCGACGGCCACGCGGGCAACGGTAGCCACCGTACGCAAGTCCGCCCGCCACGCGCCGGACGGGACCCGCCGCGCGCCGGACTAGACTCTGCGCACCGGTACGGCGGGGGAGGCAAGGGCGTGGCACGTGTGGCGGCGGGCGTTGTCGCTGAGGTGTGCCGGCGCATCGCCGCCGGGCAACTGCGGCCGGGTGAGCCAGTGCCGTCCGCGAAGGACCTCGCGGGTGAGCTGGGCGTCACGGCCGGCGCCGCCGGTCACGCGCTGGTGATGCTGCGGCAGGACGGCCTGGTCGAGGACTCGCCGGGCGGGCCCGTGGTCACCGGGCGGGCTCCCGGGCTCGCGTCCGGGGCGCGGGCGGGCGTCCGGCGGCGCGGCTCGGCGCGGGCGGACGAGCGGCTCGTGGCGTTGACGGTACGCACGGCGATCGAGCTGGCCGACGCCCACGGGCTCGGCGAGACGTCCATGCGGCGCGTCGCCGGCGAGCTGGACATGGACTTCACGGCGGTGCGCAAGCACGTGCCGGACCGGGCGCGGCTGGAGCTGCTGATGGCCGACGCCGTCTTCGCCGAGCACCCGCCGCCGGAGCCGGTCGCCGGCGCGGACCCGCGGGCGCGGCTGGAGGCGCTGTGCCGCGCGCAGCTGAGCATGTACCGCAGCCACCGCTGGCTCGCCCAGGCCGTGTCGTTCAAGGAGCCGCAGCTCGGCCCGCACGTCGCCGCGCACCTCGGGTCGGCGGTGCGCGCCCTGGAGGGCGAGGAACCGCAGACCGCGCGGCGTCTCGCCGTGACCGCCGCGAACTTCGTCCGCGGGCACGCGATGCGGCTGGCCCAGCAGGAACAGGAGCAGGCCCAGAAGCAGGCCCAGGACGAGGAGCAGGCGCAGGACGAGGACGGCGCGCTGTTCGAGTTCGGCCTGCAGCGGCTGCTGGACGGCTTCGCGCGGCCGGTCCCGGCCCGTGGCGGCAGCAGGGGGCGGCAGTGACGCTGACGGCGGCGGACATCGTGGCGCTGCTGCGCCAGCGCATCGTCACTGGCGAGCTGGAGACGGACGACGAGCTGTCCTTCAGGGACATCATGGGCGAGTGGGACGTCTCGATGCACATCGCGTTCAAGGCGCTGCGGCTGATGCGCGACGAGGGCCTCATGATGAAGGTCCCCGGCATCCACGGCCTGGTCGTCACCGAGGACGCCTTCGACATCGCCCTGACCTGGCGGCCGGCGCCACCGCCGCCGGTCGTGTCGGAGGCCGCGGCCCGGGTGGTCCGCACCGCGATCGAGCTGGCCGACGCCGAAGGGCTCGCCAACGTGTCCATGCGGCGTATCGGCGAGCAGCTCGGCATCGCCACGATGACCGCGCACCGGCACGCGGGCAGCCGCGCCGGCCTGGAGACCATGATGGCCGACGCGGTCTTCGCCGGGCACCCGCCGCCGCAGTCACCGCCCGTCGGCTGGCGGGCCCGCCTGGAGCTGCTGTGCCGCGCGCAGTGGCAGATGTACCGCGACCGCCCGTGGCTGGCCAGGACGGTGTCGTTCCAGCCGTCGAAACGCAACCCGCACGTCGTCGCGCACACCGCGTGGGCGGCGGGCGTGCTGGAGGGCCACGGCGTGGCCACGCGGACCGCGGCGCAGGTCGCCGCGACCGCCGCCGACTTCGTGCGCGGGACCGCGATGGACCTGGAGCGGGAGCCCGTGGACGCCGACGAGGACACCGCGCTGTTCGAGTTCGGCCTGCGCCGCCTCCTGGACGGCTTCGCCCCGCTGGTCCCGCCGCACCTGTGAACCCGCGGTCCCGCCGCACCCGTGAACCTGCGGTCCCGCCGCGCCCGTGAGCCCCGCGGGCCCGCCGGCGGCGCGGCCTTCAGACGTATAGGTGTATTCAAATTACCGCGGAGGACGGCAGCTCGGTACTCCGCCGGCCCGGGTTCGATGACGCACGTGCGATATGGCGACGGCGGCTGACCGGAGGATGGGGCGGTGCCCGTTCGGCGCCGGGTTGACGGCCACCCGCACGGTCTTCGATGCGCCGGTTCCTGCGCGGCGGCCCGGCCGGTGACAATGGCGGTCCGAGGTGGGCGTCGCACGGTCGAAGGAGTAGCCCCGGCGGTGGGTATCGACCCGGCACGGTTGGCGGAGGTCGTGGTCACGTGCGCTGGCGGGGTGCGCCGCCGCGGCTCCGGCTATCGGGTCACCGGCACCGGCGTGCTGACCGCGGGGCACGTCCTGGCCGGTGCCGTCGCCGTCGAGGTGCGGTTCGACGCGGGGCTGCCGTCGGCCTGGACCGTGCAGGCCTCGGCATGGGAGGCATTCACCGGCGTCGACCTGGCCGTGGTGACCTGGGTCGCCGCCGACGCGACCGTGGTGGCGCCGGTGCTGCTCGGGGCCGTCGGCGACCGCGCCGCCGTCCTCGACGTGCAGGTGGCGGGCTTTCCCCGGTGGAAGCTGCGCGGCCCGGGGCCGTCCCTGCACCGTGAGCCGGCGCACGAGCCGGGTGCCGTCGCGGTGCTCGCCAACCGGCGCGAGGGCACCCTGCAGATCACTGTCGCGCCGCCGGCGCCGGCCGGCGACCCGGGTACGTCGCCGTGGGAGGGCATGTCCGGCGGTCCGGTGTTCGCCGGGGACCGGCTGGTCGCGGTCGTCACCAGCCATCACCCGGCCGAAGGGGCGAACCGGCTCACCGCGACGCGCCTGGACCGCCTGGACCCGGCCCAGCGCCTGCGGATCGGTGTCCCGCCGGCCGGCGCGCCCGTGGACGTCGTGCCGGCGACGCCCGCGGAGCACGTGCACTCCGCCTACCACGAGCAGATCCGCGACATCGCCCCCGCAGCGGGGCTGCTCGACCGGGCCGGCGAGCTCGACGAGCTGACCGCGTTCTGCGCCGGCGACGAGCGGTACCTGTGGCTGCAGGCGGGCCCGTGGGCGGGCAAGACGGCGCTGCTGTCCACGTTCGTCCTGCATCCCCCGGCCGGCGTCCAGGTCGTGTCGTTCTTCGTCACCGCGCGGCTGGCCGGGGAGACCGACAGCACCGCCTTCACCGAGGCGCTGCTGGAGCAGCTCAGCGCGATCACCGGCGAACCACCGCCGGCCACGCCGTCGGCCACCGGCCGCGACGCCCACCGCCGCCGGCTGCTCGCGTCCGCCGCCCGGCAGGCCGCCGCCGACGGCCACCGCCTGGTGCTCGTCGTGGACGGCATCGACGAGGACACGGGCACCGGGTCCTCGTCGGCGGTGCCGAGCATCGCGTCGCGGCTGCCCAAACACGACGTGAAGGTTGTGCTCGCGGGCCGCCCGCACCCGCCTGTCCCGGCCGACGTCGCCGCCGATCATCCGCTGCGCAGCTGCCGGGTCCTGCGGCTGCGTCCCTCCGCATGGGCCCTGGAGGTCGGCCGCGACGCGCAACGGGAGCTGGGCCGGCTGCTGGCCGCGGGCGGGCTGCGCCGCGACGTCGTCGGGCTGATCAGTGCCAGCGGCGGCGGCCTCGCCCTCGACGACCTGGAGCAGCTCACCGGCCGTCCCCGGTTCGAGGTCCGGGAGCTGCTCGGCGGGGTGTTCGGGCGCACCGTCCACGGCCGGGCCGACCCCGGCACCGACGACCCGCGGCAGGTGTACCTGTTCGCGCACGAGACCCTGCGGGTGGAGGCCGAGGACGCGTTCGGCCCCGCCCAGCTCGCGGCGTACCGCGAACGGCTGCACGGGTGGGCCGGCCACTGGCGCGCGGCAGGCTGGCCGGACGACAGCCCGCCGTACCTGCTGCGCGCCTACTTCAGGATCCTGCGGCCGCCCGGGGATCTGCCGCGCATGATCACGTTGGCGACGGACCACGCGCGGCACGACCGGATGCTGCAGTGGTCCGGCGGCGACAGCACCGCACTCGCGGAGATCACCGCAGCGCAGGAGGCGGTGCTGCGCCAGGCGGACCCGGACCCGGCGATGATGGCGCTGCTCGCCGTGCACCGCGACATCCTCGTACACCGCTCCGACAGCATCACCCCGGAGCTCGCGGCGCTCTGGGCGAAACTCGGCCAGGTGCGCCGGGCGGAGGCCCTGGCCCGGTCGGTCCCGCAGCTCCAGCGGCGCGACGAGGCGATGCGCGCTGTGGCGCGGGAGGCCGCGGCGGCCGGCGCGGCGGAGGCGGCGGCCGGCATCGCCCGCTCGATCACCGACCCCCGGACCCGGTTCCACGCCGTGCTGGAGGTGGCGTCGGCGGCGTCCGGACCTCTGGCCGTATCCATGGTCGACGACGCGGAGCGGCTCTGCCGCGCGATGACGGACGTCGCGGAACGCCGGGAGGCCAACCTGCTGATCCTGCGGGCGGCGGCCGCCGGCGGACACCTGACCCAGGTGATCTCGGCCGCCCACCTGATCGGCCCGGCGGACGCGCGGATCGCCGCGCTGTCCGAAGCGGTCGAAGTGGCCGCCTGGTCGGGCGACCTCGAGTTCGCCGAGCGGCTCGCGCGGTCGATCCCGGCCCTGTGGCGACTGGCGCTCGCCCCCGGCGCGTCCAGCGCCCCACCGGAGCGGCACCGCGCTCCCGGGCGGGCGCTGGAGCCGTTCCGGACCTGGGTGCCCGGCCCGGGCACCGCGGCGTTGCTGACCGTGCTGCGCATCGCGGCGTTCACCGGCGACCTGGACCGGGCGGAGCGGCTGGCCCGCGCCGTGCAGGACCCGGGGGCCGCCGACGCCGCGCTGCTCGACGTCGTCCACCTTCACGCCGCCAACGGGACCCGGGACTCCGCGGAGGCGGTGGCGGGCCTGATCCGCGACGGCATCGCACGCGCCGCGGCGCGGGAGGCGACCGACGGCACGGGCATGCGGATCGGGGCGGTCAGGCCTGAGCTGTGGCGGTGGTTACCGTCGATGTTTCCATCGACGAGACAGTGGTTCCGCCGCCTCGTCGAGGTGCTCATTGCCGGCATGATCGCTCATCCACTCGTCAGGACCGCCGACATACCGCTCGGTGACCTGCTCGCGGACGTCCAGGAGGCGCAGCGGCTGGTCGAGTCGATCCGCGCCGCCCCGGCGCTGGACCGGGTCCAGCGGATCGCGATGCTCGGGTTCCTGGCGGACTACGCCGCCGGATCCGCCCGGGCGGACGTCGGCCGGATGATGGCCGAGGCGCAGGCCGCGGAACGGGTCGCTCCCGACGTCGCGTGGCAGTCGGACGTGCTGACCACGGTGGTCCGGGCGACCCTGGCCGCCGGCGACCTCGGCCTCGCGACGCACGCCGCGCTGGCGGTCGCCGACCCGGGCCGCCGGGACGCCGCCGCCGTCATGGTCCTGAGGGCCGCGGCGGACGCCGGGGACCTGCCGCGGCTGCTCGCGCTCGCCGACGTGGTCGGCGCCGGCCACGCGACGGATCCGATGCTGTCGCTGCTGCGCGACGCCGTGGCCCGCGGCGACACCCCGGCCGCGGCATGGTTCGCCGCCGGCCTGTACCCGCTCACGGACGACCATGGCGGCCGGATCGAGTGGCTCTGCACCGCGGCTGGCGAGGCGGCGGCCGCCGGCGACCAGGAGACCGCCGGGACGCTCAGGGACGCGGCGATCACCATGGTGCGGGCCGTCGACGATCCGCAGCGCCGGGACTGGGCGTTGCCCGCGGTCGTCCGGGCGGTGCTCACGACCGGCGACATCGACCTGGCGGAGCGGGTGGCCGGCCTCGCCACCCACCCGGACCGGCAGGCGGCGGTGGCGGCCGACATCGTGCGCGCTGCCGCCCGGGCACACGACTTCGAGCGCGCGGAGCGGAGCGCGGCCGGTATCGCGGATCCGTACCGGCAGGCTGACGCCCTCGCCGACCTCGCCGGGCTGCTGGCTGTCGCCGAGCAGTGGGACGACGCCCTCGCGGTCGCCCACCGCATCCGCTTCCCGATCGTCCGCTCGACCGCGCTGACGGGCATCGTGTGGGCGGCGGCCCGCGCCCGGCGCCTGACGTTCGCCGCCGAGGTCGCCGGCGCCGTCCCCGACCCGGACCAGCGCGCCTGGGCCCTGCGGTGCGTCGCCATGGCGGCGGTCCCTCCCGCGGCGGCCGACCGGCCGGCGGCCGCCGCGCCGCGCTTTTACCTGGGCAGGGCGCCGGCGGCTGCCGAGCCGACGCCGGCCGAGGCCGAGGCCGCCGCCCGCGGGCGCGCGGACCCGGCCGAGCGCGCCGCGGCGCTCCTCGCCGCGGCGCTGCGGGTCACCGGGCCGCACGCGAGGCGCCTCACCGTGGAGGCGATCCGCGACGGCGGCGGCATCGCACTGCTGGAGGCGCTGGCCGCCGTCCACCCGGCCGCCGTGCGCGCCGCTGCGGCCGAACTCGTCGCCGTGCTCGCCGCCGGCTGAGCCGGACCTACGCCGGGCCGGGGAGGATGGTCTCGCCGGCCCGGGCGACGATCTGCTGCAGCGCGGCGACGTGTTGGCTGAAGGCGCCGCGGCCGGCCGGGGTGAGCCGGACCGTGGTGCGGGGGCGTTTGCCGACGAAGCCCTTGCGCACCTCCGCGTAGCCGGCCTCCTCAAGGGTGCTCAGCTGCTTGGACAGGGCGGAGTCGGACAGGTCGACGGTCTCCTTCAGGTACCGGAACTCGGCCCAGTCGGTGGCGGCGAGCAGCGACACGATGGCGAGCCGGGTCGGTGCGTGGATGAGCTCGTCGAACCGGGCGGCGGTCACCGCAGCGCCTTCGCGGCGGTGTCGCTCATGATGCGCTGCAGCCGGCGGCCCAGGAGCGGGCCGAGCAGCGCCATCGCGACGGCGACGGCGACGTTGGCGACCGTGCCGGGCATCGGGGCGCCGGCGGCGCGCAGGGCGAAGGCGAGGCCGATGCCGAGGGCGACGAGCGCCGCGACGAAGCCGCCGATGGCGAGGCCGCCGCGGGCGCCGAGCAGGTCGTTGCGCAGCTGGAGCGGGCGTTTGCGGATGGAGACGACGATGATCGCGCCCAGGCCGGCGGCGAAGGCGACGGCGCCGGTGGCGACCATGGCGGGGTGGCCGGTCTCCACGGCGGCGGTGAAGGCGACGTTGAGGGCGCCGAGGCCGGGCCAGAACCAGCCGGGGAAAGGCGGGGTGATGAACACCTGCTCCTGGTGCAGGCGGACCTGTTCGAGCGCGGCGGCGGCCTCGTTGGGCCTGATCTCTGCGGCGTTCACAGTTTCCTCCTGGATGAGTACTTGCCTACTAGGAAAGTAGCGTGCACTTTCCCGGTAGGCAAGTACTGTGGGCCGAGTGTGCCGGTGCTGTGGGTGGGGCGGGGCGGCACGGGTCAGCAGGCTGGACGCACCAGATCCGTCCAGCCACGAGGAGCCGACGTGACCACCCTCACCCGCCCCGACGTCCACGAGATGGTCGTCGTCCACCGCGCCTTCCGGCGGGAGTTTCCCGCTGTCGCCGCCCTCGTCCGGGGTATCCCCGCCGGCGACACCCGCCGCGCGAAGGTCGTCGCGGACCACCTGCGCCTGTGCACCGCAGGCCTGGAGATGCACCACACCGGCGAGGACGTCGTGCTCTGGCCGCTGCTGCTGGAGCGGGCCGCGCCGTCGACCGGGCTCGTCGAGACGATGCAGGCCCAGCACCACGGCATCGACGCGCACGTCGCGGCCATCATCCCCGTGCTCGCCGCCTGGGAGGCCGCCCCGACGGCGGCGGCCGGCGAGCACCTCGCGACCCTCTGCACGCGGTTCACGGCGGCCCTGCTGGAGCACCTCGACCTGGAGGAGCGCGAGATCCTGCCGCTGGCCTCGCGCCACGTCACCGCCGCCGAATGGAACCGGATGGGGCAGCACGGTAAGGACTCGATGACCGCGAGCCAGCTGCCGATCATGTTCGGCCTGGTGCTCCAGGACGCCGACGCCGAGGAACGCGCCCGGATGCTGGGCAACCTGCCGCTGCCGGTCCGGCTGCTGCTGAGGACCGCCGGCGCGTGGCAGTTCAGCCGGTACGTGCACCGCCTGCGCGCGTCGTGACCACCGCGGCACGGGCCTGGATCTCGGTGCCGCTCGCGGCGCGCCCGGCGTCCCACTCGCGGGTGAACCGCGGCTCGCCGAGGGCGGCCCGGGTGGCGTCCAGCCCGCGGTCGGACAGTGCCCGCGACACGGGGAACGTGGGGTCGACGGCGTCGGCCGCCGAGATCGAGGCGCCCGCCCCGAAGAGCCAGGCCGCGGACCCCGGGTCGCCGACCCGCTGGGCGAGGCTCGCCAGGGCGGGCAGCGCGTAACCGAGGGTCCAGCTCATCCGGGCGGCGAGCGACACGGCCACCGCCTCACCGAGCAGCGTCGCGGTCGCCGGCTCGTCGCCGAGCAGCTCGGTGAGCGTGGCGTGCACGTTGAGCGCGGTGGCCAGGGTGAACGCGTTGCCCGCCGCGCGGGCCGCGCGCACCACCTCCGGCAGGTGCCGCCCGGCCGTTGCCAGGTCGTCCGCGACGAGGGCGAGCTGGCACTGCGCGAGCCGGGTGTGCACGGCCACCCAGCGGCGGCCGGCGGTCTCCGCCTGCGCCAGGGCGCGGGCCAGCAGTGCCTCGGCGTCGTCGAGGGCACCGGCGAACACCGCCGCCTGCCCGGCCAGGGCCAGCACCTCGCACGTCACGGCCGGCTCCGCCACCCGGTCGGCCAGGGCCACCGCGTCACCGGCGTCGCGCCGCATCCCGGCCGTGTCGCCGGCCAGCAGCCGCAGCCCGAGCCGGCCGGCCAGGGCGCGGCAGCGCGCGGCGTCGGAGGCGCCGGGGCCGACCCGCTCAAGCCACGCGAGCCCCTCCCGCGCGTGGCCGCGCAGCGCGAGGTACAGCCAGACGCTGCCGGCGAGCTCGGCGGCGTCGCCGTCCCGGTCGAGCTCGAGCAGCCGCAGGAACGCCGAGCGCAGGTTGGCGTGGTCGGCGTCGAGCCGGTCGAGCACCGCGCCGAGGTCCGGCCCGTCGAGCCGCGCGGCCGACGCGGTGGCCAGCGCGTGGAAGTGCGCGGCGTGCCGGTCGGCGGTCGCGGTGGCCGGCCCCGACGCGTGCAGCCGCCGCATCGCGAACTGCCGCACCGGCTCGAGCAACCGGAACCGTGGCTGCCGGTCGGGCGACGGCGCCCGCAGTACCAGCGAATGCTCGACGAGCACGCCGAGGGCGGGCAGCACGTCGGTGCCCTCCGCGGTGACGGCCTCGACCGAGTCGAGGAAGCACCCGCCGCTGAACACGGCGAGCCGCTCGAACAGGGCGACCTCCTCCGGCTCGAGCAGATCCATGCTCCACTCCAGTACCGCGGCCATCGTGCGGTGCCGCTCGGGCAGGTCGCGCGGGCCCGCGCCGGGACCCTGCCGCTCCAGCCGGGTGAGCAGCGCCCACGGGGAGAGCAGCCGCAGGCCGGGCGCCGCCAGCTCGACCGCGAGGGGCAGCCCGTCGAGCCGCCGGACGATCGCCGCGAGGGCGGGCGCGTCGGCGCCGGTGACGGCCGTGGGGGACCCGGCGGCCGCGGCCCGATCCAGGAGCAGGGCGACCGCGGGCGAGGCGGCGACCGCGTCCACGTCGTCGGCGGCCGGCGTGCTGAGCGGCCCCAGCACGTACTCGTGCTCGGCGCGGACCCGCAGCGGCGCCCGGCTGGTCGCCACCACGACGAGGTCCGGGCAGCGCGCCACGAGCTCGGCGAGCACCGGCGCCGCCCTGGTCAGCTGCTCCAGGTTGTCGAGCACCAGCAGCATCCGCAGGCCGGTCAGGTGCGGCACCAGCGCGTCGAGGGGTTCGACGCCGACCGCGTCGGGCAGCCCGAGCGCCGCGGCGATCGCCGGCACGGCCAGCTTCGGCTCCCGTACCGCCGAAAGATCGACGACCTGGGCACCGCCGGGGAACCCCGGCGTGGCGAGGCGCAGCACGTGCATCGCGAGCCGGGTCTTGCCCACCCCGCCCGGCCCGGTGACCGTCACGAGCCGGCGTTCTCCCGAGCCGACGAGGGCCAGCAGCTCGGCGACCTCCCGATCGCGGCCGATGAGCGGCGTCGTCGGGCTCGCGGTGGCGTGGCGGGGACCGCCGGCGCCGCCCTCGGTGACCCGGGTGGCTGCGTCCGCCGGTGCGGCATCCTGGCCGGGGAGTGCGGTGTTCTGGCCGGGCGCTGTGGCGTTCTGGCCCGGTAGTGCGGCGTATTGGCCGGGCACTGCGGTGCTCAGGCCGGGTGGTGCGGCGTTCTGGCCGGGTGGTGCGGCGGTCCGGGCGGGCACCGCGGCGACGAGCGCTGCCCGGTCGCCGTCGTCAAGGCCGAGCCCGTCGGCGAGGGCGCGCACGGTGTGCGGGTAGGGCCGGCGCCGCTCGCCGCGCTCAAGGGCGCCGATCGCCTTCGCCGTGAGGCCGGCCCGCTCGGCGAGCTCCTCCTGGGTCAGCGACCTCGACTCGCGCAGGCGGCGCAGCACGACGGCGAAGTCACCCGCTGCCGGTCCCGCCTCCACGGCTCAGATGCTAGCCCTCACCTCGGGCCGGCGGCCTGCTGTGGTGCCGGTGTGGGCCCGCTGTGGGTGGGCCGGCGCGCGTCCCGGCCCGAAGCTGGTCGTCGACGGCGTCCCGGCCGTCACGACGAGAGGACGGGCCATGACCACACTCCACGACACCATCAGCGCCACCCGCACGGCAACCCACGGCCGGCACATCAGCAACCTGCTCGTCGCCGCCTTCACCCTGTCGGCCGGGCACACCGTGTACGCCCGCCTCGAGGGCATCGAGGACCCGACCTTCACCGTGACCACCCCACTGGCCTGGGCCTTCTACGCCGTGGGTTTCGGCTCGGCGGTGCTGGCCAGACGCCCCGGCCGCCCGGCCCAGGTGTCGCTGCTGGCCTACCTCACGGCGCTGTTGTGCATCTCCGTGTTCTACTACCCGACGACGTTCGGGCCGCAACAGCAGACGACGTTCGGCTGGTTCGAGAACGACGTCTATGTCGGCCTGCTCATCACGGCGACGTACCTCGCCGTACAACGCCTGCGCCGCACGGCACTCACCCCGCAGTGACCGCCGTCCGGGGTTAGGCTCGGCGGCGACGCAGTTCGCTGGAGGTGCTGCATGGCCGCCGCTGTCCACGGAGCCTCGTTCGATGATCTGGCCGCGTTCCTGCGGCGGGCCGAGCCGGGTGGTCATCCGGTCGACGAGGTGCGGGAGTGCGTGTGCCGGTCGTGTGCCGGGCGGCGGTTCCAGGTGCAGGTCGCGGCGATCACGTCCGCGGTTCGGCGCACGTGCCTGGACTGCGGGCAGCAGGCGTTCGTCGCCGACAGCGTGGAGTGGTGGGACGACGACGCCGAGGTCGGGTCCTGCGCCTGCCTCTGCGGGCAGGAGGCGTTCGCCGCGGCCGTCGGGTTCTCGTTGCACGAGCCGGACGAGCAGGGCGGCCGGGACGTGCGGTGGGTGGTCGTCGGGGCCCGATGCCTGGCCTGCGGGCTGCTCGGCCTCTACGAGGACTGGAAGGTCAGGTGGGGGCCGAGCGGCTACCTGCTCGACCAGGCCTGACCCCGGCCGGCCGCCGCGCGACCGCAGCGGTGGCGGCCGCTCTGGCAGAATCGGCGCCGTGACCCTCGGCGTGCGGTACACGACGCGCGATCTGCGCCGGCGTAACCGGGCGATGCTGCTCTCGCTGATCTACCACCAGGGCGCGGCGAGCCGGGTGGAGCTGATGCAGGCCTCGGGTCTGAGCTCCGGCTCGGTGAGCAACGTCGCCGGGGACCTGGTCGAGGCCGGGATGGTCGCCGAGGTCGGCCTGGCCGGCTCCGACGGTGGGCGCCCGCGGACCCTGCTGCAGGTGCGTCCCGGGTACGGCGACGTGGTCGGCGTCGTCATCGCCGAGACCAACATCCGGTGGGGCCGTTCGACTGGAAGCTGCGCCGCAAGGCCGCCACAACCGTCGCCGTCACGGAGCGGCACCTGCGGCCTGAGTCGGCCGTGCACAAGGTACAGGCGGGCATCGCGGCGGTGACCGCGGAGGCCGGGGTCGACCCGGAGCGGCTGCTCGGCGTCGGGATCGGGGTGCCGGGCGCGGTCCGGCCGGCCGGGGACGGCACCGCGGTGCACGCGCCGACGCTGGGGTGGTCCGGCGTGCGGCTGGACGAGATGCTGCGGGCGGTCACCGGGGTGCCGCTGTTCATCGACAACGTGGCCCGGCACCAACGCCCAGCGCTTCACCCTCACCGCCGCCGGCGACCTGGTCAACGCCGGCGCCAACAAGTGCGTCGACGTCGTCAATCGCGGCACCGCCAACGGCTCGCAGCTGCAGCTGTGGGACTGCACCGGCGGCACGAACCAGCGCTGGGCCAGAGCCTGACCCCAGCCGGCCGGACCGGGCGGTTCCCCGCGGCACCAGCCGTGCTGCGGGGAACCGCGCCTGCGCCCGAACTCGCGGGCCGGCCGCCTGGCGGCCGGCCGCTACGATGACTGCGCTGTGCGCACCGGTGCGCAGGACACGTGCGGGGCGGTCGGTTGAAGGTTTTGCTCGTCGAGGACGACCTGCGCTTCGCGCGGGTGCTGGGCACGGCGCTGCACCGGGCCGGATATGAGCTGACCCATGTCGGCACGGCCACGCAGGCGCTGGCCGCCGCGCCGGCCGACGTGGTGCTGCTGGACCTGAACCTGCCGGACTGGGACGGCCTGCACGTCTGCCGCCAGCTGCGGGCGCGCAGCGAGGTGGTGATCATCGTGTTGAGTGCCCGTTCCGACGAGGGTGAGCGTATCGCCGGGCTGCGGGCGGGGGCCGATGACTATCTGGTCAAGCCGTTCGGCTTCGGGGAGCTGCAGGCGCGCATCGAGGCGGTGCTGCGCCGGGCCCGGCCGCGCCCGGCCGGCGTGCGCGAGATCGGCACGCTGCGCGTCGACCTGGACCGCCACGAGGCGTTCGCCGGCGGTGACCGGCTGCCGTTGAACCGCAAGGAGTTCCAGCTGCTGGCGCTGCTGTCCGGCGAGCCGGGCACGGTGCTGCGCCGCGACCGGCTGATGATCGAGGTGTGGAACACGCCCTGGCCCGGGACGGCCCGTACGCTCGACGTGCACATCGCCCGGTTGCGGGCGAAGCTCGAGGGCGCCGCGCACGTCGAGGCGGTCCGGGGGGTCGGTTACCGGCTCGTGCCGGCGTCCGGTACCGGTGACGCGGGGCGGTCCGGCGCCGGTGACGCGGGGGCGTCCGGCGTCGACGAGCCGGACGCGGGGGCCCGATAGATGCTGCGGCGGATACTCGCGGTCCAACTGGCCCTGGTCGGGCTCGCCGCGGTGGGACTGGGCACGCCGCTGGTGTTGCTGCTGCTCTCCCGGCCGGGCGGGACACCGCCGGCCTGGTGGATCTCGCTGGCCTGGTTCGTGGTGCTGCTGGTGGCCGGCGCGGTGCTGGCGGCGCGCCGGCTGGCCGGCTGGCTGGGGACCCCGGTCGAGACGCTCGCCGCCGAGGCGCGCGCCTGGCGCGACGGCACGTCGCAGCGGTCGGTGCGTCCGTCCGGCCCGGCCGAGCTGCAGCGGCTCGCCGAGGCATTCAACGAGCTCGGCAGCCGGATGACGGTGCTGCTGGACCGGCAGCGGGCGTTCGTGTCCTACGCCAGCCACCAGCTGCGGACCCCGCTGGCGACGCTGCGGCTGGGCGTCGACAACCTCAGGCCGCGGCCCGGCACCGGCGACGAACAGCAGGAGGAGCACGACTTCCTGGTCGATGAGATCGACCGGATGACCCGCATCTGCGATTCGCTGCTGGCCTATGCCCGGGCCGAGGCGACCGCCGCGCACGCGGTCGAGCTCGACCTGTCGGCGCTGGTCGCCACCCGGGTGGAGATGTGGGAGCCGGCCGCCGCGCTGGCCGGCGTGCAGATCGCGCGCGGCGGCGCCGACGGGGTCGTCGCGTGGGCCGCGGAGGCCGCCGTCAGCCAGTGCCTGGACGCGTTGATCGACAACGCGGTGAAGTATGCGGGACCCGGGACGAAGATCGTGGTCGCCGCGTTCCGCCTGCCGGACGGCTGGGCGCAGCTCGACGTGATCGACAACGGGCCGGGGCTGGTCGGCGAGGAGCTGTCCAGCGCCAGGCAGGCGTTCTGGCGCCGAGCCGCCGATCAGAACCAGCTCGGCTCCGGGCTCGGCGTGACCATCGCCGAGACCCTGATCACCGCCTCCGGTGGCACGTTGACGCTGATGCCGGCCCGGCCGCGCGGGCTGCGCGCGCACATCCGCCTGCCGGCGGACGCCCGCCACCGCTGACGCGGGCCGCCGCCGCGCACCGGCGGTGATGCCCGCAGCCGGGTGTGTTGATCGGCCCGTATCCTGGTCCGGGTACACGGCCGGCGCATCGCCGAGCTGGCCGTCCACGGTGGAATGAGCGCTGGTGAGGCCGGTATGGCACGGTGGCTGGGGCGTCGGCGGGGCGCGGCGGCACCGACGGGATCGACGGCGGATCCGGTCGCGGGCACGGACGCCGGCCCGGCCGCGCACCGGCCGGTGGGGCGTCCGCCGATGTCGGAGTGGCTCAGCGACGGGGTGCTGCTGATCGGCCCCGACCCGCAGGGCACGGTCGCGGCCATCGCGATCGACCTGCCGGTCGAGCCGGCCGCGGTCACCGTGGTCAGCCTGCTGACCAGCGTCCGTGACCGGCGCTGGCTGACCGACGCGGTCGCTTCGGCGGTGCCGCCGGGTGCCACGGTCCGGCTCGCGATCTCCAACGCGGGGGCGCCGGAGGGTGACGGGCCCCCGCCCGCGCAGCGGCTGGCCGAGCGGCTGGGGGTCGACGTGATCGCGCCGGACAGCCGCGTGCTGCTGACGCCGGGCGGATCGGCCTTCGTGGTGCCGCCGGCAACGACAGCGGCAACTCCCACGGCGGCAACGACCGCGGCGGCAACGGCGGCGGCCGGGCAATGGCTGCGGTTCGGCGCGGACGGCTCGGTGGAGCCCGCCGGGGCGCGGTTTCCGGCGCCGTCGTGGGCGCCGGCGGTCACGGAAGTGGCCCGCGAGCGGGTGACCGGCGTGACGGTGCTCGAGGTCCCGGCCGGCCTGTGGGTGCGGCCGGCGGAGGAGGGCACGGCACCGCCCCTGGACGATCTCGCCTATTGCGTGCCGGCCGACCCCGACCTGTGCACGCTCATCGTCGGCGCCGCGGGCACCGCCCGCCTGGACCCGGGTGTGGTGGTCGAGGCCGTGGCCGGCCTGCCGCCGGCCGTGCAGGGCCGGCTGCTCGTGGCGCCCTACGGTTCGGGCACCCGGATCGCGGCCGCGGTGGCCGGCGCGCTCGCCCGCCGCTGGGGCCGGCCGGTCCACCTGGCCAACGGTGTACCGATGATCGGCTCCGACGGGGTGCGCCGCACCCTGGCGACCGACGAGGACGGCGCGCCGCTGTGGTGGCCGCTCAGCCGGCAGCTGCGCTGTGACCCCGACGGCCCACCGGTGCCGGTCGATCCGGCCGGAGCGCTGGCGGACCTGCCGGTCGTCACCGACCGGGTCTGGTCGCTGCGGGGGCCGTGGGTGGTCGAGCTGACCCACTTCGGGCTGTGGGTGCGGCCCGGCGACGCCCCCGCCGGCGCCGGGCAGCTGGCCCAGATCCCGTGGGATCCGCGCTGGCTCACCGTGGTGGCGGGAGCCCCCGGGCAGCCGTCCGACGGCGTCCGCACGGCCCTCGCCGAGCTGCTGGCCCGGCTTCCCGAACAGGCCCGGACCCGCATGCGGACCGTGTCGCCGGAGCTGCTGTCCCGGCTCACGTCGGGCAAACGATGACCGTCTACGTCAAATGTTCATCACATTCGGGCACGGCACGTGGTCCGGTGGCCCGATCGGCCGCGAGTCTGCGATGGGTCGGATGCGAGCAGCGGGAAGCGGGGATGAGCTGATTGGCGCGGACCGGCGCACCGGTGACGTTCGAAGCCGCGGCGATGTACGTCTGCGCGAACTCCTACCGCAGGACGGCCCGGGAGCGGCTGCCGGCCGGTGTGCTCGACGTGGCGGGTGAGGAGCCGGCCCGCCGCGGCGGCGTGCTCATCGCCGAGTTCAACCAGCCCGCACCGGCCGGGCTGCTGCGGGACCTGCTGGCCGCGGCGGCGGCCGGCGCGGTGTGGGTGGAGGCCGGCGGGCACGGCGTACGCCGGCGGCTGGTGCACTACCGGGTCCTCACCACTGCCGCCCAGCGCAGCCGGATGCTGGCCGGGCTGCGCGAGGCGTGGCGGGCGGGGGTCGGGCTGGTCAACGACGAACGCCCGGCCGGGGGCCAGGAGCTGATTGTGGAGCGGGCGACGCAGCTGTGGCGCGGCCTGCTCGCCGCGGGCGCGCCGGTACGGTCCGCGCGCGGGCTCTGCCTGCCGCTGCCGGCCGGTCCGCTGGCCGAGGTCGCCGTGAACGGGGCCCGGCATCTGGGGATCTCGGCCCGCGTCCGTCACACGACACAGTTCTCCGTGGTGACCGTCGACAATCAGGTGCAGGTCCTGTGGCTGACGCGGCTCATGCCGTACCGCCAAGGCCGGGCGACGGCAGACGGGAAAGGGACTCCGTAGGTGAGTGTCGATGACCCCGGGGAGCTGACCCCGATGCGTGCGATCGTCCTGCCCGGTATGGCCGGCACCGCCGAGCCTGATCCAGCGACCGGCGGTGCGCGACCGGCGGCGGTGATCGCGCCGGGCGCCGGGGACTCCGGCGGGGTCTCCGGCGAGGCCGGCCCGCCGCCGGACGTCCCGGGCCGGCCGGCGGACCGCCGCCGGCGTGGACTGCGCGCCGCCGCCGCGGCGGCGGGCGCCGGGCTGCTCATCGGCCCGCTGATCTACAGCTTCGCGACCGGTCCCGGGGGCGGGCGGTCATCGCCGGCGCCGTCGCTCGCCATGGCCCAGCCGGGGCCGGAGGAATCAGGCGCGACCCGTCCGGCGGGTGGGCCGTCCGGCACGGTGGCCGGATCCGCGGCGGCGCCGGCCTCGAACGGTGCCCGCACACCCGCGTCACCGGCGGGCGCGGCGGCGCAGCCGAACGGCACCACGGGCCCGGCGTCGCCCGCGTCCGCCGTCGTGCTGACCTCCGGGGCCGGCTGCGCCAACGACCTCCGGCAGAACTGGTACACCAGTGGCATGGACGGCACCTGGTCGGAGAAGGCCGGCGGGGCCGGCGGGTGCGGCGCGTCCGTGTCGATGCCGATGTCCGGCAGCCCGTCCACGGACACGGGCCCGTACGTGGTGTGGTGGTTCGAGACCAGCCCGGTGCTGACCGGCTCCTGTGCCGTGGCGGTCTACATCCCGTCCAGCGCGGACCCCAAGGACGTGGCCGGCCGGCCGGCGCACTACAAGGTCCTCGGCGGGCGCACCAGCAGCACGGTGCACGCCGAGTTCTCCATCGACCAGACCGCGAACCGGGGGCGTTGGGTCAGCGCGGGCACGTTCGCGGTGCGCAACGGCGCCATCTCGATCCACCTGGGCAACCGGGGGCTCAACCCCAACGGCGAGCGGCTCGGCGCGGCCCAGGTGCGGGTGTCCTGCCGGCCGTCCTGAGCACAGGCGGCTACGGCCGTACGTCCGCCGGGATCAGCGTCCGCAGGTCGTCGACGGTCGCGGCGCCTCCGAGCGACCGCAGGCGCCCGGCCTGGCGGGTGATCGCCTCGTCCAGCACCTGCCGGGCGTAGCGACCGTTGCCGAACGAACGGTCCCGCGGCACGCCCTCGAAGTGCCGCCGCAGCGCCGCCAGCACGTCACCGGAGCATTCGTAGCCGTTCGACCGGGCAAGGTGCTCGAAGATCGCCACCAGCTCGTCCGGGCTGTAGTGGGCGAAGTTGATCCGCCGGGTGAAGCGCGACGCGAGCCCGGCGTTGGCGGCCAGGAAGTGCTCCATGTCGTCGGTGTAGCCCGCGGCGATCACGACGACCTCGTCGCGGTGGTCCTCCATGAGCTTGACGAGCGTGTCGACGGCTTCCCGCCCGAAGTCGTTGCGGGCGTCCGGCGGAGCCAGCGTGTACGCCTCGTCGATGAAGAGCACCCCGCCCCGGGCCCGTTCGAAGACCTCCCGGGTGCGCTGGGCGGTGTGCCCGATGTACTCCCCGACGAGGTCCGCCCGGGCCACCTCGACCAGCTGCCCGGCCGGCAGCGCACCGAGTGCGGCGAGCAGTTGGCCGTACAGGCGGGCGACGGTCGTCTTGCCGGTGCCGGGCGGGCCCGCGAAGATCAGGTGGCGGCCGACGGACGGCGCGGGCAGTCCTGCCGCGAGCCGGGCCCGCACCGACGCGAGCAGGTCGATGAGCTCGCTGACCTCCTGCTTCACCGCGGCGAGCCCGACCATGGCGGTGAGCTTGGCGAGCAGCGTGTCGAGCTCGTCGTCGCGGGAGCCGGCCCCCTCCCGGTGACCCGCGCCGGCCTCGACGTCCTCGGGGACCAGCTGCGCCAGCTGGCGGTCGGTGGGTTCGGGCAGGTCCGCGAGCCGGAACGCCTGACGGCCGATCATCTCCTCGAACACCTGCCGGGCGACCCGGGCGTTGCCGAACGACTCCCCGCGCGGAAGGCGGTCGAAGTACTTCGTGAGCGCGGTGCTGGTCTCGTACTCCAGGCTGTAGTGGTGGGTGCGGCACAGCCGTTCGACGATGGTGGCCAGCTCCGCGGTCGAGTAGCTGTCGAACTCGATCGTCTTGGAGAACCGCGATGTCAGGCCCGGGTTGGCGGCGAGGAACGCGCGCATCTGCGCGGAGTACCCGGCGACGATGACCACGACGTCGTCGCGGTGGTCCTCCATGAGCTTGACCAGCGTGTCGACGGCCTCCCGGCCGAAGTCGTTGCCCTCGCCGGTGGTGAGGCTGTACGCCTCGTCGACGAAGAACACGCCGCCGAGCGCTGCGGTGAAGCGTTCCGTGGTCTTCACCGCGGTCCCGCCGACGTGCTCGGCGACGAGGTCGGCGCGGGCCACCTCGACGAGCTGCCCCGTGCGGAGGACCCCGAGCGCGGCGAGCAGCTGGCCGTAGAGGCGGGCCACGGTGGTCTTGCCGGTGCCGGGTGGCCCGGCGAAGATCAGGTGCCGGGACATCGGCGGGGCCAGCAGCCCGGCGGCGGCGCGGCGCTGCGCCACCCGGTGCAGCCGGATGAGGGTGGCGACCTCCCGCTTGACGCCCGCGAGACCGACGAGCGCGGCGAGCTCGGCCAGCAGCGGCTCGGTCGGGTCGAGGTCCTCCGGTGGCACCGCGCCCGCCGCGGCCGGCGCGACGGCCGCCGCCGGCCGCGGTGCGGGCCGCACGGCCGGCCCGGGGTCCGCCGGCGTGCGGGGGCCGGCGCCGGGGCGGGTGGCGCCGGGCAGGCCGGGCCCGGTGGCGTCCGTGACGTCCAGCGCGTCCGTGGCCACGCCGACCCGGATCGCCTCGCCGTGGTTGCCGAGCAGCTGCGTACGGCTCACCACCACCGGTCCGGTGGTCAGCACCTGCACCCCGTCGGCCTGGTTCTGCGACACCACGGAGTCGGCGATCGTGCCGGTCGAGCCGGCGTCGAGCCGGACGCCGGGGCCGCCGTTGCCGCGGATCGTGCTGTGCAGGATCTCCACGTGCCCCCCGCCGGCGACGCTGACCGCCGCTGCGGCCGAGCCGGTCACCGCGCTGTCGCGCAACGTCGCCCGCCCGCCGCCCACATGGACACCGACGTGGCAGCCGGTGAGCCGGGAGCCGGCGAGCACCGGTGCGGCGTCGTCGAGGACGAGCAGCCCGCACTCGGCGGCGCCGTCGAGGTCGACGTCGCTCAGCTCCGGCCGGGCCGCGCCGGCGACCACCAGGGCGCGCCGGGCGCCGTGCACCGCGAGCCGCTCGACGGTGCCCTGCGCGGTGCCGGCGAACACCACACCGAACGTGTCGACGCCGCGGACCTGACAGTCGGCGATCACCGCGGCGGCATCGGTGACCTGGATACCGGTGGCGGTCGGCCCGTGGACGGTGCTGTGCCGTGCCTCGAGCCGGCCGCCCTGCTCGACGACGATGCCGGGGCCGGCGGTGCCCGCGACGGTGCAGCCGTCGAGGAGGCCCAGTCCGCCCCGGGTGCTGACCACACCGGCGCCGGCCGTGTCGCCGATGGTGCAGCCGACCAGATGCGGGTCGGCGTCGCCGGAGATGACCACGGCGTTGCCGGCGATCGCGGTGAACATGACGCCGGTCAGCGTGCCGGCGGCTGCCCCTTCCGCCAGCAGGCCCGCGCCGGCGGAGTTGCTGACGGTGCCGTTGCGCATCTCCAGCCGGCCACCGCGCACGTGCGCGGCGACCACGGCCGCCGCTTCGACCGTGCAGTCGTGCAGCGTCAGCGTGCCGGCGGCGACCTGCACGACCGGGAAGCTTCCCGTGCCGCCCCGCAGGACGATGTCGCGCAGGACGCAGGTCCCGGCGCGCACGAACACCCCCACACCGTCCGTGGCGACGATCGTGACCGTGCCCGGCCCCTCCTCGGGGATCAGCGTGACGTCGGCCGCGAGGACGAGCGGCTCCCGGTACGTCCCCGGCTGGATCGCGATCGTCGTGCCCGGCCCGGCTTGAGCGATCGCGTGCGCGATCGACGGAAGGCATCCGGGATCGTCCTTGGCCACGGTCAACACGCCGAATCCCACGGTTACTGTCCCCAATCAGCAGCGGCGGCGGCAGCGCCGGCGTCGGTGGTGAAGAGCCGGCCGCCGTCGACCCCGATCGGCCAGGTCGCCGGGCCGGTGTCCGCGGTGTCCGCGGCGGCGTTTGCGGCGGTGCCGGCGTCGGCGATCTCGTCGGTGTCGGCGGTTTCGGCGGTGAGCAGGGCGCGGCGGAGCCGGTCCAGTCCTCGCTCGTCGGTGGCCCGGACGTCCTCGCCGGCCTCGGCGACCCGGCCGCCGCGCCGCACGACCTCCCGCAGGTACACCCTGGCCGGTGCCCCGCCGGCCTCCCCACGGGCCTCCCCGCCGGGTGCCCTGCCGGCCTCACCGCCGGGTGCCGGGCTGGGTGCCGGGCCCGATGCCGGGACGGCTTCCTCGACGGCGAGGACGCGGAACCGGGTGGCTGGCGCGAAGGTCGCGAGGTGCGGGAGGTGCCCGCCGGTCGCCGGCAGCCGCAGCGGGTCGAGGCGCCGGGCGTTGCCGGCCCAGATGACGTACTCGACGGCGGGACCGCGCGCCGCGACGCGGCGCACCAGGTCGGCGTCGACGAAGGCGGGCTCGATGAGCTCCATCCCGGCGCGGTACACCGCCAGCGTGTCCGGGTCGGCCCGTCCGAGCCGGAACACCGGCCCGAGGATCGTCGGCAGGCCGCGCAGCCCGAGCGTCGCCCACCACGACAGCACGCGGACCTCGTCGGTGACCGCCGGGCCGGCGGGTCGCCGCAGCGCGCCGTTGATCCGGTCCCGGCCGCCGCAGCAGTAGGCCCGCAGCGCCACCAGCGCGGCGGCCATGTCCTGCTGCTGATGCTTCCCGGCCATCCGCAGGCCCGGCTGCTCGGCCAGGATGCGGGTCACGATCCGGGCGTGCACGTCGTACTGCCCGCCCAGCAGCTCGCGCAGTGCGCTGCGGTCCGCCGGCGCGGTCCCGGCGGTGAGGTCGATCAGCGGGATCGCCGTGACCGGCCGGGCGACCGCGGCCGGCGGCGCCGGGCCTGCCGGTTGCGCCGGCGCCGCGCCGCCCGCCGGGGGCAACGCACCGGAGGGCAGCAGGTCGCCGCTCGTCGCGCCGATGGTCGCGGACCCGAACGGCCCGATGGGGACGAGGTACGGCGCGGCCACCGGCCACCGGCCCGCCCGGAGCAGCTCGACGCGTCCAGGGTCGAGCCCGATCGGCGCGGGCGCCGGAGCGGACGGCGCAGCCGGGCTGTGTGCGAGGGCGGGTGGCGCAACCGGGCTGTGCGCGGGGGTGGGTGCTGCGGCCGGGCTGTGTGCGCGGGCAGATGGTGTGACGGACGGGGCCGCGCCGGGCGCGGGCGGGACGGTGCGTACCTGCATCAGCGGGACGGCACGGGCAGGCATCAGCGGGCCGGCCGTACGGACCGTGCGGCCTCCGGTCGCGCCCCGGCGGGGCAGATAGCGGCGCGACCCCTTGCCGGTGACCAGGACACCGAGCCAGGTGACCGCGGTGCCGGGCGCCGCCGCGGTGACCGGCACGCCGAGCCGGTCGGCGAGCGCGCCGTAGAGCAGGTCACCGGCGGGTCCCTCCGGCCCGTCACCGGGATGGACGACCACCACCGGCCGGTGCCGCCAGCCCGGGCAGGCGCGGACGGCGGCGGCCAGCGAGATCGGATTGCCGAGGCGGCCGTCGATCCGGATGCCGGACCGGTCCGTGGAAACCTCCAGCACGTACCCGGCCAGGACCGGTGGCCAGCCGGTGGTGAGCGCGGCGCCGCCGGGGCCGGCCAGCGAACGACCCGCCCGCGTCGCCGTCCCCGGTGGGGTGGGCCGGCGGGCCGGTTCGGCCGGGGCGTGCGTGACGGTGCGCCGTCGGGCCGGCGGGCGGACGGGACGCCAGTCGGTGCGGTCACCGTGCACCGAGACGGTGCCGGCGGCACCCACCGCGACGACGAGCAGGCGGTCCGGCCCGCCCGGGTCGACGGCAGGCAGCTGGTACCGCACCGGAACCCCTGCCGGGGCTGCCACAGTCACCGTGCCGCATGCCGCACCGGCCGGTGCCGGACCCGGTGCCGGGTCCGGGTCAGGGTCCGGCGCAGGGTCCGGTGCCGGGCTCGTGGCGACGACCCGGCGGCCGAGACGCCGTGTCAGCTCGTCGGCGTGTGGCGGGCCGCCGCCGGTCCATGCGTGCCCGGCCGGGACCAGCCGCAGACCGCCGGGATAGTCGCTGAGGTACTGCCGCACGAGCCGGTCGAGCAGGCCGGCCAGATCCGCACGACCGGCGACCGGCGCCGAGATCAGCACCGACGTCAGGTCAGGCTCGGCGGGCAGCGTGAACGCGAGCGCGCGCAGCGGCCCGGCCGGTTCGGCGGCCTCGCGGATCAGCAACGCCAGCCCAGCCGTCTCGATCACCGCGCCGGCGGGCCCGGCGGCGAGCTGCGCGCCGATCTGGGCGACGGGCTGCGGGCCGAGCTGGAGAACGTCGCCGGCCAGCGCGCTCATCGCCGGTCAACGCCTCGCTGGTCAACGCCTCGCCGGCCGGCCCGGTCCAGCCGGGACGCCGCCCGCCAGCTCATGCCCCGCTCGGCGCTGCGGCCCCGCCGACGGCCCAGACCGGCTCCTGCTGCGGCGCCTGCAGCACCGCCATCGCCCGGTGCAGCGCGACGGAGTCCGGCACAGGGACCTGGTACCCCTGGTCACGGATGTGCGCGAGCAGGTCCGGGTCCGGCGCGAACCGGTGCGCAGCCAGGTAGTAGTGCACCGTGTCGGTCCAGATCCAGGTGCCGTCGGTGCGGAAGCTCATCGGCACCCGGCCGGTACGGTCAGGGTCCACGACGTCGTCCATCAGCGCCGTGGTGTACAGCAGGACCGTGCCGCCGAGCAGATACGCCTCGACCTGTTCGCGTTCGGTCTGGTCGGTGATCCTCGGACGGTCGGGCTCGAACCGGGGCCCGGTCAGCGGATCCACCCGGTCGAAGACCCGGGCGAGCCGGATCTCGGGCCGGTCGGACGACGCCCAGAGCAGCGCGGCGTACCCCCGGGCCAGCCGCTGGTACACGGGAAGGTCGTCGCCCTCGCCGCTGACCTCCACCTGCGGGCTGGTCTCACCGGCGGTGACGAGCGCCGACTGGAGCCGGTCGGTGAGCGCCGCCACCGGCGCGGCCCCGGTCTGCTCGTCGACCGCGTCCGCCAGCTCGGGCCGCACGGTTACCAGGTAGATGCGTTTCGGCTCGGGCCACCTGCTCCGCCCAGCCGGGAACCGCCAGGCCCGCCAGACGCCGATGATGTCCGGCTCCCGGCCGGCGGCAGCGACGGCGGCGCGGTCGATGTCGTCCGGGCCGGCCACCCCCTCGTACCCGCCGGTCAGGTCGAGGCTGGCCGGGATCGCGTCGCCGTGCTCGTGCAGCACCGCCGGGTTGGCCGGGGCCATCTCGAACGGCGGCACGTGCTCGGCGCCGGCCCGCTCGAGGTGCGCCAGCGCGTCGGAGTCCTCGCCGGCCACGTGGAGCGTCCGGGCGAGCAACGCAGCGTGCGCGTCGGTCACCGGTACACCACCCGACGCCGCGGCGTACGCGATGCCCTGCGCGGCCTCGGCGAGCTGCCCCTGCGCGACCCAGGTCCTCGCCTCGCTGATCAGGTCGTCCGGCATGCGGCCGGCGAGATCCAGCAGCAGCCGATGCCACTCGACCTGTGACGGCGGCGCGTCGGGGTCGTTCGGGGCCATCGTTGGTCCTCACTTCGCTCCGGCATTTCGCCTCGGCACTGCGGCCGGACGCTGACCGTGCCCATCGTGATGCACTCGTTGCGCCGCCGCCAAGGGATCGCGACCCGCCTTGCGCCGTGCGGCGGGGGACAAAACGAGGTACCCGCACCGGCCGGTGTCGCCGCCCAATGTTGCCGCTGAGTCCGCCTGGTGTGCGCAGCGCGCGTCGCGTGGACTGTGGCGGCGGTGCCGATCCCCTGTTGCGTGACGAGGTGACGATGATGACGAAGTCCGGGCTCGAGGTGGCGATCGTGGCGGAGGATCCGCTCGCGTTGGCGGGTCTGGTCCATCTGCTGTCGTGGGACACCTCGCTGCGGCTCGTGCGGCTCTCCCTGCCCCTCGACGAGGTGATGGCCGGTGCGCCGCTGACCGGGCCCGCGCCGGACGTGGTGGTGCTCTTCGACCGGATGCCGGGTGGCCGGGCGTTCCAGGCCACCCGCCGGCTCCGCGAGCACGTCGCCGTCCTGCTGGTCTGCGCCTTCGACGCCCTGCCGTGCCCGGTCGCCGCGATCCAGGCCGGCGCGAGCGGCCTCGTGAGCACCGGCAGCGGCGGGGTGGATCTGCGCCGTGCCGTCCGGGCGGTCGCGGCGGGCGGGGTCTACATCGGCACCGGCGTGGCCGGCGCGGTCCGCGGGCGGATCACCGAGGCGACCACCAGCAGCACGGTACCGGCCGCGGTGCCCGCGCTGGCGCCCCGCGAGGCAGAGACGCTGCGGTGGATCGCTGACGGCTACACCCACGCGCAGGCCGCCCGCCGGATGCGGGTGTCGCCGGGAACGGTCAACACGTACGCCAAGCGCCTCCGGCTGAAGCTCAACGCGCGCAACAAGGCACAGCTCACCCGAAGGGCCGTGGAACTGGGGTACCTCAGCCGCCCGGAGCACCCGTCCCGGCTGCGGCCGGTCGGTTGAGCGTCCAGGGGATGCCGCGGGGCACGACACCCGGCGGGCCGTCCGAGGTCGTGCTGGCCGCCGCCGATCCGGCCGCGGAGCTGATCCTGCGGGTCCTGGGGGTCCTGCGGGAGCAGGGTGTCGCCGCCCGTACCGTGCCGGAGCTGGACGCCGCGACGGCGGGCGGCCGGGTCGTGGTCGTGGCGTCCAGCCTCGGCACAGACCGGGCGGGCGTGGCCGAGGTGACGGCGGCGGTGGCCACCGGCGCCGCGGCGGTCGTGGCGGTCGTCGGACCGGGCGCCGACGTCGCCGGGCTGCTGGGGGCCGGCGCGCTCGTGGTCGTGCCCGCCGGCGAGGTGGCCAGCGAACTGCCGGTCGGTCTCGAGGCCGCCGCCGCGGGTGCCGTGTACGTCGCGCCCGGCTGCACCGGCACGCTGCGCTCCGCGCTGAACCTCGAGGCGGCTGAGACGCTGACCCAGCGTGAGCTGGAGACCCTGCGGTGGGTCGCCGCCGGCTGCACCCACCGTGAGGTCGCCGAGCGGATGCGGGTCGCCGAGGCGACGGTGAACACCTACCTGAAGCGGCTGCGCTCGAAGCTCAACGTGACGAACAAGGCCGAGCTGACCCGCGTGGCGTTGCGCCTCGGACTGATCTGACAGGAGGCCGGATGCGACGGCGAGGCTGGTCGATGGCAGCGGCGGTCGTGACCGGACTGCTCGCGGTGCCGCTGCCCGCGGCCGCGGGGCAGGCGGAGCCGGTACCGGGGGAGCTGCCGGCCCTGCCGAATCCGGCCGGCGGCTGCGTGCCGGCGTCCTCAACGGTGCAGCGGGGCCAGGGCTGGGCGCAGGCGAGGATGGCGGCACCGACCGTCTGGCCGCTCACCGCCGGGGACGGCGTGACGGTCGCGGTGCTGGACACGGGGGTGAGCCCGGCGGCGCCCGCGCTCGCCGGTGCCGTCCTGGCCGGCGTCGACGTGGTCGGCCCCGGCCGCGGCGACAGCGACTGCCTGGGGCGAGGGTCATTCCTCGCCGGGCTCGTGGCCGGCCGGCCGGTCGCCGGCACGGACTTCGCCGGTGTGGCGCCGGCCGCGACGATCCTGCCGGTCCGGGTCACCGACGCGCGGGGCAAGCTCACCGCCGACACGATCGCCGCCGGCCTGCGAGCCGCCGTCACCGGCGGAGCGCGGGTCGTCCTGATCGCCACCTCGGTCCCCGCGTCGAGCGTGGCCCTGCGCGACGCGGTGGACCTCGCCGTATCCAGGGACGTGGTCGTGGTCGCCGCGGTGGCCGCCGGCAGCGGTACGGCCGCACCTCCGGTGGACGCCGGCTACCCGGCGAGGTACGCGCCGGTGCTCGCCGTCGCCGGGGTCTCGCCCGGCGGCGGCCTGGTGGAGCGCTCCGCGCCGGCCGACCTGGTGGCGCCCGGCGACGACGCGGTCAGCGTCGGGCCCTCCGGCACCGGGCACTACACCGGCAGCGGCAACGGCGTGGCCGCCGCGTATGTCGCCGGTGCGGCCGCACTGGTGCGCTCGTACCATCCCGCGCTGCCCGCGGCGGAGGTGGCGCGGCGGCTGACCGCGACCGCGGCTCCGCTGACCGCCGCCGGCACCGGCGCCGGGCTGGTCGACGGGTACGACGCGGTCGCGGCGGTCGAGGTCGGGGCGGCGCCCGGCGTACCGCCCGCAGGGTCGGTCGCGCTGCCGGGGGTACCGGCGCGGCCGGCGGCGCCCGGGCGGGCGCTGACGGTGACGGCGCTGCTGCTGATCGCCGTCACCGTCACCGTCGTCGCGGTCACCGTCACGCGGATCCGGCGGCGCCTGCCCGGTTGACCGGCGGCGGGCTCACCCCGTCGTCGTGGTGACCGGCGCGACCGCCGGGCACAACGCGGTGTGGATCAGCCGGCTGCTGCGGCGGGTGCAGAGCAACGCCCGCCCCGGCGGCAGGATCCGCGGCTTCGCCCCGCCGATGAGCGGACCCTCCGACGGCGGGCAGGACAGGGCGACGTCGGGGCTGTTCGTCTCCTGCAGCCGGCGCAGCAACGGGTCCATCGACATCCGCATCGCGCCGGCCGCGCCCCGGGTCAGCACCAGGTGCATCCCGATGTCCGTGCCGTGCTGCAGCAGCGGCACGAACGGCTGCAGCGGGCTGTCGTGCCCGGACAGCAGGTCGTAGTCGTCGACCAGGATGAACAGGACCGGGCCGTGCCACCAGTCGCGGCGGCGCAGCCGGTCCGCGGTGATGTCCGCGCCGGGTATCCGCGGCTTGAGCCCGAGCACGGCGTCGGCGACGGTCTCCCGGGTGGCGTCGTGGGAGACCGAGTAGCCGAGCCGGTACCCGGCCGGGATGTCGTCGAAGAGCTCCCGACGGTAGTTCACCACCAGGATCCGCGCCTGCTCCGGGGTGTACCGCACGGTGATCGCCTGCGCCAGCAGGCGCAGCAGGTTCGTCTTGCCGGTCTCGTTGTCGCCCAGGATCGTCAGGTGCGGCACCTCGGCGAAGTCGTGCCACACCGGTCGCAGGCCGTCCTCGTCGAGCCCGATCGCCACGCGGAGGTCGCCCTCCGGCGGCGGGAGCTGCGCGAGCGGCACGACCGACGGCAGGGTCCGCACCCGGGGCGCGGTCGGGCCGGGCCAGCACTCGTTCACCAGCTCGACGAGCGCCCGTACGCCGTCGGTGACGTCCGCGGAGCCGCTGTCGCCGTCGATGCGCGGTACCGCGCCGAGGAAGTGCAGCTTGTCGCCGGTGATCCCGCGTCCGGGGACGGACGGCACCGTCGCGGCCGTGCGCATGTCGATCGCCGAGTCGACCGGGTCGCCGAGCCGCAGCTCCAGCCGGGTGCCGATCTGGTCGCGCATCCCGTGGTACACCTCGGACCAGCGGGCGGCGGTGAGCAGGAGGTGGACGCCGAAGTTCAACCCCCGCGCGGCGATCTCCCGGATCGCGGCCTCGGCCTTGTCGAAGTCCTGGCGCAGCGTGAACCAGCCGTCCACGACGAGGAAGACGTCGCCGTACGGGTCGTCGGTGACCGACCCGTCGGCCCGCATCCGGCGGTACACGGCGATGCTGTCGATGCCGAGCTCGGCGAAGCGGCGCTCCCGGGCGGCGATCAGGTTGACCACCTCCGTCACGGTCCGGCCGACCCGGTCGGTGTCCAGGCGGCCGGTGACGCTGCCGACGTGCGGCAGGTTCGCCAGCGCCGCCAGCGTGCCACCACCGAAGTCCAGGCAGTAGAACTGCACCTCGCGTGGGGTGTGGGTGAGCGCCAGCCCGCAGATCAGGGTGCGCAGCAGCGTGCTCTTGCCGCTCTGCGGGCCTCCGGTGATGCCCAGGTGGCCGCCGACCCCGCCGAGGTCGACCGTGAACAGCTCGCGGAGCTGCTCGAACGGCCGGTCGACAAAACCGATCGGGGTCACCAAGGCGCCGTTGCCGGGCCAGCCGGGTGCGTGCAGCCCGAGGTCAGGGTCCGGACTCAGCCCGGGCAGGAGCAGGTCCAGGGTCGGCGGGGTGGACAGCGGGGGCAGCCAGACCTGATGGGCGGGCGGCCCGGCACCGACGAGCTGGTCGACGACCGCCGACAGGACGCTGCGCTTGGGATCCTGCGCGACCGGCTCCTGCGGCTGCGCCGCCACGACCGGTTCCCGGTGCGGCACGTGCTGCGCGACGTACGGCACCACCTGCCGCCGCACGACGTCCTGCGCGATCCGGGCGCTCCTGGGCCGGTACGGCCCTGAGACGTACGCCGCCTTGAACCGCACCAGCGTGGAGACGTCGAGCCGCAGGTATCCGTTGCCGGGTGCCGAGGGCAGCTCGTAGGCGTCCGGCACCCCGATCACGGAACGGGACTCGATCGCGGAGAAGGTCCGCAGGCCGATGCGGTAGGACAGGTGCGACTCCAGCTGCCCGATCCGGCCGTCGTCGAGCCGCTGGCTGGCCAGCAGCAGGTGTACCCCGAGCGAACGGCCGAGCCGGCCGATCATGACGAACAGCTCGACGAACTCGTGGTGTGCCGCCAGCAGCTCGCTGAACTCGTCGACGACGACCACGAGGCTCGGCAGCGGATCCAGCGCCGCGCCCTGCGCCCTGGCCCGCTCGTAGTCCAGGGCGGAGCTGTAGTTGCCGGCCTTGCGCAGCAGCTCCTGGCGGCGGACCAGCTCGCCGTGCAGCGCGTCGCGCATCCGGCTGACCAGCGCGGCCTCCTCGGACAGGTTGGTGATCACGGCCGAGACGTGCGGCAGCCGGTCCAGCCCGAGGAACGTGGCGCCGCCCTTGAAGTCGACCAGCACCATGTTCAGCGTCTCCGATGAGTGGGTCATCGTCAGGGCGAGCACCAGCGTGCGCAGCAGTTCGCTCTTGCCGGAGCCGGTGGCGCCGATGAGCAGCCCGTGCGGGCCGGAGCCGCCCTGCGCCGGCTCCTTGAGATCCAGGTCGATCGGCAGTCCGTCGGCGCCGACCCCGATCGGGACCCGCAACCGGTCGCCTTCGCTGCGGCCGTGCCAGAGCGCCCCGAGGTCCAGCCGGCCCAGGTCGTCGACGTTGAGCAGGGTCCCCAGGTCGAAGTCGGTGGCGAGCGCGTCGGCCGCCACCTCGGTCGAGACGCTGAGCCGGTACGGGGACAGTACCCGCGCCAGGGACAGCGCCGCGACCGTGCCGAGCCGGTCGGCGTGGGCCAGCGGGGTGCGGACCTCCCGGCCGACCCGGTCGACCCTGACGATGGTCAGGTCACCCTCGGCGGCGTCGATCCGCAGGACGTGCTTGGACGGCGGCACGGCCGGGCCGCCCACATCGAGCAGGAGCGCGTTGCGGTATCCGGCGGCGACGGCCCGGTGGTTCGGCGGGATCCGCCCGCCGTCGCAGAGGATCACGATGTACGGCTCGTCGTGGCTGGGCACGGCGTCGGACTCGTACCGGGCGCGCGCGACGAAGTGCTCGCCGAGCAGCGTCAGCACGTCGTCGATGGAGTCCGCGACGAGCCGGGCCGCGCCGGCCGCGTCCTGCGCCTGCGTGCTCTGCGAATGCGGCAGCCACTTCAGCCAGTCCCACCCGGCCGCGGCGTCGCCGCCGACGCACGCGGCCACCAGCAGTTCCTCCGGCGGGTGGAACGTGACGAGCTGGGCCAGCAGCGCGCGGGCCGTGCCGCGGGCCAGGTCCAGGTCGCCGGTGAACCGGATCTGGGTGAAGCCGCGGACGAACAACGCGACCGGCTGATCGGCGAGCGTGGCGTACGCCTTGATGAACCGGCGCAGCGTCTTGGCCGCCAGCGGTTCGAGATCCTCGACCGGTTTGGTCTGCATCGGTGCGATCCGCACGGCCAGCCGCTGCTCGCCGGTGCCGACGCGGACCTCCCCGAAGTCCGGGTGGGCGGGCCGGCGTTCCCATCGCCGGCTCGTCATCGCCAGCGACCACAGCGACGCGGGGTCGGGGTGGCGCCAGGCCAGCGCGTCGCGTTGTTTCGCCGCGAGCTGGCGGATGCGGCGGCGCTGCTGGGACAGGTACCGCAGGTAGTCCCGGCGGTCCCCGGCCATCCGGTTGGTCCGGTCACCGGAGCCGCCGATCATCTGACCGCTCATCATGGCCACCATCGCCACCGTCATCAGCCCCGCCATCAGCCACGACGTCGCGCTGGAGGAGCGGGTGAACATCAGCACCATGACGCCGGACATCAACGCCATCGGTAGCAGCATCAGCAGCATCCGCAGGCCGCCCCGCTGCACCTCGGGGATGACCGGCGGTTCCTGCAGGCTCAGCTCGCCGTGGGGCAGCTCGGGCCCGTTGCGCCGGGGCGGCCGCCGGAACAGCTGGGTACTCACGCACTCGCCTCGTTTCTGGGATGGCCGGTCGTGCACTCGTCGGATACAACGCCGTGCGGGCCCGCCGCGGCCTACACCCCGGCCGGTGCCGGAGGTCCCCAGTCCGGGGACTCCGGGCCGTCCCACCGAACCGGACCCGGTGCGGCGGTCGTCGTGTGCAGCGTGACGGTCGCGACGACGAGCGAGATGTGCCGGCTGGCGGTGTACGGGCCGCAGCGGCGCATCGACATCGCCGTGCCCGTCCACGTGCCGATCGCGGATCTGCTCCCCACGCTGCTCCGCCAGCTGCAACCGGCGGACCAGGCGCCGGAGTCGGGACTCGCCGACTCCGGCCTGGAGCACGGCGGCTGGGTGCTGCAACGGCTGGGCGAGCCGCCGTTCGACGAGAACCTGAGCCTCGCCGAGGCCGGGCTGCACGACGGGGACACCGTGCATCTGCGCCCCCGGTCCGACCAGATCCCGCCGATCCACTTCGACGACCTCATCGACGGCGTGGCGACCACGGTGCGTGGCCGGGCACCCCGCTGGCTGGCGGCGTTCACCCGCGCGGCGGCCCTCGCCGGGCTCGGTCTGGTCCTGGCGGCCGGGTGGGTGCTGCTGGCGCTGCCCGGTCCGGCGGCCGCGCGGATCGCCGTCGCCGGTGTCGCCGCCGTGCTGGTGCTGCTGTCCGCGCTGGCGGTGCGGGTCACCGGCGACCGGATCGCCGCCGCCGTCCTCGCCGCAGGCGCCGCCGGGTTCGCCGCGGTGGCCGGCCTGCTCAGCCCGGATGTCGCGGCCGGTTCGCCGGCGCTGCGCCTGGCGGCGCCGAACCTGCTGGCCGGGTCGGCCGCCGTGCTTGCCGTCGCGGTGCTGACCGTGGTGGTCGTTGACGTGGTCCGGGCGGCCGCCGCCGGTCTCGCGGTCGCCGCCACCGGAGTCGCGGCCGGGGCGCTGCTCGCCGTCGTGACGCCGATCGGGTACCCCGCGGCGGCCGCGACGCTCGCCGTCGTCGCGACGCTCGCCGTGACCGCCGTGCCGATGACGGCGTTCCGGCTGGCCGGCCTGCGGTTGCCGCCGCTGCCGACCGAGCCCGACCACATCCAGGAGGACCTCGATCCGATTCCCAGCGACGAGATCCTCAGCGGTGCGGCCCGGGCCGACCGGGTCATGCTCGCGCTGTACGGGGGGCTCGCGGCCACCACCGCGCTCGGCACGGTCGCGGCGGCGTGGCAGCCCGGTTGGGCCCCGGCCACCCTGGCGGTCCTGGTCGCGCTGGCGCAGCTGCTGGGTGCCCGCCCGATGGCGAACGCCTGGCACCGGATGACCGCGCTCGTGCCGGCGACGGCGGGGCTGGTCGCGGTGGTCGTCGCGCTCGCCGCCGGCGCGGACCCCATGACCCGGCTCGTAATCGCCGCCGTCGGCGTGCCGGTGGCCGCCGCGGTCATGTACGGGGGCGCGCTGCGGCTGCCGGGCCTGCGGCTCAACCCGTACTGGGGGCGCACCGGCGACATCGTGCAATGGATGGCGACGTGCGCCGCGGTCCCGGTGCTGTTCGCCGTGCTCGACCTGTACCGGCTCGCGCGGGGACTGCGCGGGTAAGCCATGATGCAGTCCCGCAGTGACCAGATCAAGGCGCAGTCCGCGTTGCACATGCGGCTGACCTGTGCGTTGGTGGCCGCCGACCCCGACGCGCTGGAGCACCCCAACCGGCGCACCGTCGTCGGCACGGTCGCGGGAGTACTGATCGGGTGCCTCGTGGTCGTCGGGTTCGCGGTCTACGGCTACTTCGTGCCCGGCGGTTCGTCGGCGTGGCGCAAGCCCCTGGTGCTCATCGTCGAGCGGGAGACCGGCTCGCGGTACCTCTACCTCGACGGCGAACTGCGACCGGTGCTCAACTACACCTCGGCCCGGCTGCTGCTCGGCCCGGCGCCGAAGGTCCAGACCGTGTCCCGCCGGTCCCTCGCCGGGGCCCGGCACGGCCAGCCGATCGGGATCGTCGGCGCACCGGACGCGCTGCCGACGGTGCCGCTGCGGACGCTGTCCTGGACCCTCTGCGCCGAGCAGACCGCCGACGGGGCCGGCGCCGGCCGGACCGGCAACGTGCTGACCGTGACGGCCGACCGGCCGGGATCGCCGCTGGCCGCCGACCGGGCGATCGTCGCCACGACCCCGACCGGGACCTATCTCGTCTGGTCCGGCCGGCGGTTCCGGTTGCACCAGCCGTGGCTGGTGAAGGTGCTCGGGTACGAGGGCCTCGGCGTGGCGGTCACCGCGCCCTGGCTCGACGTGGTGCCCGCCGGTCCGGACGTCGACTCCATCGAGGTTTCGGGCCGCGGCCAGCCGGGACCGGACCTGGACGGCCGGCCCGCGCGGGTCGGGCAGGTGTTCGTGGTCCGCAACGCCGGCACGACCGAGCGGTACTACCTGCTGCGCGCCGACGGGCTCAGCCCGCTGACCGCGACCGGAGCGGCGATCGTCCTCGGCGACCCGGCAACGGCGGCGGCATATCCGGCACAGAGCCCGGCGGCGCTGCCGCTGAGCCCCACGACGCTCGCCACCGCCAGGACCACGGCCGCGCCGGCGGTCCTGGCGGCCCTGCCCGCGCGGCCACCGTCGGTCGCTGCCGTCGCCGACGGCCAGGTGCCGTGCGTGCGGCTGCCCTCCCCGTCCGGCCCACCGGACACGCCCGTGGAGATCCTGACCACCGCGCCGGACCCGGCCGCCCGTCCGGTCCGGCCGGCGCCGGACCTGGCCGGGCTGCGTGGTGACGTCCGGGTGCGCATCGACGCCGGCGGCGGAGGCCTGGTCACGCTCGCCCGGGCCGGACAGGCGAGCGGCCCGAGCCTGCACCTGCTCACCGACGCCGGGGTGGGCTATCCGGTGGCCGGTGCCGCGGTGGCGCAGTCACTGGGTTTCCCGGCGGCCACCGCGGTGGCGGTGCCGGCGGCGCTGCTGGAACTGCTGCCGACCGGCCCGGTGCTGGACCCGGCGCGGGTGCGGGGGTGAGGCCGGCGCGTCACCGGGCCGACCCGGCCGACCGCGGCTGGCGATGACGATCCACAAGGAAAGGACAGCGGAGGAACCATGACCATGCCAGGCCAGATCGTATCGACGACCGATGCCACCACGGCACTCATCCAGCAGTTCGAACAGACCGTCGCCCAGCAGCGGCAGGCCCGCACCGCGATGGAGAGCTGCGAGGCGGCGCTGAACACACAGTGGGGCGGTCAGGCGTCCGGTGCGTACCGCAACGCGCTGGCCGTCTGGGCCCAGAACCTCGACCAGGTCCGTGCCGCTCTGCTCGAGTTGCAGACCGCGATGGGCCAGCACGCGAGGACGAACGACACTGCCGAGGACGACGCTCTGACGTCGGTCAACATCGTGGCTCAGCAGGCCGCCGTGTCGGCCTCGTGGACCTGAGCCGAGAACACCTGAGTCCAGGAAAGAGGACGACACCATGGCCGACTACTCAGTCAACCCGAACGGTCTGCTCGACACGGCCGACGAACTGCAGATCATCCAGAACCAGCTGAGGTCGTCGCTGGACGCCCTGGGGACCGCCGTGCAGAACTTCCAGAACTCGAACCACGGCGAGTCCATCGTCGGCTTCTCCGCCGCGCAGGCGAAGTGGGACGGCGCGATGGTGCGGATGCAGGGTGCGCTGGACACCGCCAGGACCCAACTGATCCAGATCCAGGGCAGTTACAAGCTCGCCGACAACCGGTCCGCGGCCATGTTCAACGGCATGGTCTGACCGGTCCGGTCTGACCGGAACTCGTTCCTGATCCGCAGCAAAGGGCAGCGCCGGCCGCGGCGACGTCTCCGGGCAACGGCCGCGGCCGGCTCGCTGCCCCGCCAACCGCGAGCACGAGGAGGCCGCCGTGGCACCGCCCGAAAAGATTGTCATCAATGACGACTTCATCAAGAAGGTCGCCAACAATCTCTCCACCTTCGAGACGGAACTGGGCAGGGTGCTGAACGGTTCCGGCCCGCCGTACCTCAACAGCTTGACCGTCGCCGCCGGGGCGGACGGGTACGCCCAGGGAACGGCCCTGGAATCCGCGGTGTCCAGCGCCGGCACGGCCGTCCACACGCACCTGAGCTCGCTCCGGACGAGCCTGCTCAACCAGTGGACGAACCTGGACCGGATGCTGGAAGTGACCGACGAGGTCGAGGCACTGAACACGCAGGAGCCGTCGTCGATCGTCGAGTGGCTGGACACCGGCCTGTTCACCCCACCGGCCACACCCACCCCGCCCGTCGTCCCACCCGCCAAGCAATGACGGCCGGCGTGCGCGGAGGTGACCGCTGATGGCCGAGACGAACTGGGACGTCGTCCTCACGAAGATTCTGGGCGCCACGAACATCGACCGGAACAAGGTGACGGAGAAGAGCTGGCTGACGCACGGTGGCGTGCAATATGAAGACGGCAACCCGGCGGCCCGCCCGGACGACCCCAACGTGGCCCGCTTCTGGCGCTACAGAACGGCGGTCGGGTCCAAAGGCGGCCCCGTCATCACCAGCTACCGGGTCACCAGAGGGGTCGCGAACTACTTCTTCAACGGCGCCGGCGAGGACCACAAGACGTACTGGACCAGCAGCTGGAACGCGATCTACGCCTGGCCGATCGTCCAGCTCGACAAGTTGACGTTCGATGCGGCCCACGGGGCGTTCCTGCGTGCCGAGGAGTACCTCACCAATACCTCGCGTCTGGTGCAGGAGCTGATCGGCGAGATCGACACCGAGACGTCGGGGTTCAAGGGATCGGCAGCGGAGGCGTTCACGGTCGTCCTGCGCAACATCCGCGTGTCGATGGACAGCCTCGCGGCCGACATGAAACAGCGCGGGGGCAAGACCTGGTCCGCCCTGCTCGCCGACAACTCCGCCGCGATCGTGCAGTTCACCGAGGATCTGCGAAACGCGGCGAAGAGCTACGAATCGGGCCGGGCGATGCCTTACGAGCGGCCGGACCAGATCATCCAGGCCATTCTGAACGACGTCAAAGCCAAAGCCGCGGTGGACGCGGACTCCACCGCCCCCCTGACGGCGGAATGGAACATCACGGTCACGATCGAGGGCCAGCCGCCGAAGACGGTGGACATCAACTCTCCCGCCGGCTGGGCCACGCTCGACACCCTCGCCAAGGACGTCTGGCGCGCGTCGCTGCAACACCACCTCGACAGCAAGATGCCCGGCGCCACCACCGCGCTGGACACCAGCTTCAACACCTCCACGATCGAGCTGACCGGGGGGCTGACAACACTGCACCTCGACTCGATGGACCCGCCGGAGACCGGTTCCGGCGGCGAGAACGGCGGCGCCGGTGGTTCCGGCGGCGGTGGTGGCGAACTGGACCTCGGTGGTGCCGGCGGGGGCGGCGGCGCTGGTGCCGGTGGCCTGGATCTCGGTGGTGCCGGCGGGGGCGGCGGCGCTGGTGCCGGTGGCCTGGACCTCGGCGGTCCCGGTGGTTCCGGCATCGGGGGCGTGGGCGGATCGGGTCTGCCGGACTTTGGCAGTGGATCGGGTCTGCCGGACTTCGGGGACGGCGAGGGCGTGTCACCGCTGTTCCCGCCGCTCGGATCGATCCCGGTCTCCCCGATTCCTGGACGCTCCGGCGGCGCCTTGCTCACGGGCGGCGGATCCGGGGCCGGGTATGCGGGCTCCGACGACGACTCGGCGCTGCTGTCCTCGCTGACGCCGACCGCGATCGACGGACAGGACGTCGGCATGCTGGGCGGTGCGCCAGCGCCGGGCTCGGGCAGCGGTGGTTCGATCGGCCAGCTCATCGAGATGCCATCGGCCGGCGGCGTCGCCGGCTCCGGCAACGGCATGGGCGGCATGCCGTTCATCCCACCGATGGGCGGCATGGGTGGCATGGGCCAGGGCGGCCAGTCGAAGGAGCGCGAGCGCACGACCTGGCTGGCCGAGGACGAAGAGGTCTGGGGCACCGACCCGGACTGCATGCCGGCCGTGGTCGGCCGCGACGACACCGACACCGGCACCGTCGCCCCGCGGGTGCCCACCGCGCCGTACGGCCCGACGACGTCCCGGCCGGGCACGACCCGCACCACCCGCCGTGGCGGCGGCTGACCCAGGAGGAGGTTGAACGACACATGACGATTCCGCTGCACAACCAGGTGGAGCACGCAATGGCCCAGCTCCGGGCCACCCAGGACGCGCTGGACGCCGTCCAGCGCGAGCTCTCCGAGACGACAACGAGCAGCACCTCCCGCAACCGGGCGGTGACCGTCACGGTCGACGGCCGCGGTGAGATCACGGCGATCACGTTCCCGACCGGCGCGCACCGGTCGATGGCGCCGGCCGAGCTGGGTGAGCTGCTGGTCGAGACGATCCGGGAGGCACGGCAGGCGGCGTCACAGACGGCGGTGTCGCTCTTCACGCCGTTGATGCCCTCGGGGACCAACCTGGGGGCGCTGCTCGACGGCGACCTCGACCTCGACGGCATGATCGCCGAGGCCCTCCAGGCGGCGACCGCCCCGTTGCCCGGCGAGCAGTCCGGGCCGCAGGAGGGGCCGCCATGCCTGACGACGTGATCGCGGCGAGCACCACAGACATGCGGGCCAAGGTCCCCGAACTCGGCCAGGCGGCGACGATCGCGACCCGCATCGGCAACACGCTGAACACGGCGCTGGCGTCGAACGAGCCGCTCGCGGACTGGACCGACGACGAGGTGACCGCGCAGTACCTGCCCGAGCACGAACAGACCAAGAAGTTCGTGGGTCAGGTCTTCGAACTGCTGCCCCCCGCGGTCGGCGGCGATCAGGAGCGTACCCGCGCCCTGATCGAGCTGCTGGAGCAGGTCGAGGCGGAGAACCAGGAGCAGGCCGAGCACGCGAGCTCGCTGATCGTCCACACGTAACACCCGCCGTCGGAAAGGGTGAGTCCGGTAGCAATCCAGCCGTCACGCGAGGTCGCCGACTTTCTCAAGGTCATCACCGGCGAGGAGGTGCCGGGCCTCAACGAGGACCGGCTCTTCGCCGTGGCCCAGGCGTACCATGACGCCGCTACCGGGCTCACCGACGAACTCGCCCCGGTCGTGGTGGCGGCGGTCAACGGCGTCCGGCAGAACTTCAGCGGCGCGGGTGAGCGGGCATTCGCCTCCTCGATGGCGAAGTTCGTCAGCGAGGAGCCCCGCTACCTCTACGTGGCGGCGGAGGAGTTGAACAAGGCGGGGGAGGCCGCTCGCAAGACCGCGCTGCAGGTCCAGTATGTCAAGCTGATCATCATCCTGACCATCGTCGAGCTGATGATCGAGCTTGCCGTCGCGGCCGCGATGGCGTTCATCAACCCGGCGTTCATGGCGTGGTTCGCGGCACGGTCCGCGATCGTCCGGTTCTTCGTCCGCACCATCATCGGCCGGTTGATCCTGGCCGCGACGACCAACATGGTCATGGGCATCGCTTTCCAGGCCGCGATGGACTTTCTCGCCCAGCGGATCCAGATCGACATCCTGCACACCCGCCGACCCGACGAGTGGGACTGGGATGCGACGAGGCAGTCGGTGGAGGTCGGTGCGCTAAGCGGCGCGCTCTCCTTCGTCGGCGGCGCCGTCGGCGACGCCGTCGTGAAGGGGCTGCTCAAACGGCCTCCTTCCAACCTGTTCGGGCGAAACCGCGCCGGTTCGGTGATCGACACACCGGAGCCGATCCCGACGCCGAGGGCCGGCGGCGGGCCCCGCACGCCGTTCGTCGAGTTGCTCACCAAGCACGGGGTGGGCGAGCGCACCGCCAAACGGGTCGAGGACATGGTCGATATCACCAACGAAGCCCTCCTCGAGTACGTCACCGAGGGCCTCTACGGCGTCTTGAAGGGTGAGGGCTGGGACGCGAGCGGGTTCGCACTCACCTCCGGGCTCGTATCGGGGATCGCGGAACAGTCGGGGCACAAGATCGGCAAGTCGCTGGGCATGTCGTACCCGGAGTTCCGGGAACGGGTCCGGCAGTCGCTGCGGCTGGATCCGACCACCGGTGCATACGTCGGCTCGGGCAGTCCACCGCCGACCGGCGACGAGACGGCCTGGCTGCTCGGGGACACGGACAGCGACGACGACACGGCCAGCGAGTACGACTCGGACAATGACTCGTTGTTCTCGAACGAGTCGGACGAGTCCGACTGGCCGTCGGATCCGGCGCCGTCGGTGGTGGACCCGGCGAAACTGGGCACGTCGGACGTGACGCCGGTGCCGAGCGGCGAGGCGCCGTCGACGTCCGGGCAATCCGGGCAGGGCGGCCCCAACCCGGGCCACGCAGTGGCCACCGTCCCCGATGGCGGTCCCAACCCGGCATCCATGCCCGGTCAAGGCGTGTCCGGTCAAGGCGCGTCCGAGCCGGTGCAGAGCACGGTCAATTCGGCCACCACCGGTAGTGCATCGAGCACGTCGACGTCGCTGGGGGGCGAGCAATCGCAGCCGTCCTCGACCGAGTCGCCGGCACCCCCGTCCGGCCAGGTCCCGTCCGAGGTCGCCGACCAGGTCACCTCGACCGAGTCGCCGGCAACCGTGTCCTCGCCCGACGCATCGCCGGATGCCGGCTCGCTGGAGTCCGACTCACCGACCCTGGACGATCAGGGCCCGCCACCGCGGTCCGGTTCGGACACGTCGCCGGTGGACGGTACGGGTGTCGCTCAGCCGGACTCGGGCCTCGGCCCGTCCGGCGACACGGCATCCGGCAGCGTGGCAACGGCCGGGTTCGCCACAGCCGGGCCGGTGTTCTTTCCCGTGCCGAGTTTCGACCAAGATCTCGCCAAGGGCTGGCGGAGGACCAAGTTCGGGTCCAGCGTGCTCATCCCGTCGACGCGGGAGGGTGAGACGCCCGAGCAGGCGCAGAAACGGTGGGAGTCGGAGGTCCAGGTCGCGCGGGCGGTGCCGGTTGTTGAGGGAACCGTTTTCCTGCACGTCCACAGGACGGGTGACGGGTTCGCGGTCGGCGACAAGCCGCTGGACCCGGCCGAGTTCGCCGACTGGCTCGTGAAGGAGAAGCTTGTCGAGGGTAAGCAGCGTGTGGTGCTTGCCTCGTGCCGCGCCGGAACGGTTCAGGGGGACGCCACGCCGGCGGACGGTCCGGCGTCCGGGTCGCCTGCCGCACGGTTGACCGCTGAGCTGTACAACCGTGGTGTCGATGTCAAGGTGGTGGCGTCGGACGCGGACGTCTACGCAAGCCCGAGCGGTCTGCTGTACAGCTTCACCTCCGGCTTCGACACCACCACCGGACAGCCGGTCCTCGCCGGCGCGCAGGCGGGCAGGTGGAAGGAACTCGCGGTCCGCAACCAGACGACCGGCGCCAGCGCCACCGTTCCTGGGACGACGCAGAACGTCACTGCCAAGGCCGTCAAGGAGTCATCCCTCAACCCGTTCGTCCCGCTGTCGCGCACGCTGTCGCACATCCTGGTCGGCGAACTCCCGCCCGACGGCACGGACCTGAACACGATGGTTCGATGGGTCGAAAACGACACGGCTCCCATACAGGCGAAGCCCGTGGTGGACGTCGCACTGGATACGTTGGCTGAAGGGCTGCCTCATGGTTTTGTGCTGAGCCGTGCGTCGGGTGCGGTGATCTTGCATCGGGCCGGTGTGGAGCCGTCGGCGGAGGCGCGTGCGTTTGCGCGGCCACTGGATTCCGTGCTGACGGTAATGATCGATCCTTCGGTGGCGGATCTGGCCACGGCGGATGCGGCCCGGTTGGCGGGGGTCGCGAAGTTCCTGGCGACGGTGCCGGGCACGTCGGGCGGCATCGTCGTGCGTTTCGCGGGCGGGACCAAGGTCGACGTGGCGCGGCTGCTCCAGGTGAGTGAAGGATTGTTCGCCGGGGTGCCGCAGCTGGGTGTGTTGGCTGTGACGCGGAATCAGGTGATCGAGGCGCCGCAGACGATGGACAGCCGGGTGGTGCCGCTCGACGTCACCGGTGAGGTGACGTTCGCTTCGCTCGCGGTGGAGTACGCGGTTTCGTCGGTGCCGCTGCCATCGGTGACCCCGTTCGGACTTCAACGTACCGACCTCGGTCTTGTTGCTGAGCCGACATACGGCCTGGCAGAGGGCTGGCAGGCCGTGTATGAGCAGGGGATCGTCCGGGTCGTCCCGCCGGGCGTGGTCCAGACGGGGGTGCCGCTTCCGCGTCCGGACGCGGTGCTCGTGGTGGAGGCCGGCCCCGGCGTCGAGGTTCCGCAGGCGGTGCGGGACTGGGTGGGCCGTGTCGTGCGTGGGCTGCCGCCGGGGGATCGGGCGCGTGTCATCATGCCGTCCGGGTTCGCGCCCGAGCAACTGGCCGGTGCGTCGGTCGACGGGGTGATGGTGACGGACGGCAGCGAGGTCGGCCTGCCGGGTGTGGTGCTGGTCCATAACGGTTCCCTGCCGCCAGAGCAGTTGACGGAGTCGACGCGGTTCCCCTCGGGTTCGAAGCGCTTGTCGATCGTCGTGGACGCGTCCGTGCCGGAGGCGCAACTGGTCCAGGTGTTGGACACGCTGCTGGAGGAGGCGCCGGATGCGGAGGTCCGTCTGTCGGGGCCGACGCGACAGCCGCCGGAGGCGTTTGCCGAGCTGGCGCAGCGGTTGTTCAAGGACCGGAGCACTGCTGTGCTCACCATTGCCGCCGGGTCGGTGGAGGGCCGGCCGCCGGTGTCGCAGCAGTGGACGCCGCTGGACGATCAGGGTTCGGTGACGTTCGCGCCGCTGGCCACGTGGTACGCCTTCCAGGCCGGCGAGCCTTCCGAGCCGCGTACGCCCTACGGCCTGAAGCCGGCCGACAAGCCGGGTTGGTATCACGTGGGCGAGTGGCGGGCGGGCCAGGTCGGTGACGACGTGTTCGTGGTCCCGCGCGGGTCGGTCAGTGCTGTCGGCACCCAGGCCACCGCCGGGGCGGTGGGGCGGATCAGGCTGGGTGTGCCCGGAGTCGACGCACCGTTCGAGGCGGTCATGCTGGCGGCGCGGATGAAGGCCGGCAACGAGGTCGCGGGGATCGAGACCCGGGGCAGTGATGCGAAGAGCGAGGCGCCCGCTTCGGTGACCGGTTCGGGTTCGGGGTCGGCGCCGAAGCGGCCGCGGCGCACGGAGCCGCAGCGGGCGGCGTTGAGTCTTGCGGTTCCGCGGGCAGGGTTGCCGGTCGCGGGTGTGGTGCGGAGCATGCGCATCCGGCTGGCCGAGTTGGGCGAAGTCGTGCAGCAGTCGGAGTGGCTGGCGTTGGAGAAGAAGCTGCTCACCAATTACCGGCAGGTGGTGAGCGCTGGACTACCGGTGACGCTGGGTGGGGTGGAGTTCCTGGTGCGCCTGGACCCGCGCAATGCGGTGCAGGTGTCGGACGCAGGGAACGTGGGTGCGTCGTATGACTCGATCGTGCCGCGTGAGCAGCAGCGGCCGGTGGACGAACTGGCCGGGCGGAAGAAGCCGGAGGACGGTGCGTTCCACGCGAACGAGTCGGTGCAGGGCTCGTTCCAGGTCGGCGCCTATTCCCAGAACTGGGAGGGCCGGACGACAACCACCAACGTGAGTCTCGGGCTCGGCTTCCTGTTCCAGCTAGCCACCGGCGGGCTCCCGGCTGTTCGGGTCAACCCGGGAGTGAGCGGTGTTGCGAATCAGTCGAACCGCAGCATGGGATGGGTCGGGGACGCGGAGAAGGCGCGTGTCCTGGACACCCGGGAGACTTCGACGCTGTTCGCGTATACGGATCCGGGTTGGCAGGTGAAGCTGCGCACCGACGCGGGGCAGCGCTGGGACGACGAGAACATCGAGCTGCTGGAACCGCAGGACGGTGCCGACGGTGCGCAGCCGCTGTTGCTGTGGGTGCAGGACCATCATCTGGGTACGGTGCCGGAGCAGGTGACGGCCAAGAACCTGCTGGACGGCAACGAGAATCGGATCCCGGAACACTTCTACGCGTCGTACTTCACGCGACTGGAGAAGGTCTACGACAACATCCTGGACGTGCTCAGGAAAGCCAAGGTCGACGTGTCGATCGGTGGTGGCGTGCGTGAGGAACTCGCGGCGCTGCTGTGGAACCTGGAAGCACGCTTCGACGAGGCGGTCAACGGCCAGGAGGGGGCCGGGTTCCTGAACGGCGGCTACACCTTCACGTTGCACCACAACGGCGACGAGGTCGCCGTGGTGACGGTGCACAGCGAACGGGGTGAAGTCGGTGAAAGGGTCGGCGAGACCAGCGACAAGGCGCACATCGAGATGGTCCGGACCGAGATCGCGGGCCAGAGCGACGGACACGCCCTGACACAGGTGACCGGACTGTCGGCAGAGGTGGGTGTCACCACGCCGAAGCCGCCGGCCCAAGGCTACGACGGCATGATCCTCGGCGCAGGCTTCGCCGGTACGGAGTGGAACCGGACGAGCGGGCTGGGCAACACCAAGGTCGGCCTGAACGTCGTGGTGACGAGGTACGTCGGGGACACGACGGGTACGGAGCTCAAGGTCAAGCACACTGCGTACGTGGCGGTGCGCGCCCGGCCGGACAAGCTGTACAAGACCGATCCGGTCCCTGGCGAGGTGCTGCTGCGGCTGCCCGAGCCGCACGCGTTCGAGTACGGGTTCCCGGTCGACAAGGACGCGCTCCTGCCCGGCCACGCCCCCGACCCCGACGACGGCAAGGTGCCGTATGACCCGAAGGCGATGCGGCGCAAGGGTGTGCGCCCGGGCGCTCCCGTGGGGCCGTTGCCCAGGCACGTCCTTCACGGTGGCCCCGGGCTGAGTCTGCCCATGATGGACCGCACGCCGCTCAAGGACGTCCGGAACCGGGTGGTGGGGCGGTTGCAGCAGGCCGGTTTCCTTCCGCCGGACCTGACCAGCCCGTTCTCCGTCCAGACCTCGTCGTCGGGCCAGCTGCCGAACACGGCGCTGGTGAACAGCCGGATCGAAAACCTGAAGGTCGTGCAGAAGTTCCTCTCCGGCGACTCGTTCGATGCTCACTACAATCAACTGCAGCAGGACGGCCTGCCGTTCTGGCTCATGCTGCGGGACGGGGTCGGCGAGCCGCGCCAGGTCCGGGTGACGGTCTTCCACAAGACGGAGCTGACCGACGAGGTGGACTCCCGCGGCGACTCGATCTACGCGGTGGAGACCACCGGTGAGTTCCACACCGTGAACCTCACGATGGGCCTTGACATCGTGAGCCTGCACGACGACGGCGGTGAGAAGGTCAGCGGCGGTTTCAAGGTCCTCTTCTCGGCGAGTGAGCATCTGCCGCAGGAGCTCAAGGACGTCCTGGAATCCGTCAACTTCGCAGTGTCGATCTCGCGGGCCAAGGGCTTCTCGGAACGGGTCACCTTCGTCCTGAACCGGCCGGAGCTGCTGGAGTATTCCGGTCCCGTGGGAAAGTTCGAGCTGCCCGGCGAAGTCTCCGTCCGGCTCGATTTCGCCGAGCTCCAGGGCACGCAACCGGATTCGTGGACGTCGACTCCGGTCGGCGTCACGTCCACGGTGCATCTGCTGCCGCACCTCAACACCGGAAAGACGACCCTGGCCAAGCAGCCGAAGCCCACCCCGCCACAAGCGTTCTACCGGGCGGTCTTCGCCTACGCCACGACCGCCGGCCTCACGGAGGCGGCCCGGAGACTCCTCGGCAAGGTCCTGACGGGCCCGGGCAAGCCCGCCGACAGGGCAGTGACCACGTTCGCCAGTCACGCCATGGTCCTGGCTCACTTGAAGGAGGCGATCCTCCAGCAGCAGGGCGGATACACCCTCGAGAGCACGGTCAGCCCCGGGATTCTCAAGGACCTGCACGGGCTGCTCAACGTGAACGTCGAGGTAGGCCCGTCGGAATACGTCGGCGTGACCGATGCCGGGAGTGGGTTCGCGCACGGAGTGATCGAGCTGGGTCTGTCCGAGGTGGTCGTGTCCAAGAGCAAGGGGACCTCGTGGGCGGTTGAGCTACCGGCCGGATTTGACAACGTTCTCCCGCCCGGCGATCTGACCATGGCCCCGGGGGTCTCCGGCAAGCTCGGGTGGGGCCATGGCCAAGGGGAATCGCAGAAGATCACCGGCGGGTCGGAGAACATCAACCTCAGCTTCGGCCGGGTCGTGGCGTTGCAGGCGCGCGTCACCTACACACTGGCGGGCGCGCTCGAGCACTATTCCAAGCTGTTGCCCAGCTCGTTCGACGTGCCGCCGCAGCAGGTCGTCGAGGGTGACGTGGGGTATCTGCTGACCGAGCCGGACGCTTTGGCGGCCTACGGCCGGGGAATGGTGCCGCTCGGCGACGAGTATCTGTCCGACGCGATGCTGCGCTGGAGCACCGGGCAGCTGGTGTTGCCGGGTGATGTCGTGGCCGGGGTGCTGACGCGGTGGCACACGGAGTCGCAGCCCGAGGTGCCGCAACCCAAGGCCGGGGTCGAGGACAGCGGAGGGCTGGACGAGGCCGTCCGCCTCATGCAGATCCAGCACTGGGCGACGCAGCTGCACCAGCGGACCTCGGACGACGAAACGGACGACGTCGTGCTCCGCCTCAGCGCCGAGGCGCTGGAGAACTTCCGCACGGCATTCGGCATCGACCTCAGCAACCGGAAGAGCCCGCACCACGACAAGTATCTTCCGCCCTACCTGACGCAGGCCGCGCCGCAACTGGGACACCTCACGACCCAGGAGATCACCCCGCGGGACACGAACGGCGACTCGTTCCTCACCATCGTCCGTGGGCTGATCGAAGACGAGGCGCCCGGTCTGCTGTCCAAGGAACCCGGCACGTGGAGCGGCGCAGGCCCGACGGTGTGGTGGCGGCGGTGGGTCGACGGCCGCTGGGCCATGGGCCGGCTGCAGGGCGGCGTCCAGATGCTGCAGAGTCTCTTCGCGGGCACCCGCATGCACCAGCTCCTCGACGCGATGCTGCAGCCCGGCGGCATGTCGCTGTACCTGACCAACGAGGTCGGCTGGTTCCTGGCCGACGTCGTCAAGCTCGAATTTGCGGCCCGGTTCATGGCGCCACCCGAGTTCACGTACTTCCGTCCGAACGGAGGGGAGGAGATCTACACACATAACTACAAAGGTGGTACGACAAGCGTTTCGAGGGACTTCACCGTCGCCATGAAGTCGTCCGCCGGGACCGGCTTCGACCCCGGCATGTCGGCCTCGGGCGCTGTCGAGGTGAGCAGCGGTCATCACAAGGCGACCACCCGCGCCGAGCAGGAGACCGAGGAACGCACGTTCTACTCGTGGAAGGGACACTACGAGCTGAACGGCACGGTTGAGTTCACCTTCGCCGCGCGGCGGCTCGGGATGCCCAACCGGCCGCTGAACAATGCCCTGACGACGGCGCACCGGTGGTGGAAGGGGTACCGGCCGGCATTGCCGCGCAAGGTCGTGGCCGACGTTGTGCTGGGGGTGTCGAAAGGGCTGGCCGAGATGGCCCAGAAGTTCGGCCCGGACCTGCCGCCCGATTTCGTGAAGGTGGAGCTGCCGGGTGATGCGTTCATCGCCGCGACGTCGGTGAACGCCGTGCCCGAAGGGCAGCTCCTGCTCAAACAGGTGTTCGACCGCAGGAACCCGCTGGCCCGGTTCCTGTTCCCGGACCGTACCGGCGCCACGGGCATCCGGCCGAACGCCTCGCTGGACGTCAGATTGTCGCGGGGCGTGCTGACCTGGCACCTGTCCGAGGCGACCACCGGCCAGGGATACGAACTGGGCCAGGTGGGGCGGCCCGGCCACTCCAGCAACCGTGCCGGGTTCCGGCTCACAGGGCCGCTCACCGACCTGCGGATCCTCGGCACGATCGACGGGCCCGACAACACGACCGGCACCGGACGCTACAGCAAGTACCAGGCCAACACCGTCAACAGCGGCAGGAACGACCGGTGGCGCGCGAACCTCAGCCTGGGCTTCAGCCACACCGAAACGGACGTCTCGCCGACGATGCCGGACATCAGCGCGCCGGCCCTCGGCACCAGTTTCGGCTCCCCGATGGCCGACGGCAGCAGCTACAACTCCGCGAACCGGCCGGAGAATCACATCAAGCAGCAAGGGCCGACCGTCCTGGCGGTCCTCCGCGGCGTGTTCAGGCTCGAGGCGAAACGGAAGGACGAGCCGATCCTGTGGCCGTTCCCGACCCGCGAAAGCGAATACAGCAGCGAGCCGATCACCGGGGACGTCTTCGTCCAGCTCTTCGCCGACGAGGCGGAACTGCTCCAGCGCAGACTCGCCGAGGCCCGGGCCACAGCGTTGCCCGCCCTCCAGCCCGCGCCGCGGGTGCCCGGCGACGCGCCCGCCTTCAACCTCTACGAGCAGCTGGAGAACGTGGGCGCGGAAGGCCACAACGCCACGCAGGCCGCCCGTGAGGTCGCCACGCGGATTCTCGGCAAGGTCCGGCAGAAGCCCCGGGGCAAGGACGCCGGCACACGCTGGCCGTCGTGGCGGCGCCGGGCCCCGCACACGCCCACGTCGACGTTCGTGCTCAACGCCGACCGCGATGACGAACTGCGCAGGGCCTACGCGGCCACCCTCGAATGGGCCGAAACGGAGCTCGGCGCGACCGAGGCCCAGGTCGCGTCCTGGCGCGTGGACGACACGGACGTGGCTGCCATGCAGCAAAGCATCAGCGATGTATACGCGTTTTACAACAATGCCGTCGGAGCTGCCATCACAGCCGGCGAGCCCTGGCCCACGTTGCCCGCGGTGGTGCCGGTCCTGGGGCTGGACCCGATGCACACCACCCGGATCATCGCCCACGAGACCGGCCGGGTCGTCGAGCTGCGCGTCACCGAACTGGACGGCACGGAAAGCGTCTGGCTTCTGGACCCCGACGGCCGGGTGTGGCGGCGGGTCGGCGCCGACGAGCCCGCTCACTTCACCCAGGTCGATCCCATCACCCTGGACGTGTTGTCCCAGGATCCTGGCAGATGGTTGACCGAGGAGGAACTCGGTCCCGTACCCAACTTGAACGAGCTGCTCGGCAAGGCGTTCGACGACGGCCGGGCCGGTTCGCGGGCAGTCGACTGGGTGGTTCGCCAGATTCAGCACACCAGCGCCGGAACCGCGCCGGTCACAGTGCTCGCGGACCGGGCGCACGCTGTGGAGACGGTCTATCGGGCCGTCGTCACGTGGGCCGCCGGCGACCCGGCGCTGTCCCTGGACGCCGGGCTCCGCGCCGACGTCGACGACTGGAACACCGCACTGGGCGACGGCGTGCCGGACGCGGCCGAGATGGAGCAGCGGCTCCACCGCTTCCGGACCGCTCAGCCTCCGCCCGCTTTGCTCGCCATGGCGGCGCTGCTCAACGACCCCGTCACCACGGCCCGGCAGATCGCCGTGGCCATGCGCCGCACCGTCGAGCTGCATCTCACCGAGCTGGACGGCACGGACAGCGTCTGGCAGGTCAACTCCGCCGGCCGGGTGCAGATGGTCAGCGACGATGCCACAGCCATGGGCAACGACACCGGCCTCAACCTGTACGGGCTGCTGACAGTCGCAGCCGCCGAGGCCCGCGCCTCGGCTCTGCTCGAACCGCCCGCCAAAGACGCCGGGCGGACAGTGGCCAACCGGGTGGTCGACCACATCAGACGCAGCCCCACCGGCACCGGCCCGCTGACGATGGTCGCGAGCGAGCGGGACGCGTTGCGCACGGTCTACCGGGCCGCCCTCAAGTCGGCGTCGGCTCAAGCCGATCCGTCCTGGGGACCCGATGACCCACTGACCGTGGGCGAGATGCAGGAACGCCTCGAAGCGATCTCCAACACCCTGACCGAGGACCTGGACCCGGACGCCTTGGAGGCCGATCAACGGCTGTCCGAGCTGGCCGTCCTCGAGGATCTGCTCTACCAGGACCCGGTCACCATCGCACGGCAGATCGCCTACGACATCGACCGCCCCGTCGACCTGCACCTCACCCGTCTCGACGGCGAGACCGTGACCAAGCGTATCGACCCCACCGGCCGGGTGTGGCGGATCGGCGACGACGGCGTCGCGCGGTACGAGACCGGTCCCGAGACCGACCTGTACCGGCTGCTCGGCACGGCGATCGAGATGGGGGTCGACGCCACGGAGGCGGTCGAGCAGGCAGTCGACGAGCTCGTTACCCGCGCCCTGGTCGCCAACCAGGTGGAAACGTCCTACCGCGCCGCCCTCACCGCGGTCCGGGACCATGTGGACAGCGCACGGGCCAGGGGCACACTACCGTGGCGCGGACGACCGGGGCCGCTGCTGCCCGGACAAGCGCGGGCGGGCGAAATCCCGCCGATGCTCGACATCGCCACCAGCATCGACCGCTGGCACCGTGACCTGACCGTCGGCGACGTGCCGAGCGTGACCGAGATGCGCGAGCGCCTCGACCGCATCCGCGCCGCCGCCCTCGACGAGTCCTACCGGGCCGCCCTCGCCGCGGCCCGCAAACGCGTCCATACCGACCGGGCCGCGGGCAAGCTCACCGGCGGCGTCGTGAAGGACATCATCGACTGGCACAGTGACCTGACCGCCGGCGACGTTCCGGACGTGGCCGAGATGCGCCGGCGCCTCGACCGGATCGGCGTGAACGCCACGGACACCACAGCCGGTCAGCTCCTGTCCGAGCTGGACCTCATCGAGGGACTCGTGCGCCGCGTGGACGCCGCCGGCATCGCCGGGCGCATCGCCTCGAAGACCGGACAAGCCGTCACTCTGCATTCGACCGACCTGTCCGGCAAGACAGCAGTCGTTCGATACGTCGTGCCCGCAGACGCGTCGTCGGCCGTGGTGATCCGGGGGGCCAAGCGGCCGGAGGAGACATCCCAGCAGGAGCAGCAGCGGTGGGAAGAGGAGGCCAAGTTCGCGGAAGCGGTGTCGGCCGCGGTGTCGGCCGCAGACCCGGGCACGAACACGGTTGTCGTGCAGGTCCACGAGAGGGAGGGCAGGTTCGAGGTCGGTGACGAGCTGCTGAGCCCGGCCGAGTTCGCCGACTGGCTCGTCGCCAAGGCCAAGGTGGCTCTCGCCGGCAGGACGCGCGTGGTGCTTGCCTCGTGCCGTGCTGGGGCCGGTCAGGGCGACTCCACATCGGTGGACGGCACGGCACGACGGCCGGTTGCTGCCGAGGTGGCCGACAAGCTGGCGAAACTTGGCATCACCGAGGTGCTGGCGGCGGACGGAACGGTCTTTTCGCCCGGGGACGGCCGCCCGGTCCTGCTCAGCGTGGCTACGGCCGTCACCACCGACGGGCGGATGACCCTTGCCGGTGCACAGCGGGGCGCATGGAAACTGTTCTCGGTCGGCATCAGCCCGACTGCCAGCAGTTCCACCGCCGTCCCCGCGACCACGCAGGCCGCTTCCGTCGAGGTCGTCCAGGCCACCCTGCCGGCTGGCCATCCGCTGGCGCGGGTGCTGATCGGCGAGGCTCCCGCCCAGGATGCGGACCTGACGAAGATGCTCTGGTGGGGAACGCGCTCCACCCCACCGGCGGATGACCTCATCCTGCCCGACGATGGGGACGATTTAGAGCATGGGGTTGAGGTCGATGCCCAGCCTCCGGCCCAACCGACTCAGGGCAAGCCGGTTCCGTGGTTCGTCCGGGACGAGGGTCTGCCCGGCGACGGGTACGTTTCCGAGGTCATCGGCGAGGCCGCCGGCGTCGACGCGGCGGCCAGGGCCGGTCAGTTCCGGATCAACCTGCCCCCGGTCGAGGACGCCACTGTCACCGCCGCCGACCAGTCCCGGTGGCTGGGTAATGTCATCGATGCGTTCGGCTTGAACGCCGAGCTGCCGGCGCCGGTGCGGACGCCGAGTGGTGTGGTCGTGGTGCCGTCGGTGATGCCTGGTGAGACGCCGGAGCAAGCGCAGGCACGTACTACCGCCGAGCTTGAAATGGCGAGGACGCAGCTGCCGCTGCCGGAAGGCACGGCTGGGATCCATGTCCACCCGGTCGGCGACGGGTTCCGGGTCGGCAACACGGTGCTGGACGCGCAGTCGTTCATCGAGTACCTCGGCGACGTCCTGGACGGTCAGCGTCAGGTGGTCCTGATCTCCTGTGACGCCGGGTCCAAGCCGCAGGCTGCGCCGATTTCCCTGGCCGGGAAGGTGGCCGCGGAGCTGCGTGATCGGGGCATCTCGGTCGTGGCGCCGCGTGGGGTCGCGTTCCTGGCTCCGGCGCTCGGCGGGCGGGTCGTGGCCGCCAGGACGAAGGCCTTCACCGACGACGGCAGGCCGGTGCTCACCGATGCGGGGCCGGGCAGTTGGAGGCGGTTCCGGGCCGCGAAGCAGGATCCGGACGGCCCTACCCGGGTCACCGTGACCGCATTGGATCCGGACGACGACAACGACCAACAGCTCAGCAACGTCCTCACCACCGAACTTCCAGGCCCCGGCACCGACCTGACCGGCGCGGTGTTCTGGACGCAGGAGAACTCGGCACCGGGATCGGCGGTGCAATTCGGCTCGACGGTAACCCCGCACGACGATGCCGCTGGGCCATCTGGTGTGCATGGTGCCGGTCAGGTCGATGTTTCCTCACCGGTGGAGTCGGTGCCGTATCAGTTGTTGATCAGGGATTCGGGATGGCCGGGTAAGGCGTCGAGTTTTGAGCATGAGGTTGGTGACCGTCTGTTGGCGTCGTCGGGGATGCGCCGGGTCGCGCTGGCGTTCTTCGATGCCGGGGTAGCCAGGATGTCTGATGCCACGTTGATGCTGCCGACGGGTGGGTCGCGGTCGGTTGAGCGGTTCCGGACGGAGGCGTCGACCGGTGAGCTGATCGGTGCGGTGATCGGTGGACGGGGGCGGGGGTTCGCCGGATTGCCCGAGGCCGATCTGCCGTCCAGTCTTCATGGCTGGTTCGATGGTCCGTCCGATGCGGGGTCTGCGACGCTGGCGTCGTGGCGGCGGGATGCGCGGGATCGGCGCGGCTTTCTGGTCGGTGACGGTTCGGGTGCGAGGGTCAGGGAGGTTGCGCAGGCGTTGCAGGCGATGGCATCGCTGGCTGAGGGAATCCTTGGCGAGGCGGGGTTGTCGGTCGCGCCGGGTGGGCAGGCGACGCCGGCTTCGGTGCTGGCGACGGATCTGGTGTTGGCGTGGGCGGCGGGAACGGGGGAGTTGAGCACGGCCGAGGTGGTGAAGGTCGCCTTGCTGGTGGGGGTGCCGCTCTCGGAGCGGTTGATGGCTTCAGCGCCGCCGCTGCATACGTATCTGACGTGGATCGTGGCGTCCAATGCCGATGAAACTACGGTTGGGCATTTGACGCCTCCCCACTGGGACGCCTACATCGACACCTACCGCACCTGGGTGAACAAGATCACCGGGGGTGTGCAGGTATCCGGGCCGCTGTCTCCAGAAACGTCATTCCGGTTGGAGTTCGCCACGACCTTTCGTGACGCGGTGGAATGGGCCGCCGGGCCGACGCACGGCAGATCCGACATGACATTTGCCGATCGGGTGGCCAGCTACCTGGAGCGGCCACAGGTCACCGAGCGTGGCATGTTCTTCGATGCGAAGCGCCGGACAGCCATCCGTGATTGGATCGCATCGATCGACCCAGAGGGCAATGCGGCACTGTTGTGGTCCCATCCTGCCTACACCTTGTCGGTGTTCGCGTACACGTCGAGCGAGTACCGGCTCATCAAGTCCTACCTGCGGGGACGCCATCGCCCGGTTGACGAGCAGATCGAGAACCTCGCCAATTGGGCGGCCGATCAGATCCTGCAACGGTCCGAGCTACCGCCGTCGCTGACAGCGCAGCCGGACATCCAGCAACTGTTCATCGCTCCCGAGGAAGGCCCGGCTCGAAGGCCCACCGACCGGGACGCGATGCTCGTCGCCGCCCGCAAGGCGATCCGCACGTACCTGCCGAATCTCGCATTGCGGACCGACCTGCTGGCCGAGATGCTGGACTATCTTCCGCGGTTTGCGGATGAGGCGTTTCACGGTTCGGATCGTCCGGTCCGGCGCCGGGAGGTCGCCTGGCGTTTCCCCCTGCCGGGTGACGTCTTCTACCGGCCGAGCCTGCAGAGCAACAGCAGTAGCTGGTCTGTTGCTTTCAAATATGCGCAGTCCTATGCCGACAACGCGGACGGACCTCACCTCCCCGCGGTGTTCCGGCTGTCGCCCCGGCCGGGACTGGGCGCACGTTCGATTCGTGGCCTCTCCCAATGGATGCTTGAGGACGAGGTGCTGTCCCCGGCCAACACCTCGTTCACCTTGATCAGATCCCGGCTGCGGCTTCGGCGTCGAGAGGGAGGCTTCAATCTGTACCGGGAGTTGACGGTCGAGGAACTGCCGACGCTGACCCCTGGGTCGCGGTTCCTCGGCACGGTCGTCCCGATCGCGCCCGGCGTGAACGCATCGGCACTCGAGGCGCGCACGGATCCACCGGCGGATCTCGACCCCAGCAGCCCGGAGCAGACGCGCGCGTCGTCAAGCATGTCGGCCGGCAGCCCGGATGAAGCCGATGCCGAGCCGTCTCCGCCGAAGTCGACACCGACCGACCCGATGCTGCCGGTGCCGGCACGGACGCCGGGTGTGGTGGTGGTGCCGTCGTCGTTGCCCGGTGAGTCGCCGGAGCAGGTGCGGGCACGTGTTGCTGCTGAGGTCAGCATGGCCAAGCAGCAGTTGCCGTTGCCGGAGGGCACGGTCGGGGTTCATGTGCATCCGGTCCAGGACGGGGCGCGGGTCGGGTTCCGGGTCGGGGAGGAGGTGCTTGATCCGGAGTCGTTCGTCGAGTATCTCGGGGATGTTCTGCACGGTGCGGATCAGTTGGTGCTGATTTCGTGTGATGCGGGGTCCAGGCCGGATGGTGCGCTGGCTTCTCTGGCTGGGAAGGTGGCGGGGCTGCTGCATGAGCGGGGTGTTTCGGTTGTGGCGCCGCGTGGGGTTGCGTTCCTGGCTCCGACGCTGGGCGGTCGGGTGGTGGCTGCCAAGGTGAAGGCGTTCACCGCGGACGGCAGGCCGGTGCTCGCCGATGCGGAGCTGGGCAGCTGGATGCGGTTCCAGGCACAGAAACAGGAGCCGGAGGGCGACATCCAAATTGCGGTGACCTCGCTGGACCCTGACGACGGCAAAGACCGACAGCTCAGCAACGTCCTTACCACCGAGCTTCCAGGCCCCGGCACCGACCTGACGGGCGCGGTGTTCTGGACGCAGGAGAACTCGGCATCGTCGTCGAATCTCCCGCCGGGCAACACAGCCGACGCGCAGATCCCCGGGCAGGACGTGTCGAGTGTCGAGGAGGACGTCGCGGAGCTCCGGCGACGCTTCCCCGATCTCGGCCGGAGCTTCGGCGGTTCCGTGGCCCGGATCGACGACGTTGTGGCCCGGCTCGTCAGCGTGGTGCGCGGCATGCGCTGGGCGCCTGCGAGTATCCCCATGGCCGATGTCGACCTGTTGCCGCTCGTCCAGACGCGGCTCGATCCGCAGGCACAGCATGTCACGACGAAGCATCTCGATGAGTTGATCGCGGGACTGAGTCCGCTTCGACTCGACCGCGACTACGGCAAGCGCGTGCCGCCGGCACGGGTCGATCACCTCTGGTACCGATTGGAGGACGTCTCACGACAGTTCTTCCACAATCGTCGAAACGTGCGCTTGCGGTACACGGTCGACGCCGACGGTGGTGTGCTCATCGGTATCGAGAAGGCCGGCATCGCGGTCACGACCGACGAGGTGGCAGCACAGACGACCGCGTTGAACGACGATGTCCTCGACAAGATCGGCGGGCGGGTCAGCGGCGAGCTCACCCTGACCTCGAACGACGAGATCCTGGTCAACGACAGGTCCGGCTGGTACACACAGACCGAGGTAAGCGCTGACGTGACGCCCGCGAGTATGCATCGCTGGCTGAGCAACGTTGTCGTGCAGGTGTGGAACCGGACCTACATCCCCGCCCGTTACGAGATCGTCGAGCACGTCGAGATTCCGGCACCGATGAGCCAGAACCCGGGCTCCGGCATGGGCCCCGCCCTGTCCGACGAGTACGTGTCCAAGGTGGTGGGGATTCTGAAGCTCCGGATGGACGAACGGGGCGGCGACCTCGACCTGACCTACGTGGCGCCCTTCGTGAACCAACTTCCCGACCCCGCGGCCGGCTGGCGTGCCGTGATCAGATCCATTCTCAGCAAGTCGAGTCTGAGCTCGCGGGTCAGAACGGTGACCGACTGGGCGCGGATGCCCGGCAGCGGTGGCGGGCCGCCGGCCCCGCGGGTGCACGGCAAGCTTCGCGACGTCATCAAGGCCGAACTGCCCAACGACGTCCTGGGCATGCTGGGCCTCACCGACGTTCCCGTGGAGAGCGGCCAATGGTCCCGGGGCGAGAGGAGACGACCCGTGAGGCTGCCCGCGCTGCCCTTCAGCGACGACGTCGCGAAGAAATGGAGTGACTGATCAGGTGGTCAGTTGATGGCGGGTAGCCAGGGCCGACCGGTGATGAGGTCGGTGAGTGCCCGGAGGGTGTTGTGGCCGTGGGCGGTGGCGGTGGCGAGGTAAGAGCGGATCAGCGCGAATTGCTGGGCTCCGTCGAGGGTGCGTAAGCATCCGGATACCTTCTGCCGGATTTTGACCATCCGGATCTGCTGCTCGGCGGCGTTGTTGTCGAACGGGGACCGCAGATCGGTGGCGAACCGCAGGTAGTCCTCGATGCGGTCGCGCATACGGCGGGCCAGGGCATGCAGTTTCCGGCCGACCTTCGACGTGTCGTGCCGGTGGTCCTTGACCGCGACGAGGGCGGCCTGACGAAACCGCCGGGTCTGTTCGGCGAGCAGGTCCGGGTCGATACCCGCACTGCCGCCGGCGCGGGCGTCATCGGCCGCGGTCTTGAGGCGCAGCAACGCATCCGCCGCCTGGCCGGGCCATGCCGCAGCAGATGCCAGCCCGCCGGCGGCGGCGAGCTCGCGCAGCAGATGCGCGCAGCACAACTGGTGGCTGACCGCGGTGTAGGTGTCATACGGTGCCCACGCGTCGTGCACCGCG
>NZ_JBFAIC010000069.1:0-59961 GCF_040654515.1 Dactylosporangium sp. NPDC050688
CACCGCGTCACCGAACTCCTCGACGTCCGCCGCGCCATCCTCGCCGCCGACCCCCTCTTCCACACCACCATCAACCACACCACCAACCCGTACGACCCGTACCAGTCGGACGCCAACGCCGACTACACCTACCAGCCCGCCGGAGCCTGATCATGGCCAGCCGCCAGTACGCCACCTTCGAGGTCGCCGACCAGCTCTTCGGGCTGGACGTCGCGAAGGTGCAGGAGGTCCTCTCGTTCGACCAGTACACGCCCGTGCCGCTCGCCCCGGAGTCCGTCGGTGGGCTGTTCAACCTCCGCGGCCAGGTGATCGCCGCCGTCGACCTGCGCGTGCAGCTCGGCCTGCCGCCGCGTACGAAGAGCGCCGAGCCGGCGATGAACGTGATCGTGAAGACCGACGAGGAGTCCGTGTCCCTGCTCGTGGACCGGATCGGCGAGGTCGTCACGCTGCAGGACGACACGTTCGAGCCGCCGCCGGACACCCTGCACGGCCCCAGCCGGCACCTCATCACGGGCGCGTTCAAGCTCGACGGCCGGCTGCTGCTGGCGCTGGACACCACGAAAGCCGTCAACACCAGTCAGCCCGGCACCGGCAACCGCGAGGAGTGACCGTATGAACTGGTTCACCGACCGCGGTGTGCGCACGAAGGTGCTCAGCGCCCTCGTCGTCGCCGGCATCGTCATGATCGCCATCACCGCCGGGGCACTGCGCGAGCTGAGCGACGCCAACGACACCATGCGCCAGGTCACCAGCAAGAGCGAGCAGTTCACCGCCCTGTCCGACATCCGCGACGGGATCATCGACACCCTCGCCGCGCTGTCACCCGAGGAGCAGCAGGCGGCCGACGAGAGTGTCGCGGCCGGGGTCGAGCGGTACAGCAGCAGCGGCGCCGCGCCCGACCGGGTCGCCGAGATCAGGGCCGTCGGCGAGGCGATGAAGACGTACCAGACGGTGCGCGACACCGAGATGCTGCCGGCCGCCAACTCCGGCCGGGTCGACCACTACGTGCGGATCGCCGCGGCCAAGGGCACCCCGCAGATCGTCAAGGCCGAGCACCTCCTGGCCAAGGTGCAGGCCGCGGAGTTCGCCGAGGCCGAGCAGTGGCGGGCCGCCGCCCAGGACGACTACGAGCGCAGCCGGATGATGCTGATCGGCGCGGCCGTGCTGGGGCTGCTCGCCGCGTTCGGCATCGGCCTGTGGGTCACCGCGCTCGTCGTGCGGCCGCTGCGCCGGGTCGCCGAGGTGCTCGGCGCCGTTGCCACCGGCGACCTCAGCCAGCGGGTCGAGGTCAGGTCCGCCGACGAGGTCGGCGTCATGGCGGAGGCGCTCAACAAGGCGACCGAGAGCATGCGCACGACGGTGCAGACGATGGACCACACCGCCTCGTCGCTGGCCGCGTCCGCCGGTGAGCTCACCGGGGTCAGCGCGCAGATCGCCAGCGGCACCGGCGAGGCCAGCGACCAGGCCAACCTCGTCGCCGCCGCGGCCGAACAGGTGTCGCGCAACGTGCAGACCGTGGCCGCCGGTGCCGACGAGATGGGGCTGTCGATCCGGGAGATCGCGCAGAACGCCAGCGAGGCGGCGAAGGTCGCGTCGCAGGCCGTGATGGCGGCCGAGTCGACCAACCAGGCGGTCGCCCGGCTCGGCGAGTCGTCCACCGAGATCGGCAACGTCGTCAAGGTCATCACCTCGATCGCCGAGCAGACCAATCTCCTCGCGCTCAACGCGACGATCGAGGCGGCCCGCGCGGGCGAGGCCGGCAAGGGCTTCGCCGTCGTCGCCAACGAGGTCAAGGACCTGGCGCAGGAGACGGCCCGGGCGACCGAGGACATCTCCCGGCGGGTCGAGGCGATCCAGGCGGACACCACCGGCGCGGTCGCCGCGATCGGCGAGATCAGCCAGATCATCTCGCGGATCAACGACTACCAGCTCACCATCGCCTCGGCCGTCGAGGAGCAGACCGCGACGACCAACGAGATGAACCGCAGCGTCAGCGAGGCCGCGACCGGCTCCGTCGAGATCGCCACCAACGTCTCCACGGTCGCCGCGGGCACCCAGAACACGTCACTCAACGTAGCGGAAGCACAACGTGCGGCCTCGGATCTGTCCCGCATGTCGAGTGAGATGCGCTCACTCGTCGCACGGTTCAGGATCTGACCCGGCCGGCCGGGGTACGCTCGGGGGGTGACGGCCGGCCGCCCGCCGGGCGTCGCCCCCGACCCTTTTGGCTGACAGACCGGGGTGCAGGAGCGTTGCAGACTAGTTGCCATGTACAGCCTGGTTAGCGCCCCCGTTCTCGGCTTCGACCTCTCCCGTCTGCAGGGCGGATCGGCCGCGGCCGATGTGCTGCTTCGCGGACTCTCGCTCACTGTGAGTGACCTTGACGCCGTCGCGTCGGCCCGCGCCGACGACGACTGGGACCGTGTCGGCCTGTGGCGTGACGTCGACGCCGCCGCCCAGGAGCGCCGCGCGGTCAACGCCGACGCCGGCGGGCTCGCGGTGGTCGAGCGCGCCCCGCTCGGGACCCTCGACGGGCTGCTGCACTGCCTGCGGTACGACATCCTCGACTGGACCTGGGGCAACCGCCCGGCGCAGGCGACCACGCCGACGCCGCAGGTGCGCGCGCCGCGGCAGCGGCAGAGCGAGATCGCGAGCAAGGCCACGGGCGTGCTGTCCGACGCCGCCGCGGCCGCCTACCTGCGGGAGCTGCTGACCGACGAGTCGCGGCGCCGGCTGAGCGCCCCCTACGCCGCGGCGCTGCGCGCCCTGCCCGAGCCCGAGCACGACCTCGGCCCGCAGGCCGACGAGCTGCGCCAGCTGCTGCGCCGGGTCGGCTCGCTGTCGCCGGCGCAGATGCGCCAACTCAACAAGGTCACCGACACCTCGCGCCCCGGCCTGGCCGACTGGGCGCCGGCCGTGCACTCCGCGTCCTGGGCCGTCTTTCTCTCCGGCCGGGTCCGCACCGGTGCCGCCGCGCAGCTGCTGCTCGTGCAGGCCCTCGACCGCTCCGGCGTGCCGGTCAGCGACCGCGCCGGCGGGGTGTGGAACCTGCTCAGCGGCGCCGTCCAGGCCCTGATGGTGCGCGACCTGCTGGACTCCGCGACGGCCCGCCGGCTGCTCGACCCGTACTTCACCGCGATGGGGCCGCTGTCGGTCTGAAGCCGCGGCCCGCGAGCCCAAACATCGCCCCTGTCCGGAATGCTCCGGGCAGGGGCGGTTCTTTTGGGATTTCCCTCATCGTCCCGGGAACAACGCCGATTTATCCGCTGGAACGTGACGGGCCTCGCACTTGCCTCGAGGCCCCCGGTGCTGGAGGCAGGGCGCGTGATCTCGGTTCTGGTGGTGGACGACTCAGTCGTCGTCCGGCGTCTGATCACCGACGCGCTGAGCGATGACCCCGAGATCCGTGTCGTCGGCACCGCCCCGAACGGCAAGGTGGCGCTCGCCAAGATCGAGCAGCTCCACCCCGACCTGGTCACCCTCGACATCGAGATGCCGATCATGGACGGACTGGAGACGCTGCGCGCGATCCGCGCCCTGTACGCCCGGCTCCCGGTCATCATGTTCAGCACGCTGACGGCGGCGGGCGCGACCGCGACCCTGGACGCGCTGTCGGCGGGCGCCAGCGACTACGTCACCAAGCCGGCCAACGTCGGCAGCGTCGCGGAGAGCATCCGGTCTGTCCGCGAGCAGATCATCCCGCGGATCCACGCGCTGTGCGGTGGCCGCCGGGGCGCGCTCGCGGCACCGGTGCGGCCGTCGATCGGCATCGGGCCCAACATCGGGCCGAACACCCGCACGTACGGCGCCGGCCACGCCGTCGCCCCGCCCATGACGCCGCCACTGGCCCGCCCCGGCGGCAACCCGCTGCCCGGCGCGACCCGGCCGCCGGCGACCGCGCCGCCGCCCGCACCGGCGCGCACCGCACCGCGGACCGACCGGGTCGAGGTCGTCACCATCGGCTGCTCGACCGGCGGCCCGGACGCGCTGACGACCGTCGTGCGGGCCCTACCGGCGAACCTGCCGGTGCCGGTGGTCGTGGTGCAGCACATGCCGCCCGTCTTCACCAAGATGTTCGCCGACCGGCTCGACCGGACCGCGGCGCTCAACGTCGTGGAGGCCACCGGCGACATGGTCGTGCGCCCCGGCACCGTCTACATCGCACCCGGCGACTTCCACCTGGAGGTGCACCGGCGCGGGACCGAGGTGGTCACGAAGCTCAACACCGGCCCGCCGGAGAACTTCTGCCGGCCCGCCGTCGACGTGCTGTTCCGATCGGTGGCCAAGACCTACGGCCGCGCCACCCTCGCGATCATCCTCACCGGGATGGGACAGGACGGCAAGCGCGGCGCCGAGCAGCTGCGCGGGGCCGGCGCGGAGATCGTCGCGCAGGACGAGGCGACCTCGGTCGTGTGGGGCATGCCCGGCGCGGTGGCGACGGCCGGCCTGGCCCACGCCGTCCTGCCGCTCGGTGAGATCGCCCACCATCTCATCAGCCGTACCGCCGGTGGCCGGGGTGCGAAGTCCATGGAGGTGACCCGATGACATTGACTGCCCAGGAGTTCGCCTTCATCAGCGGCCTCGTCCGGCGCGACGCGGCGATCGTGCTCGAGGCCGGCAAGGAGTACCTGGTCGAGGCGCGGCTGCTGCCGCTGGCCCGGCAGTCCGGTCTGCCGAGCGTCTCGGAGTTCGTCGCCCGCGCCCAGCAGCGGCCCGAGCCGGAGGTCCACCGCAAGATCGTCGATGCGCTCACCACCAACGAGACGTCGTTCTTCCGCGACGGCGAGCCGTTCAAGCAGCTCGTCGACACCGTCCTGCCGGACCTGCTGGCCCGGCGGGCGTCGACCCGCTCGATCAAGGTGTGGTCCGCGGCGAGCTCCAGCGGGCAGGAGCCGTACACGATCGCGATGGTGCTGCAGGACAACCTGCCGCCGGGCTGGTCCTTCGACATCATCGGCACCGACATCTCCACGGAGATGCTCACCAGGGCCGAGGCCGGCCAGTACACCCAGCTGGAGGTCAACCGCGGGCTCCCGGCGCCGCTGCTGGTGAAGCACTTCGAGCGCAACGGGGCGCACTGGCAGGTCGCGCAGTCGTTGCGCAAGAACGTCTCGTTCCGCCGGCTCAACCTGGCCGCGCCGTTTCCCTCCATGGGGCCGTTCGACATCGTGTTCATCCGCAATGTGCTGATCTACTTCGATGTCCAGACGAAGCGCACGGTGCTGCAGCGGGTCGCCGGCACGCTGCGGCCCGACGGCTGGCTCTTCCTGGGCTCGGCCGAGACCACGATCGGCATCGACGACAGATTCGAACGGGTGGTCGCCGGCAGGACGTCCGCCTACAAGCTGCGGACCGCACCGAAGACCGCCGCTTCCGTGAGCGCAGTAGGAAAGGGGTGACGCCAGATGCTCACCATGGTGATCGACGATTCCCGCGCGATGCGCCTCATTCTGAAGCGGATCGTGGCGCAGCTCGGCTTCGACGTGGTCGAGGCGGGCAACGGCCAAGAGGCGATGGACTACCTCACGGCCAATGTTCTCGACGGTGACGGCGAGATCCCCGGCCTGGCGCTGGTCGACTGGAACATGCCCGAGATGAACGGGCTGGAGTTCGTGACCGCGGTCCGCGCCGAACCCCGCCTGCGCGGGATGACGCTGATGATGGTCACGACGGAGAGCGAGCAGAGCCAGATCGTGCGGGCGTTGGCCTCGGGGGCGCACGAATACGTGATCAAGCCGTTCACGCCGGACGCGATCATCGACAAGCTGGCGCTGCTCGGCCTCGTCCCGAACGGAGTCGCGGCATGACGACGATCCCCACCGAGGACGACCTGAAGGTGATCGCCGAGCAGGTCTGGTCCTCCTACCTCGACCTCGACGGCGCCAGTCCGCTGGTGCCGATCCCGGCGGAGAAACACCAGGCCGACGTCACGGCCTCGGTCTCCGTCACCGGTGCCTGGCGCGGCCACGTCCTGGTCAGCTGCTCCGACGCGGCGTCGCGCAACGTCGCGGCCGCGCTGCTGGGCATCGAGTACGACGAGGTGGCCGAGGAGGACGTCGCCGACGCCCTGGGCGAGCTCGCGAACATCATCGGCGGCAACGTGAAGAGCCTGCTGCCGGAGCCGTGCGCCCTGTCGCTGCCACACGTACACGTCGAGGGGACGTCGGGTCGCTACCCGGCCGTCACCGAGGTGTGCCATCTCGAAGGCACCTGGATGGACGAGTCCGTCACCGTGACCGTCCTGGAGAGCACCACCGACCTTGCTGGAGCAAGCGCATGAAAATTCTGATCGCCGACGACAGCCGGGTCATGCGGCAGATCGTGACCCGCACCCTTCGGCAGGCCGGCTACGAGGGGCATGACCTGGTCGAGGCGTGCGACGGGCAGGAGGCGTTCGACAAGGCCGTCGCGGAGAAGCCGGACCTGGTGCTGTCGGACTGGAACATGCCCCACCTGAGCGGTGTCGAGGTGCTGCGGATGCTGCGGGCCAACGGCGTGCAGGTGCCGTTCGGCTTCGTGACGTCGGAGGGCACGCCCGAGATGCGGCAGGCGGCGCAGGACGCGGGGGCGCTCTTTCTGGTCACCAAGCCGTTCACAGCGGACACATTCAAGGACGCACTCGACCCAATTTTGGGATGATTTAAGCCATGGAGCATGTTTTGCCCGTTCCGAAGGCCGTCAAGGACCTCTTTGACGACCTTCTCGGCCGGCCCGTCACGGTCAGCCCGGCCGAGCCGATCCGAGCCGCCGACGTCCCCAAGACCCTCGTCGCCCTGTACACCGACGAACGCCAGCAACTGCTGGCGGTGATCGGGATGGACTTCGCGCTCACGGCGTTCGCCGGTGCCGCGATCGGTCTGATCCCGCCCGGCGGTGCCGAGGCCTGCATCGAGGACAACGAGATCTCCAAGATGATCGGCGAGAACGCCATCGAGGTGTGCAACATTCTCGCCGGGCTGCTCAACCGCGAGGGAGCGCCGCGCCTGAAGCTGTACCAGACCTTCCTGCCGGGCGAAAGTGCGCCGACCGACGCGGTGAACTGGCTGATGGCGCTGGGCCGGCGGCTCGACCTGAAGGTCGACGTCTCGGGGTACGGCGCCGGGAAGATCTCCATCACCCTTGCCGGCTGATCGTGGCGGCTGCGGCCTTTGTGCCGGTTTTCCGGTGGTCGCAGCCGCACCGCGGGCCTCGGGGCGGTTGGGTGGGCGACATCGTGCAAAAAATTGCGAAGGCATGCACTACGCTTGCGGTATGACTCGACGACTCGCTGAGGTGGCGAAGTACGCCGGCGTGAGCGAGGCGACCGTGAGTCGGGTGCTCAATGGCAAGCCCGGCATCTCTGACGCTACCCGCACCGCTGTGCTCACCGCGCTCGACGTCCTGGGCTACGAACGCCCGACGAAACTGCGCGGCGAGCGCGCCCGCCTCGTAGGGCTTGTGCTGCCGGAACTGCAGAACCCGATCTTCCCGGCGTTCGCCGAGGTGGTCGCCGGCGCGCTGTCCAAGCGCGGCTTCACGCCGGTGCTGTGCACCCGGACCGCGGACGGCGTCTCGGAGGCCGACTACGTCGAGATGCTGCTGGACCAGCACGTGTCCGGCATCATCTTCTGCGGCGGCCTCTACCATCAGGCTGCCGCCGAGCACGAGCACTACCACCGCCTGCATGAGCGCGGCCTGCCCGCGGTGCTGGTCAACGCCGCGATCGACGACCTGGGCTTCCCGCGGGTGTCGGTCGACGACGGCCACGCGGTGGACCAGGCGTTCAACCATCTGGTATCGCTCGGGCACAAGCGCATCGGCCTGATCCTCGGCCCGGCCGACCACGCGCCGTCCAACCGCAAGCTGACCGCCTTCGAGGCGGCGGCGCGGTTCAACGACACGGTCAACGCCGAGGATGTCGAGCGGGTCATCTTCTCCATGGAGGGTGGCCGGGCCGGCGCGACGCGGCTCATCAAGCACGGCGTCACCGGCATCATCTGCGCCAGCGACGTGCAGGCGCTCGGCGCGATCCGGGCGGCCCGCCGACTGGGCCGCGAGGTGCCCGACGACATCTCCGTGGTCGGCTTCGACGACTCACTCTTCATGAACTGCACGGACCCGCCGCTGACCACGGTCCGCCAGCCCATCCAGGCGATGGGGCAGGCGGCGGTGACCCTGCTCGTCAGCCAGGTGGCCGGCACGCTGGTGCCGACCGAGGAGATGCTCTTCGAGCCGGAGCTGGTCGTGCGCGGCTCGACGGGCGCCCTCAAGGTGGCCCCGCCGAAGGCGACGAAGGCGGCCTCCGCCGCGTAGTTCCGGTCCGAAGTTTCATAGCTGCACCGAGCGCCACGACTCCTGCACAGGGGTCGTGGCGCTCTTTCGTTGCGTGCGCAACGGTACGGCCGTCGCGGGCCGCGACCTTCCGTGCGCACCGCCGGGGCCGACCGGGGGCCAGTGCACGATTTCAACCGCTTTCGTGCAAGTCCACGGCGCATGGGAGCGTCTCCATGCAAAGACCTGCCTGTGGATCATTAAAATCTTGCAACGAGCCATGGACTTCTTGTGGCGCGTGAGCCTAATCTCTTGCCTACGTCAGGCCGAAACCCTGACGCGACGCTACGGAAACCGATCAGTAACGCGCCTGAAGCACGTGAATACCCCGGCAGCCGACGCGAGGCTGCGCACCTGTGCGGAGCGGTCCAGGTCGGACGCCCACTTCTCCATCCGGTTCCCGTCCAGGCGGGGACCGGATGTCTCCACACCCCAACAAGGAGCGACGATGAAGTACTCACGTACCAGGATGGCTGTAGCCATCGCCGGTGCGCTGGCGCTCACCAGCACGCTCGTCGCGTGCGGCAGCGACGAGGACACCAAGGCCGACACGAACGCCAAGGTCACCCTCAACGTGGTGGGCCTCCTCCCGGGCTCGAAGCCCGAGGCGCAGCAGGCGCTCGCGGCCGAGGTCGCGGACTTCCAGAAGGAAAACCCGAACATCACGGTCGTCACGAAGGACTACGAGTGGAAGGCCACCACGTTCGCGGCCGACCTCGCCGGCGGGACCCTGCCGACCGTGTTCGAGATCCCCTTCACTGACGCGAAGACGCTGATCAGCAACGGGCAGATCGCCGACATGCAGGCGAACCTGAGCTCGCTGTCCTACGCCGCGAACTTCAACAAGAACGTGCTCCAGTACGGCCAGGGCCCGGACGGGCACGTCTACGCCATCCCGGCCAAGAGCGTCTACGCGATCGGCCTGCACTACAACCGCGACCTGTTCACGCAGGCCGGTCTCGACCCGAACAAGCCGCCGACGACCTGGGACGAGGTCCGCAGCGCGGCCAAGGCGATCGCGGAGAAGACCGGCCAGGCCGGCTTCGCCCAGATGGCCAAGGACGGCACCGGCGGCTGGCAGCTGACGGTCGACACCTACGCCCGGGGCGGCCGCCTCGAGGACGGCAAGAAGGCGACGCTCACCAACGACGCCACCAAGGCATCGCTGCAGTTCCTGAAGGACCTGCGCTGGACCGACAACTCCATGGGCGCCAACTTCGACTACGACTGGACCGGCATCAACCAGGCGTTCGCCGCCGGCAAGGTCGGCATGTACACCTCGGGCCAGGACGTCTACACCAGCCTCGTGCAGACGAACAACATCAACCCGAAGTCCTACGGCCTCACCATGATCCCGCTGTCCGGCGGTGACTCCGGCGTGCTCGGCGGCGGCACCATGGCCGCCGTGTCCAGCAAGGCCAGCGCCAACGAGAAGGCCGCGGCGATCAAGTGGATCGACTACCACTACCTGCGCAAGTACACCAACCAGGAAGCCGCGAAGAAGGCCGCCGAGATCCAGATCGCGAGCAAGCAGCCCGTCGGCACCCCTGAGCTGCCGATCTTCACGCAGCAGCAGTACCAGCAGTACCAGGAGTGGATCAAGCCGCTCGTGAACGTGCCGCTGGACCAGATGACCACGTTCACCGGCAAGGTCTTCGAGGCCAAGGTCGTCAACGAGCCGCCGCTGGCCACCCAGGACGTCTACAAGTCGCTCGACTCGGTTGTCCAGGCCGTCCTGACCGACAAGAACGCCAACATCGACCAGCTGCTCGCCGACGCCAACACGAAGGCGCAGCGCGCCATCGACGCGGCCGGCTGACCCTCACCGCACATCGACAAACCCGCAGAGGTGTGGGCCGTGGGTACGCCGACGGCCCACACCGGGGCTCTGCCCCCGAAACCAGGACGAGGAGTGAGGTGTCGTGAGTTCTTCCGGCGCCCTGCGGCACACCGGCGGCGACGCCGCCACCGGGGGCAACCACACGCCGGGGACGGACGGCCCCCGAGGCGGGCGGGGCCGCCGCCGTGACGTGGTGACCTGGGTCCAGCGCGGGGGGCTGAGCTCGGTCGTGTTCGCGCTGCCGCTGCTGCTGATCTTCGGGATCTTCTCGTGGTGGCCGATCGTGCGGTCGGTCATCATGAGCTTCCAGAAGACCAACCTCGTCGGCGACCCGACGTGGGTCGGCTGGCGCAACTTCGAGTACGTGCTCACCGACCCCGACCTGCCGAACGCGATCGGGAACACGCTGTACTTCGCGCTGCTCGCCCTCCTGTTCGGGTACCCGATCCCGCTGGTGACGGCGGTGCTCATGAGCTCGGTCCGGCGGCGCAAGGGCCTCTACTCCGTGCTCGCCTACCTCCCCGTCGTGGTGCCGCCGGTCGTCGCCGTCCTGCTGTGGAAGTTCTTCTACGACGGCGCCGCGGACGGCGTGTTCAACACGATCCTCGGCTACGTCGGGCTCGGCCCGTACGCCTGGCTGTCCAGCCCTTCGCTCGCGATGCCCTCGCTGGTGCTCGAGGCGACCTGGGCCGCGGCCGGCGGGACCGTCATCATCTACCTGGCCGCGCTGCTCAGTGTCCCGGACGAGCTGTACGACGCCGCCGAGGTCGACGGCGCCGGCATCTGGCGCAGGGTCTGGCACGTGAGCATGCCGCAGCTGCGCGGGGTCCTGCTCATCACGTTCATCCTGCAGATCATCGGCACCGTTCAGGTGTTCCTGGAGCCCTACCTGTTCACCGGCGGCGGCCCGGCGGGCGCCACGCAGACGATCCTGCTCATGATCTACGACTATGCGTTCGGCAGGTCGCTGGGCGGAAACTACGGTGCCGCGACGGCGCTGTCGGTCATGCTCGCCGCGTTCCTGGCGATCCTGTCGCTGGTGTACTTCAAGCTCACGTCCGGCTGGAGCAAGTCATGACGGGCCGGCACATCCCGGAAGGGAAGAGGACCACGATGACCGTCACCAATCCCACCGGGCAGCGGCCGGACACCGGTCCCGCCGCGGGAGCGCGGGGGCGGGCGCCCGGCGCCGCGGCCCCGTCCGGTCCGGCCAGGGGCGCGCGCACGGCCTCCAAGCGCAAGGCCTCCCAGCTCGACGGCAGCACCCGCGGCTACGTCTCCGCGCAGGACTGGCGCAACCCGCGGGTCAGGATGACCATCAAGACCCTGCACGGGATCCTGCTGGTGCTGCTCCTCGTGGTCGGCGTCGGCCCGATGCTGCTGCTCGCGAAGTACGCGATCACCCCCACCCAGGACATCATCCGCACGCCGCTGGCGATCTTCCCGAACGGCGTGCGCTGGGCGAACATCTCCGAGGCGTGGAACGACGTCAAGATCAGCCGGTACTTCCTGAACACCATCTGGCTCGCGGCCGGCTCCTGGTTCGTGCAGATGCTCGTCGCCACCACGGGCGGCTACGTGCTGTCCGTGCTGCGGCCCGCCTGGGGCAGGATCGTCAACGGCCTGGTGATCGCGACCCTGTTCGTGCCGAGCGTCGTGCTTCTCGTGCCGCTGTACCTCACCATCCTCAACCCGCCGCTCATCGGTACCTCGCTGATCAACAACTTCTTCGCCGTCTGGCTGCCGTCCGGCGCGAGCGCGTTCAACGTCGTGCTCATGACCCGCTTCTTCGACGGCCTGCCGCGCGAGGTGTTCGAGGCGGCCAAGGTCGACGGCGCCAGCACGTTCCGGCTGTTCTGGTCCGTCGTCCTGCCGATGTCCAAGCCCATCCTCGGTGTCGTGTCCGTGTTCGCCACCATCGCCAGCTGGAAGGACTTCCTCTGGCCGATGCTGGTGCTCAAGGACCCGACCAAGCAGCCGCTGTCGGTACGCCTGCCGGCCATCGCGTCGCAGACCGACCTCGGCGTGTTCCTCGCCGCCCTCGCGATCTCGACGCTCATCCCGGTCGTGTTCTTCATCGCCTTCCAGCGCCTGTTCCTGTCCGGTGCAGGATTGGGAGGAGCCGTCAAGGGCTGAGCTGACAACCCTCCGGCAGCACCAGCGACACCCACAGCCAACGCCTCCGGCAGTCCTGTCGTGTGTAGGCAATCCGAGTGTGAGAAAGCAGGTTCCACGTGGCCGACCAACACCACCAGGCTTGGTGGCGCAGCGCCGCTATCTACCAGATCTATTTGCGCAGCTTCGCCGACGGCAACGGCGACGGCGTCGGCGACCTGGCGGGCCTGCGTTCCAGACTGCCCTACCTGGCAGGGCTCGGCATCGACGCGATCTGGATCGTGCCGTGGTACCCGTCCCCACTCGCCGACGGCGGCTATGACGTCGCCGACTTCCGCGCCATCGACCCGATCTTCGGTACCCTCGCGGAGGCCGAGAAGCTGATCGAGGAGGCGCACGCCGCCGGCATCCGCGTCATCTGCGACATCGTGCCCAACCACTGCTCCTACCAGCACGCCTGGTTCCAGAAGGCGCTGGCCTCCGCCCCCGGCTCACCCGAGCGCGACCTCTTCTGGTTCCGCAAGGGGCGCGGCCCCGACGGCGAGCAGGCGCCGACCGACCTGCAGTCCATCTTCGGCGGCTCCGCCTGGACCCGGGTCCCCGACGGCGAGTGGTACCTGCACCTGTTCGCGTCCGAACAACCCGACTTCAACTGGGACCACCCGGCCGTCCGCGACGAGTTCGAGGACATCGTGCGCTTCTGGCTCGACCGCGGCATCGACGGCATCCGCATCGACTCCGCCGCCGTCCTCATCAAGGACCCGCTGGTCAGCGACGTCTACGAGGACAACGAGGGGATCCACGAGATCTACCAGAGCTGGCGGCGCATCTCCGACACGTACACGCCGCCGCGCGCCCTCATCGGCGAGCTGTGGCTGCCCGACCACGAGGCGTTCGCCCGCTACCTGGAGCCCAACGAGCTGCACACCGCCTTCAACTTCGCGTTCCTCAACGCGCCGTGGGAGGCCGCGAAGCTCCGGTACGAGATCGACATGACCCTCGAGGTGCACGCGCCGGTCGCCGCCCCCGCCACCTGGGTGCTGAGCAACCACGACGTCACCCGCGAGGTGACCCGCTTCGGCCGCGAGGTGACCAACTTCGCCTTCGCCGAGAAGCGCCGCGACGTGCCTTCCGACCTCGACCTCGGCGCCCGCCGGGCCCGCGCCGCCGCGCTGCTCATCATGTCCCTGCCCGGCGCGGTCTACCTGTACCAGGGCGAGGAGCTGGGCCTTGAGGAGGTCGAGGACCTCGACGACGCCCTCCGCGAGGACCCGATGTTCCACCGCTCCGGCGGCGTCAACCCCGGCCGCGACGGCTGCCGCGTGCCGCTGCCCTGGTCTGGCACCGAGGCCCCCTTCGGCTTCAGCCCGGCCGACGCGACCGGCGAACCCTGGCTGCCGCAGCCCGCCGCCTGGGCCGGCAAGACGGTCGCCGCGCAGGAGGGCGACCCGGCCTCCTTCCTCGAGCTGTACCGCCAGGCGCTGCGCATCCGCCGCACCGAACCCTCCCTCGGCGACGGCCCCATGCGCTGGCTCGACTCGGACCCGGAGGTCCTGGCATTCGCCCGCGACGACACCTTCGCCAACGTCACCAACCTCGGCACCACGCCGGCGTACCTCCCGCCGCACCGCGAGGTCCTCATCAGCAGCGTGCCGCTCAACGCCGACGGCACGCTCCCCTCGGACGCCTCAGCCTGGCTGCGGTTGTCCTGACCCACTCCGGACGCCGCCGGCCTCGGCCGTGGTTGTCCTGACCCGCTTGGACGCCGCCGGCCTCGGCCGTGGTTTGTCCTGACCCACCGCAGACGGCGTCCGGAACCTGGCGCTGGGCCCGGCCGCCACCGAGCCCAGCGCCAGCCGGCCCGCCGCCCACAGTCGCCGGGCGGTCGCACAAGTTGGCGGGTGCGACCGCCCGGTCCGAGCGCCGCGCGGGTGCGGCAAGCGGCTCCCCTTCGCGGTGGTGCGGGGGTCGGCGTATGACAGAAACCCGACCAGCGTCACCGGCCACAGCGCTGTCTTCGGCGCGCTCGGCAGCCTCACTCGTGCGGCATCCGGCGCTCGCCGCCCCGCCAGCCGGACCACCGTGGTGATCCAAGTCGCGCCCCGGTCATCTGAACGACCGCGATGCGACTTTGATCAACCGCGCAAGATCAGAAGCGAGCCGGTCGCGACCGCCGGGCAAGGTCACCAGTGGGGCGATCGGCGCGCGGGTTGAACAGGCTGCGGGCAGGAGGCGGCGGCTTGCAGACGCGGGCTGGGCTTGTCGTTGTGCCGGGCGCCAGGTGCCGGTGCGCACCTCGGCGGGGAGCGTGCAGGGCTGATGTGAACGGTCGATTTCCCATACTTAACTGTTAATGGCGGCCAGGCGTCGAGCGTTAACTGTTAAGCCGTGGGGAGATCTTCCGGTGGTTCGCGCGCCGCCATAACGTCATTGGCAAGGAAAACGAACTTCCTTGTGGAGGCGGCACATGCGTTCCACCCTTACCGTCGCGGCGACATCCCAGCCGTTCAGATGGTGACGCCGGTTATGTCCGGGAACAGAGGCGGGGCGCTGGACACACCGGCGCCCCGTTGTTCCCAACTGCCCAAGACCATCTGAGCAGCAGGAACTCAATCCCAGTCCCATCGGAACCCATATCGACCCGGGCCGTAGTCCAGCGCGATCGCGTGGACTGAATTGCCCACGTCGACCTCGTAAGGGGTCACCTGTTCGGTCTGGCCGTCCATCTGCTGGAACTGATAGACGGCCCGCGGCAGCGCTGCCGGGTCGAAACACACCTCGAGCACGTATTCGCGCACCGGAAGCCTGAACTTGCGCTCATAATTGGTCGCTGTCGGAAACGGCGGATAATTATGTAGCGCATGTTCGGTGATGACCGTTTCGCCTTTGGCGAGCGGGCGGTCGAAGAGCAGCTCCGCCAGGAGAAACGCGCTTTCCACGTGCTCGACCACCCGGCCCAGGCGGCAGTTGCGGACCGCGGTGATCAGCGGGAGCGGGTGCTCCAGCTCGTCGAGGCGCACGATCACCACATACCGGTCGGGGCCGTCGGCCTCGGCCCGCAGCACCTGCCGGACGAGGAACGAGACCTCCTCGCGCTCCGGCCCGACGTTGACCCGGTCGTGCTGGCTGAGCCGGGTCAGCCGCTCGTCCCAGCGGGTGTCGACGCCCTGCGCCAGGTCGGTGATGAGGTCCTGCTCGGACCAGAACGCTCCCAGACTGGGCGCCTCCTGGCTCTTGTGCAGGTGCCGGCCGCGCGGTCGCGGAGGACCCACCAGAGCGGCCAGGGATCCCGGCTCGACCTCCAGGATCTTCTCGAGCTCGGCGAGGGCGGCCAGGGACTCACGCCGCTCCGGGCGGCTGCGCCCAGTCTGCCAGTAACTCAACGTGGCGAGACTCACCGAGAAGCCCTCGGCGCGAAGCCGCTCCTGGATGCGTTCCAGTCCCAGGCCCCGTGCCTGGATGGCGTCACGTAGCGCGCCGGCGAAGTCGACCATCAGCCCCCCGGGAGCCATCCTCGCGGTCGGGGCGGGGCGCACGCAAGCGCGCGTTTGCGTAATTGCCGATTCGGTAACCCCGGAGCACATGGGCGAGCGCTGGTACACCGAGAGTGTCATCTATTGCCTGGACGTCGAGACGTTCCAGGACTCCAACGGCGATGGCATCGGCGACTTTCAAGGTCTCATCAGCCGTCTCGACTATCTGACCAGGCTCGGGGTCAACTGCCTGTGGCTGCATCCGATCCATCCGACACCTGGCCGGGACGACGGTTACGACGCCACGGACTTCTACAACGTCGACCCGAGGCTGGGTACTCTGGGCGACTTCGCCGAGTTGCTGCACGCGGCGGCGAACCGCGGCATCAAGGTCATCATCGATCTCGTGGTGAATCACACTTCGGACGAGCACCCCTGGTTCCAGTCGGCGGTCGCGTCGAAGGACTCACCGTACCGCGACTGGTACGTCTGGTCCGACAAGGAACCCTCGGACCGCTACCAGGGCATGGTGTTCCCGGGCGAGCAGCAGGAGACGTGGACGTACCACCGCCGCGCCCGCGCCTGGTACTACCACCGCTTCTACGACTTCCAGCCGGACCTGAACTTCGCCAACCCGCACGTGCGGGCCGAGATCAAGAAGATCCTGGCGTTCTGGATCCAGCTCGGCGTCGCCGGGTTCCGGATGGACGCGGTGCCGTTCATCATCGAGCTCACCGAGCCGGGGCGCCCCGAGTGCCCGATGGACTTCGACTACCTGACCGAGCTGCGCCAGCACATCCAGTGGCGCCGCGGTGACGCGGTCCTGATCGCCGAGGCCAACGTCGAGCCGGAGAAGCTGCCGGAGTACTTCGGCGACGCGGGCGGGTCGGGCAACCGCATCCACATGCTGTTCGACTTCATGCTCAACGGCCGGCTGGTGCTGGCCCTCGCCCGGCAGAACCCGGAGCCGGTCATCGAGTGGCTGAAGACCACCCCGAAGCTCCCGCCGGGCGGGCAATGGGCGACGTTCCTGCGCAACCACGACGAGATCGACCTGTCGCGGCTCACCGCCGAGCAGCGTGAGGACGTGTTCGAGCAGTTCGGCCCCGACGAGGACATGCGCCTGTACGACCGGGGCATCCGCCGCCGCCTCGGCCCGATGCTCGGCGGTGACCGGCGGCGGCTGGAGATGGCCTACTCGCTGCAGTTCACGCTGCGCGGCACCCCGGTGCTGCGCTACGGCGAGGAGATCGGCATGGGGGAGGACCTGAGCCAGGTCGGCCGGTACGCCATCCGGACCCCGATGCAGTGGTCGTTCACCGCCAACAGCGGCTTCAGCGACGCCGAGCCGATCCGGCCGGTCATCAGCAAGGGCGACTACGGCTACGAGACCGTCAACGTCACCGCGCAGCGGGACGACCCCGGGTCGTTGCTGGCCTGGTTCGAGCGGATGATCCGGACCCTGCGGGAGAGCCCGGAGGTCGGCGGCGGCACCTGCACCTGCGTCGACCAGTCGCTGCCGCCGGGCGTACTGGTGCACCGCGCCGACGGCCCGACCGGCTCGATGCTGTTCCTGCACAACCTGGGCACCGAGGACGTGACGGTCGACCTCGGCAACCTCGCCGGGGAGGCCGACCACCCCAACGAGGTGTTCACCAACCAGGAGTACGGGCCGCTCGGCGACTTCACGTCGCTGCAACTGTCGGCGTACGGCTACCGCTGGATCCGCCTGCGCCGCAGCACGGTCTAGGAGCTGGGGATCTGGGCCGGGGCGACCGGGCGGCCGAAGTGCCAGCCCTGGCCCAGGTCACAGCCGAGGGCGGCGAGGCGGGCGGCCTGGTCGGCCGTCTCGATGCCCTCGGCGGTGACGGTCATCTGCAGCGTGTGCGCGAGCCGGATCACCGTCTCCACGATCTGCTCGTCGACGTGGTCGCTGGCCAGCGAGCGGATGCCGGCCATGAAGGCGCCGGCCAGCTTCAGCCCGTGCACCGGCAGGTGGCGCAGGTAGGCCAGGTTGGAGTAGCCGATGCCGAAGTCGTCGATGACGATGCGCACGCCGAGGTCGGCGATGGTGCGCAGGGTCTGCACCGGCCGGCCGGTCGACTGCATGAGCACCGTCTCGGTCAGCTCCAGCTGCAGGTTGGTCGGGTCGAGGCCGGTGTCGGCCAGGGCGTGCCGCACGTCGTCGAGCAGGCGCGGGTCGGTGCACTGGCGGGGCGAGACGTTGACGCTGATGAGCAGCGGGGTGTCCGGATGGGCGCGCTGCCAGTCGGCGGCGACCCGGCACGACTCGCGCAGCACCCACCGGCCCAGCGGGTGGATCATGCCGGACTGCTCGGCGACGGGGATGAACGTGTTCGGTGACACCGTGCCGAGGTCCGGGTGCCGCCACCGCAGCAGCGCCTCCGCGCCGCGCAGGCGGTTGTCGGCGAGGGCGACGAGCGGCTGGTACACCAGCTCGAACTCGCCGCGGTCCAGGGCGCCGGCGAGCCGGCCGGTCAGCCCGTAGCGCAGGACCTGCTGGGCGTTGCGCTTGACGTCGAACAGCGCGTAGCGCGCCCGGCCCTCCTCCTTGGCCAGGTAGAGGGTGGCGTCGGCGGCGCGCAGCAGCTCCTCGGGCTCGGCGCCCAGGCACGGCTGCTCGACGATGCCGATGCTCGCCGACACCGCCAGCTCGTGGCCGTCGAGACGCACCGGCTTGCTGAGCTCGGCGAGCATCGCCTCCGCCAGCTCGGTCAGCTGCCCGGGGCCGCTGCTGTCGCGCACGACCACCACGAACTCGTCGCCGCCGACCCGGGCGACCAGGTGCCCGGCGCCGTTGACGCAGGCCCGCAGCCGGTCGGCGAGGGCGACCAGCAGCCGGTCGCCGGAGCCGTGCCCGAGCGTGTCGTTGATGGTCTTGAACTCGTCGAGGTCGAGGAAGCAGACCCCGATCCGCTCGCCGTCGCCGGCCGCGCCGAGGGTGTCGGTGAGGTGCCGGTAGAGCAGCACCCGGTTGGGCAGGCCGGTCAGCGGGTCATGGTGCGCCTGGTGGTGCAGCTCCTGCTGCAGGCTGTGCTCGGCGTCGGTGAGCGCCCGGGCCCAGGCGCGGCGGATCCGCTCCTGGTCGTCGAGGACGCGCTGCCGGCCGGTGCGGGTGAAGCCGGCCGCGACCGCGCCGAGGACCGCGCCGATGCGGTCGTCGTCGGGCTTGCCGTCCGCGGCGGCGGGCAGCCCGGTGAGGACCGCGATCGTGCGCTGCAGCGCCTCGGGGCTGGACAGGCCCAGCTCCACGAGCGCGGAGCCGACGGCGGCGGCGGGCTCGGGGTCGAAGGGCTCGGCGCGCAGCACCTCGGCCAGGCGCGCGACGAGGTCGTCGAACCTGGCGCGCATCGCCTCGGCGCCGAGGTCGAGGTAGCTGGTCTGGCGGACGGCGGCGACCCACCGGTGCGCGAGGTCGGACAGCGCAGGCTCGATGAGCACATCGTCCTGGCCGTCAGCGCCGCTCAACCGCATCACCCCTGGCGCGAAGATTACCGTGCCGGGAAGCGTTGAAGAATCGACGCTCAGTGCCGTTGTCCAGCCGTTTCGGTGAGGCCGGCGACGAAGCGCGTCAGGAGCTGGGCGAACAGGTCCAGGTCAGCGGCGGTCCAGCCGGCGGTCGCGGCGGCGAACCTGGCCCGCCGGGCCGCGTGCACCCGCTCCGACAGCGCCAGGCCCTGCGCGGTGCGCACCAGCAGCGAGCGCCGGCCGTCGCCCTGGTCGGCCTCGCGCCGCAGCCAGCCCGCCTCGACGGCGGCGGCGACGAGCTTGCTCGCCCGGGGCTGCGCCACGTCGAGCGCCGCGGCGACCGTCATCACCGTGGCCCGGTCGCCGAGCCCCTCGACGGCGTCGACGACGTCGAACACGGCCGGGTCGACCCCGCCGGTGGGGCCGCTGCGGGCCAGCGCGCGGCGGGTCTGGCTGCGCCGGATGGCGACCATCGCGGTCTCGACCGCGGACAGGGCATCTTGCATAATCTTTGTTATCTACATTCTTTTTGGCATGTACTGGGGGTTCCATGAAACCAGAGGAGCGGCCGATCGGCTACTGGCTGCGCGAGCTCGACCGGCGCGTCGAGGACGCGTTCCGGCGCACGCTCGACGGGCGGCAGCTGCGCCGCCGGCACTGGCAGGTGCTCAACGGGCTGGGCCCGCAGGACCCGTTCTGGGGTCCGGGGGAGCGGCCGTACGAGGAGGTCGTCGCCGACCTCGCCGGCCGCGGCTGGGTCACGCCGGACGGCACGCTGACCGCCGACGGCGAGACGGCCAGGGCGGCGATCGCGGCGGACGTCGCCGAGGTCCGGCGGCGGGCCGCCGCGGGGGTGCCGGACGAGGACTACCTGACCACGGTGCGCACCCTGGCCCGGATGGCGGACAACCTCAGCGCCGGGTGACCCATGCACCCGGACCGCGGCGGCCGCCCTCAGCGGGCGGGCGATGTCAACGGCGGGCGACCTCAGCGACGGGTGACCGTGTGCCGGGCGATGGCGGCGACCGTGCGCGGGGTCAGGGTGCCGTCGCCGAGGCCCAGCTCGACGAGGTCGTCGAAGACCGCCTGCCGGCGGTCGGCGGCCCGCACGGCGGCGTTGACGATCCACCGCTGGCCGCCGAGCAGCGCCGCCGCCCGCGAGTGCCGAAGGTGCCGCCCGAGCCGGGCCCGCAGCGCGGCGGCGTAGCGGCGCCCCGGCGCGTCCCCGGGCGCCGCCGCGGCCGCCCCCGCCAGCGCGCCGGACAGCACCGCGTAGAAGATCCCCTCGCCGGTGAAGGGGTTGATCAGCGACAGCGCGTCGCCGGCGAGCAGCAGCCGGCCCCGGGCCGGCACCGGGCGCCGGGTCGACAGCGGCAGGTGGTGGGCGCGCAGGCCGGTCGCCGCGGCGGCGTCCACGTCGGGCAGCAGCGCCGCCAGCCGGTCCAGCAGGTGCGCGCGGGAGACCGGCCGGCCGCGCAGGACCTCGCCGTAGCCGATGTTGGCGGTGCCGTCGCCGATGGGGAAGACCCACGCGTACGCCGGCCACTCCCGCGACGCGGTGACGATGCGCTGCTCGGTCGGGCCCTCGAACGGCGCGTACCCGCGGATGGCCAGCGCCAGGTGGCCGGGGCCGTTCGGCGGCTGCCCGAGCGCCCTGCGCACCACCGAGTACGCGCCGTCGGCGCCGATGACCGCGCCCGCCGACACCGTGCCGTCCAGCACGACCCGGGCCCCGCGCTCCTCGACCCGGCGCACCGAGTGCCGGCGCAGCACCGCCCCGGCCGCCACGGCCGCGTCCGCGATCCGCCCGTCCAGCCGCAGGCGCGGGACCGTGTACGCGGGCCGCGCGTGCGCCCGGGCGACCGACCCGCCCGCCGGCCCGACGAGCCGCAGCGACGGCACCGGCACGGACCCCTCCTCGACGCCGGTCACGCCCAGCCCGGCGAGCACGTCGAGGGCGTGCGGGGCGACCCCGTCACCGCACGGCTTGTCGCGCGGGAAGTCGGCCTTGTCCAGCAGCAGCACGCTCGCGCCGGCGCGCCGCGCGGCGAGCGCCGCCGCCGCACCCGCCGGCCCGGCGCCGACCACCACGACGTCGAACTCGTCCATGACCAGCACTCTGCCAGCACTTTGCCACCAGTGCGGCTCAGCGGTGCTCCGGGACCGTGTGCACGCCCGCCGCGGAGCCCTTCGACTTGAGCATCATGATGAACGCCAGGACGCGGGCGACCGCGCCGAAGAACTCCGCGGGGATCTCGTCGCCGACGTCGCAGGCGCCGTAGAGCGCCCTGGCCAGAGGCACGTCCTCGACCATCGGGACACGGTGCTCGCCGGCCACCTCGCGGATCTTCAGGGCGATCACGCCCATGCCCTTCGCGACCACCCGCGGGGCGCCCTTCGCCGGGTCGTACCGCAGCGCCACCGCCACGTGCGTCGGGTTGACCACGACCACGTCGGCGCGGGGCACGTCGGCCATCATCCGGCTGCGCGCCATCTCGTGCTGGCGCTGCCGGATCTGGCCCTTGACGTGCGGGTCACCCTCCGACTTCTTGTGCTCCTCCTTGACCTCCTCCTTCGACATCTTCAGCTGCTTGTTGACCCGTCGCTTGGCCACGAAGTAGTCGGCGAAGGCGAGCACCAGACCGGTCGCCGCGGCGACCCGGATGACCTCCAGCACCGTGTCGGCGACCAGGGCGATGATGGTCTGCAGCGGCATCGCCGTCGCCCCGAGCAGCGTCGGGATGAGCGTCCGCATCGTGTTGTAGACGACGATGCTCAGGATCACGACCTTGGTCAGGGACTTGACGCTCTCCCACGCGGCCTGCCCGCCGAAGGTACGCTTCAGGCCCTTGAACGGGTCGAGCTTCTTGAGGTCCGGCTTCAGCGTCTTCGTCGCGGGGCGCAGGCCGCCCTGGGCGGCGGTGGCGAGGATCGCGAACACGAACAGGCCCACCGTGATCGGCGCGGACAGGATCGCGATGTCCTTCCCGCCGGCCTTGAGCAGCTCCAGCGCCTTCGCCGGCTCCGGGTCGACGAACGCCTGCGTGCTGCGCATGAACAGCGACTGGGTCCGCGACATGATGGACCGGGCCGTCATCGGCAGCAGCATGCTGGCCAGCAGCACCCCGCCCCACGCGCCGAGGTCCGGCGTGCGGGCCCGGGTGCCCTCACGCCGCGCCTGCCGTTTCTTCTGCTCGGTAGGCTGCTCGGTCTTCTCACCAGCCATCTAGCGGCCGAGTGCCCCCTCGATCGTCCGCATCGACCAGCCGACCGCCGCCAGGTACGCCTTCGCCAGCTCCGCCGAGGACACCGGGGCGTTGGCCAGCGCGTGCTCGTCGGCGACCTCGTACGCGCGCACGATCGACAGCACCTGGCCGAGCCGGCCGTGCCCGTCGACCAGCGCGTCGGCCACCTCCACCGTCAGCGGCAGGTGGTTGACCAGCTCGGCGACCGGCTCCGAGATGAGTTCGGCGACCCCGGCGAGCAGCCCGACGGTGAACGCCGCGTCGCCCTGCAGCCCCAGCCGCTCCGCGACGGTCTGGCACAGCCGGGCCCGCGCCATCGTCGTGGACAGCTGGTCCTCGGTCGCGGACTCGGCCACGTCGCTGACCAGCATCAGCGCCGCCCACTGCCGGATCTTCGCCGAGCCGAGCAGGACCACCGCGTCGCGGACCGAGGCCACCTTGCGCGGCAGGCCCGACGCGGCGGAGTTCGTCGCCCGCAGCACCCGGTACGACAGCGCCGGGTCACTCTGCACGATCGAGGACACCTTCGCGATGTCGGCGTCCTCCGCGGTGACCGCGCCGAGCAGCTCCAGCCGGCGCAGCCGCGACGGCGACAGTGCGACCGCCGTCAGCACCTGGGGGCGGCCGACCGCGTACCCCTGCAGCAGGTCGAAGCCGACCCGCTGGGCGAGCAGGATGTGCTCCTCGGTCTCGACCCGCTCCGCGACGAGCTTGATGCCGGGGTACCGGCGGCACCGCTCGACCACCTCCATGAGCTCGTCCGGTTCGCGGATGAGCAGGTCCAGCTTCACGTAGGCGGCGAGCCCGAGCAGCCGCTCGTGGCCGAGGCCGAACACGAAGTCGTCGAGGGCGATCTCGTACCCCTGCTGCACCAGCCGCGCGGTCCCGGCGAGCACCGCGTCGTCGATCTCGACGGTCTCCAGGATCTCCAGGATCGCGTGGTCCGGGTCGAACGGCAGCGGCAGGTCGCCGACGAGGAAGTCGCGGGTCAGGTTGATGAAGCACTTGCGGCCGCCGACGAGCTGCTCCAGGCCGAACTCGGTGAAGGCGTTGACGATGACCTGGCTGGTGGCGTACGCGCTGCGCCGGGACGCCTCGACCTCGTCCGCGGCGCCGCGGAACAGCAGCTCGTAGCCGACGACGTGACCCGCCCAGTCATAGAGCGGCTGGCGGCCGATGTGCACGAGCTGCGTCGCGTCCGGGTGGGAGGTGGTGGCGGGCTGCACGCCCCAACGATCGGCACCGGACGCTGCAACCAAAGGAAAACCCTCAGAACGACCCGTTCGGCACCGATCAGGGGATCGCGTCACATCGGAGAAGACGGGAAGAGCGTGCCCAAACGCCTGTCGCAGTTCATCGTGCCCATCGGCATCGTGCTGATCATCCTCATGATGGTCGTGCCGCTGCCGGCTGTCCTGCTGGACACGCTGATCGCCGCGAACATCACCCTGGCGCTGGTGATCGTGCTGGTCAGCATGTACGTGAAGCGCCCGCTCGAGTTCTCCTCGTTCCCCTCGCTGCTGCTCGTCGCGACCCTGTTCCGCCTGGCGCTCAACATCAGCGCGACCCGGCTCGTGCTCACCGACGGCTTCGCCGGCGCCGTCATCGACGCGTTCGGCCACTTCGTCGTCGGCGGCTCCCTCATCGTCGGCCTCGTCATCTTCCTGATCCTGTTCATCGTCCAGTTCATGGTCGTGACCAAGGGCGCCGAGCGGGTCGCGGAGGTCGGCGCGCGCTTCACCCTCGACGCCATGCCCGGCAAGCAGATGGCGATCGACGCCGACCTCAACGCCGGCCTCATCGACGAGGCGACGGCCCGCAAGCGCCGCACCGAGATCACCTCCGAGGCGAGCTTCTACGGCGCCATGGACGGCGCGTCGAAGTTCGTCAAGGGCGACGCGATCGCCGCCATCATCATCACCCTGGTCAACCTCATCGGCGGCTTCGCGATCGGCATGCTGCAGCGCGGCATGTCGCCCGGCGACGCGATCGCGACCTATTCGCTGCTGTCCATCGGCGACGGCCTTGTCTCGCAGATCCCGGCCCTGCTGCTGTCGGTGGCGACGGGCCTCATCGTGACCCGCTCCGCCAACGACGGCGACATGGGCACCACGGTCAGCAAGCAGCTCAGCCAGAACCGCCGCGCGCTGCAGATCGGCGGCGGCGCGGCGCTGGCCCTGTGCCTGATCCCCGGGCTGCCGAAGCTGCCCTTCCTGCTGGTGGGCGCCGCGGTACTGGTGGTCGCGCAGCGCCTGCCGAAGCCGGTCACGGAGGCCGACGAGCAGGCCGCGGCCGCCGCCGAGGCGGAGCCGCCGCCCATGGACCCGACGGAGGCGCTGCTCGGCGAGATGCGGGTCGACCCGCTCGAGCTCGCCCTGGCCCCCGACCTGGTGGACCTCGTCGACGCCAGCGGAGGCGACCTGCTCGAACGCGTCCGGGCGCTGCGCCGCAAGGTCGCCCTCGAGCTCGGCATCGTCATGCCGCCCGTGCGGACCCGCGACGACCTGGAGCTGCCGCTGTCCACGTACGCGGTGCGCATCAGCGGCGTCGAGGTCGGCCGCGGGCAGGCCCCGCCCGGCACCGTCCTGGCCATCGGCGACGGCCTGGACTTCCTGCCCGGCCGGGCCGGCGTCGAGCCGGTCTTCGGCCTGGCCGGCAAGTGGGTCCCCGCCGAGCTGCGCCACCAGGCCGACCTCACCGGCGCCACGGTCGTGGACCGGGCGTCGGTCATCATCACGCACCTCGCCGAGATCGTCCGCGTGCACGCCAGCCGCCTGCTGGGCCGCGAGGACGTCCGCGCGCTCACCGAGATCGTGAAGCGCACCCACCCCGTGGTCGTGGAGGAGCTGACCCCGTCGTCGCTCAGTCTCGGTCAGATCCAGCGGGTGCTGCAGACGATGCTCGACGAGGGCGTGCCGATCCGCGACCTGGTGCGCATCTTCGAGTCCCTGTCGCTGCAGGCGAAACAGTCCACGGACCCGGACTCGCTCGTCGAGGCGGCCCGCGCGTCGCTGGGGCCGGCGATCGCCTCCCGGTACGCGCACGACGGCACCCTCACCGCGATCACGCTCGACCCGAGACTGGAGCAGCAGCTACTGGAATCCCTGCGGCCCACCGACAGCGGGCTGCAACTGCTGATCGACACCGCGCGCGCCGAGTCGATGCTGGCGGATCTCACCAGAATCACCGAACTCGGCGAGGAACGCGGCACCGGTCCCGTCCTTGTCTGTTCGCCGCAACTGCGCAACGCACTGCGGAAACTGGTGCAGATGGCGCTGCCGCGTTTGCCGGTTCTGTCTTACTCAGAGATCGCCGGGAGTACGCTGCGGATTGAGACTATTGGGGTGGTGAATGGTGCCTACCCGGTTGCTGCTTGAGGGTCGTGACCTCGAAGAACTGCTCGCGCAGGTGCGCGCGGAGCACGGGCCGGACGCTGTTGTCGTCTCCGCCGAGAAAGTGCGCACCGGCGGAGTCGGTGGCCTTTTCGGCACCCAGAAATATGAGCTGACGGTGGAAATTCCGGATTCCGCTGCCACAACTCAATCATCCGGCCGTGACACCCGCAACGACGACACGCCGAAACGTTCGCTGAGCATCCAGGATCTGGCCGCGCTGGCGGATGCCGCCGAGGCGCAGGGCAGGAATCCGACGTTCGCCGACGTGCTCGCCGGCGCGCGGGAAGGTGTGCGGGACGGCGTGCGGGACGGTGCGCCTGCGTTCGTCGAGGACGTGCCTCGGCCGCCGGCGGGTGGTGCCGTCCCGGGTCCGCCGGGCGCCGGGCGTCCTGCGGGTCCGCCTGGTGCCGCGGGTCCGGTCGGTGCCGGGGGGCCTGCGGGCCCGGTCGGTGCCGGGGGGCCGCCGCGGCCGCCGACCGCGGCCGACGCGTTGAACCGGCTCCTGGTCGACGCGCCGCCCGCCGAGGCGCCCAGCGGCGCGCCGTCGGTGCGCCCGTTCCGGCCGGCGGCCAACCAGCCGATCGCGAAGCTCGGGGTCCGGCAGGTCAACGCCGACCCCCGGTTCGAGCAGCGACCCGAGGTGCCGCAGCTGCAGCGGTACCAGCCACCGCCGGACCATCCGCGTGCGGCGCCGCGCGACGGCGGGCCACGGACCGACCCTCGACGCCGCGTGCTGCCGCCCCCATCACAGCTGTTCGACCCTGAAACCGATTTCTGGCAGGAGTCCCCAATGCCTGTTGAAGCCACCGCCACCGTGGAGAAGCCGCGGACACCAGACGCGAGCGAACGGCTGGCCGGCGCGTACAACCCGCACACCGCCGCACAGGCAGCGGAGCGGGCCGCCGCTGAGCGCCCGGCGGCCGCGGCCGCCACCGAGCGCGCCGCCGCTGCGCCTGCTTCGCCTTCGCCTGCCTCTGAGCGGACCGCGGCCGAGCGGGGCGCTGCCGAGCGGGCCTTGGCTGAGCGGGGCGGGGCTGAGCGCGGCGCGGCCGCGGCGCCCGCCGGCACCGAGAAGCCGGAGCGGCAGGCCGCGCTGGGCCGCCGGCTGCAGTCGCTGGGCGTGCCGAGCGACATCGCGTTCCGGGCGACGGCCGCGGACACGTACGCCGCCGTCGTCGACGCGTTCTCGGCGTTGCCGGTCGCCGAGCCGGCCCCCGACGGCCCGGGCGAGACGCTCATCGTGGTCGGCGAGTCGACGCACGCCGTCGAGGTCGCCCGCTGGGTCGCGGAGTCCCAGCGCCTCGACACCGGCCACATCCTGTTCGCCGGCCGCAACGCCGCCGCCGCGGGCATCGACCCGAAGCGTCGCATCACCGGCGCCCACGACGCCCGGCTCTGGGCCAAGAAGCTGCGCAAGTCCGACTCGGCCAGCGTCGTGGCCGTCGAGGCCGCCCTGGACGAGTCCGCCTGGGCCGCCGCGATCGTCGAGGCGGTCCGCCCGGTCGCGGTCTGGGTCGTCGTGGACGCCAGCCGCAAGACCTCCGACGTCGCCCACCACCTGCAGGGCCTGCGCCGCGTCGACGCGATCTGCCTGCGCGGCACCATGTCCAGCGGCGACCCCGCCAGCCCGCTGTCGCTGCGCCTGCCGGTGGCCCTCCTCGACGGCCGGCCCTCCACCCCGTTCCAGTGGGCCGCGATGCTCTGCGAACGCCTGAGCCTGGTGGGCTGACATGCTCGGCATGGCGCGCTTCCCCACGCTGCTCCTGGCGTTGCTGATCGCGTCGCCGGCGCTGTACGCCTCCCTCGTCACCCACCGGCTCGACCTGCAGACCGGCCTGCTGCGGCTGCTCATCGCCGTCCCGGTGGCGGCGGTGATGCTCGCGGTGTTCCGGGTGGTCACCCGCAACTACGGCAAGCCCGAGGACCGGTCCAAGGAACCGGTCACCGGCGCGCCCGCGGACGAGGAACCCCTGCGCGCCGAGGCCGTCGCCGGCGAGCCGTTCCCCCAGCGCCGCGCCGAGGACGCCTCCTGATCGTTCGCGGCGGTCCCGTCCTCAGGCGGCGAGCAGGCGCAGGACCAGGGTCACCGAACGGTCCGTCAGGTTGGCGATGGCGTTGGGCAGCAGCAGCATCGCGGAGCCCACGATCAGCAGAGTCAGCAGCACCTTCGCCGGGAAGCCGAAGGCGAACGGGTTCAGGGCGGGCGCGGCGCGGGTCAGCAGCCCCAGGGCGACGTCCACCGCGAGCATCACCGCGATCAGCGGCGCCGCGATCTGCAGGCCCGCCAGGAACATCTCGCCCAGGCCGCCGGTGATGATGTCGGTGAAGGTCTGCAGGGACATGGCGTCGGTGAGCGGGATCGCGGTGTACGAGCGGGCGAAGCCCCGCAGGATCAGCTGGTGGGAGTCGGTGGCGAACATCAGCGCCATGCCGATGAGGTTGTAGAAGCGGCCGAAGACGGCGTTGCCCTGCAGGGAGAAGGGGTCCATCGCGAAGGCGAGGGTGAAGCCGCCGACGAGGTCGATGAGGTTGCCGGCGACCTGGACGGCGGCGAAGAGCAGTGCGGTGATGAAGGCGAGCGCGGCGCCGACGACGGCCTGCTCGACGGCGTTGGCGATGAGGACGCCGGCGGACATGCCGGCGGGGATCTGCGGGGCGAGGCTCGGCGCGAGCGGCAGCGCGATCGCCACCGACAGCAGGGCCTTGATCGGTGCCGGGGCGCCGCGGTTGTTGAACGGCGGGCACAGCGCGAGCCACACGCCGGCGCGGATCGAGCCGAGCAGGACGGCCAGGACCGTGCTCAGCGGCACGGTGTAGGTGTCAGGCACCCTTGATCAGATCGGGGATCTGGGCGTACAGCTGCTCGGTGTACGTGACCATCTCGTGCAGCATCCAGTTGCCGGCGAAGAGGAGCGCGAGCCCGATCGCGGCGGCCTTCGGCACGAAGGACAGCGTCGACTCCTGGATCTGGGTCACGGACTGGAACAGGGAGATGGCGAAGCCGACGACGAGCGCGGTGAGCAGGATCGGCGCGCCGAGCTTCGCGGCGATCGTCATGGCCTGCAGGCTCAGTTCGATGATCTTGGTGTCGGTCATCAGGGGTACACCTCGTCAGTGATAGCTGGCCACGAGGGCGGTGAGGATCAGCCCCCACCCGTTGACCAGGACGAACAGCAGGAGCTTGAAGGGCAGGGCGATGGTGACCGGGGGCAGCATCATCATGCCGAGCGACATGAGGGCCGCCGAGACGACCATGTCGATCACCAGGAACGGGATGTAGATGACGAAGCCGATGATGAACGCGGCCCGCAGCTCCGACAGGATGAACGCGGGCACCAGCGTGGTCAGCGGCACGTCGTCCTTGTTCTTCGGCAGGGGCCGGTCGGCGATCTTCGTGAAGAGCGCGATCTCGTCCTTGCGGGTCTGCTTGAGCATGAACGTCTCGAGGGGCTGGACCCCGTCCTTGAAGGCGACCGACTGGCTCTTCTCCCCTCGCAGGTACGGCTGCACCCCGACGTCGTTCACCTCGCCGATGACCGGCGCCATGATGAAGAGGCTGATGAACAGCGCCAGTCCGGCGATCACCTGGTTGGGCGGCACGTTGCTGAGGCCGAGCGCGTTGCGGGTGATCGACAGGACCACGAAGATCTTGGTGAAGCTGGTCGTCATCAGCAGCAGCGACGGCGCGATCGACAGCAGGGTCAGCAGGATGATGATGGTGATCGACTGGCTGGGCTGCACGCCGCCGACGTCGATGTTGACGGTGCCGTCGGGCGGGCTCGGCGACACCGGCGGCTGCGGGGTCGGCGCGCCGGCGGCGGCGCCGGGCAGCAACAGCAGCGGCGCGATGCACCCGGCCGCAACGGCGGCCGCCCGGTCCCGGATCGCGGAGCTCATCGCCGGCCCCGCAGGAAGCGCCACGTGTCGGCCGAGAACAGCGAGCCCGCCAGCGGCGACGGCGGGGACGCCTCGACCGGCTGCTCGAACAGGTGCGCGTCGGCGTCGGCGAGCAGCGACACGCCTGCGTCGCTGACGCCGAGGACCAGGGCCCGGTCGGCGACCTTGACGATCGCGACCGAGGAGCCGCGGCTGAGCTGCTGGCGGGCGAGCACGGTGAGCAGCCCGGCCCCGTGGCCGCCGACGCCGCGCCGGGCCAGCCGCGCAAGCGCCCACAGTAGTACAAAAACTACTGTGAGTGAACACAGGACGCGCAGTGCCAGCTCGATCATGACGGCAGGTCCTACGCCCGGTCCGACGGGCCGACGATCTCGGTGATCCGGATGCCGAAGTTCTCGTCGATCACGACCACCTCGCCGCGGGCGATGAGCCGGCCGTTGACGAGCAGGTCGGCGGGGCCGCCGGCGGCCCGGTCCAGCTCGATCACCGCGCCCGGGGCCAGCGACAGCAGCTCCCGCACGCTCATGCGGGTGCGCCCCAGCTCGGCGGTGACCTCCATCTCGACGTCGTGCAGGAGGTCGAACGCGGGACGGCCACGGTCCGCGCGCTCGCTGCGGGGCTCGTCGCCGCCCGGGGCGCCGCTGACCTCCACGGCGACGGCGAGCGCGACGACGGCCTGCACGGTGCCCTCGTCGGTGCGCAGCGGCACCAGCGCGCCGCCCGCGCCGGCCAGCGTGCGCATGGCGTCGGCGGGGGAGAGCACCTCGCCGGGGTCCACGACGACGGGGCCGACGGTGGCCGCCGCGGCCTCCAGGGCTGGCCGGACGGCCTGGCTGAGGTCCAGGGCGCCCATGGGGGAGTTGGCGAGGGCCTCGACCAGGTCCTGCGTGACGACGATCGCGACCTCGCCCTGCGCCGTCCCGGCGAACCGGGCGCGGACCGCCTGGCCGTCGATGGCGAGTTCGTCGACGTTCTGCGTGGGCGCACCGACGGAGAGCGGCGAGCTGGCGGGCAGCAGTGCCACGGCGGCCTGGGCGGCCGCCTCGGCACGAGCCAGCATGGCCTCGTTGGTGGCGGTGGTCATCGGCGGGTCTCCTCAGCGCGGTTCTGGCCGAGCTGCCCGGCTGCTTGTCCGGCGGGCCGGTGGGTCGGTCGCTGGCCCGGCTGTGGGCTCGGCACCACGAGACAGGCCAGCCGGTTGCCCTGCGCGCCCGGCACGGCGTAGGCGAACGTGATGTCCGCCGTGGTCACCGCCAGGGGCGTCGAGGTGGTGTGGGCCAAGGGGACCACGTCACCGGGGCGCAGCCCGATCAGGTCGGCCGGGTGCATGCGGACCGGCTGGAACCGCACCGCGACCTCGATCGGCGCGCCCTCCAGCCCGGCGACCACGTTGCGGTACGCGGCCTCCCGGGCCAGCCGCTGCGCCTCGGTGAGCACCGCGCTGCCCTGCTCGCCCTGCAGCTTCGGGAAGATCGAGCCGAAGGGCAGGCAGATGCTCGCCACGCACTCCTCGGTGCCGACCCGCATCTCGAACGAGGCCACGATGACCGCGTCGGACGTCGCGCCCGCCTGGGCGAACTGTGGGTTGTACTCGATGGTGGTCATCTCCGGCCGTAACGCCACGATGCCCTCGAAGGCGTAGCGCAGCTCGCCGAGCGTCCGCTCGATGAGGCCGTGCAGCAACGGCGTCTCGATGTCGCTCAGTGGGCGTTGCGGCTGCGGACCGCCCGGGCCGCCGAGCATGTGGTCGATGCAGGCCATGGCGGTGCTCAGGGAGAACTCCAGAATGGCTGTGCCGGGTAGGGGGTCGATGCTGAACATGGCGACGATGGTCGGGCTCGACAGGCCACTGATGTACTCGTCGTAGGTCAGCTGCTCGATCGAGACCAGGCTGATCTGCGACACCGCCCGGAGGCTGGTGGTCAGGAGCGTGGCGTACTGGCGGGCGAAGGTCTCGTAGGCGATCTGCAGGGTTCGGATGTGTTCACGGGACAGTTTGGTCGGACGCCGGAAGTCATACGGCTCTGGACCGGAGCTCTTGCCGCCACGCCGGCTCATCCTGCCGGGCATGCGGCCGGTACCAGTGGCCGACGTTGACTGCGTCACTCTCCTACCATCGGTCTTTTCGGGTGCAGCTTGACGGAAAACGGCCGAAACGGACCTGGAGGTTTCCTAGAAACCCCCAGATCCGCCGGTTCGTGGCTACTGGATTACGAACGACGTGAAGTACACGTCCATGATCTCTTTCTCCTTGTCCACCGTGTAGGCCGCCTCGATCTTCTCCCTGAGCTCCGTCTTCGAGCGCTCCCGCTCCGCGTTGGACATCAGCTCGGCCATCTCCCGGTTGCTGTACAGGTCGATCGCGATGTCCAGCGCCTTGCTGCCGTCGGGCGCCTCCGCGACGTCCGCGGTGGCCTGCAGCGACAGCTTCAGCTTCAGGAAGTGCCCGTCCGCCAGGTTGATCGTGATCGCGTCCAGCGGCACCACCATGCCGGGCTCCGGCTCCGGCTCAGCGGTGGCGGAGGACGGCTTGAACATCAGGTAGCCGCCCGCGCCGCCGCCCAGCAGCACCGCCACGGCCGCGATGATCATGATGAGCTTCTTCTTGCGCTTCTTCGGGGCCTCGCCGGCCGCGGCCTTTTCGTCGTTCGCCATGGACGCCGTTTCCTCAGTTGCTCGAAGTCGCCGAGGGCAGCAGCGCCCGGGTGTCGGCCGGAAGGGATGACAGGACGATGATCTCCACCCGCCGGTTGAGCGACGCCGCTCGCGGGTCGTCCGCCGGGTACAGCGGCTTGGTGTCGGCGAAACCGGACGCCATCAGGCGGCTCTCCGGGATGCCGGAGCTGCTGTGCAGGAAGCGCACGACGGTCGAGGCACGGGCCGTGGACAGCTCCCAGCCGCTCGGGTACATGCCGGTCGTGGCGGCGAGCTGGTTGGTGTGCCCGTCGACCTCGATCTTGTTCGGCAGGCCGGCGATCGCCGGGCCGATGCCGGCCATGATCTGCCGCCCGGCGGACAGCAGCTGCGCCTCGCCGCCGTCGAACACGATCGCGCTGGTGACGACCGTGACGACCAGGCCGCGCTCGTCGATGGTGAACCGCACCGAGTCGGCGAGCCCTTGCTTCTTCAGGCTCTCCTCGATCTGCGCCTTGATCTTCTCGAAGTTCTCGACCTCCTGCTGGGCGGCCTTCTGCCGCGCCGACGCCGAGGCCCGCTCCTTGGCCGCCACGGCCTCCTGGATCGCCGTCGCGTCGCTGGTGGTGCCGCCGATGCCCGAGGACATGTCCATCGCGGAGTCGCTGTCGGAGGACTCCATCAGGCTGGCCTCGCCGCCGTCGAACGCCACCGCCGGGGCGCCGAAGCCGACCGCCAGGCCGTTCTTGAGCTCCGCGAACTTCTTCTGGTCGATCTGGCTGATCGCGAACAGCACGATGAAGAGCACCATGAGCAGCGTCATCATGTCGGCGTAGCTGACCAGCCAGCGCTCGTGGTTCTCGTGCTCCTCCTCGTGCGCCGCGTGCTTCTTGCCGTGCCCCTTGGCGTGCGCGCCCTGCTTGCCGCCTTTGACGGCGTGGTTCCCCCCGCTCATCAGGCGGCCTCCTTCTTCTCAGTACCGCTGCTCGGCGGCAGCAGGCTCCGGAGCTTCTGTGCGACCAGGCGGGGGTTGGCCCCTGCCTGGATGTTGATGATGCCGGCGATCACGAGCTCCATCTGTGCGCATTCGAGCTCGGACAGTCGCTTCAACTTCGCTGCCATCGGCAGCCACAGGACGTTTGCTGAGAGAACTCCCCACAGCGTCGCCACGAAGGCGCCGGCGATGAGGTGACCGAGCTTCTCCGGCTCGCTCAGGTTCTCCAGGACGTGGATCAGACCGAGCACGGTGCCGATGATGCCGATCGTGGGCGCGTACCCGCCCATGCCCGTGAAGATCGCGCCGGCCTGCTTGTCGGCCTTGCGTTTGGCGTCCACCTCCGCCTCGAGGATGGTGGCGAGCTCCTCGGAGTCGGTGCCGTCGATGGCCAGCTGCAGGCCCTTCTTGAGGAACGGGTCCTGCACCTCCTTCATCGCGTCCTCCAGGGCCAGCAACCCCTCGCGGCGGGCCTTCTCGGCGAGCTTCACGATGTCGTCGACGAGGCCGTCGGCCGGTGCCACACTGCCGAGCAGCACCCGCTTGAAGGAGTCGACGAGGGCGATCGTGTCCTTGAGCATGCCGCCCGCCATGGCGGCGCCGAAGGTGCCGACGAAGACCAGAATCAGCGGCGGCAGCAGGAAGATGGCGCCGGGGCTGCCACCTTCCAGGATCATCGCGGCGAAGATCGCGACGAAGGCCAGCACGACGCCGATAAGGGTTGCCGGATCCATGGGTGTCAGCGCTCCCGACGGTGCAGATGGACGACGTTGGTCTCGTTGACCCGCTCGCGCGCGGTCTCAGCGCGTTCGGCCGGCGTCTGGCCGACCAGCTGCTGGGCGTCGACGACGACCTGGGCCCGGTACTTGCGGATCAGCTCCACCAGCTCGGGCAGCGACTCGGCGATCAGGTACTTCGTGCCGTCCACCAGCGTCACGACGGTGTCGGGGGTGCAGTCGGCCCGCTCAACCAGGTCGGGGTTGAGGGCGAACACCGGGCCGTTGAGTCGGGTCAGCAGGATCATCGACGCGCTCCACTCCTTGGAGGTTGTGGGCGAGGCCCCCTCCGTGGGGCCTTCGGAGTTCACATCGGACCGATCACCCGACAGGTGAGGAGTTGACGGTTGCCGGGCAGGTGCTACGGAAAAGGCCCGCCACCAGGGCGGGCCTTTTCGAGCGGAACGTCCGGTTACCGCTTCAGGTTCACCAGCTCCTGCAGCACGTCGTCGGAGGTGCTGATCACCTTCGAGTTCGCCTGGAAGCCGCGCTGCGCCACGATCAGGTTCGTGAACTCCTGCGCGAGGTCGACGTTGGACATCTCCACCGCACCGCTCTGCAACGTGCCGAGACCCACCGTCCCCGCCACGCCGACCTGGGCCAGGCCCGAGTTCACCGTGAACCGGTAGAGCGAGTCGCCGACCTTCTCCAGGCCCGGCGGGTTGTTGAAGTTGGCCAGGGCGAGCTGCGCCACGGTCTGCTTGTTGCCGTTGGAGAACACGCCGACCAGCTGACCGTCGGGGTTGATGCTGAAGGACTGCAGCGTCGCGGCCGGCGAGCCGTTCTGGCTCAGCGGGCTCACTGTCGTGTTGCCGGTGTACTCCGTCAGGCCGGCCAGGTCGACCTCCACGCCGATGCCGTCACCGTCCGGGTCGTACAACAGGCCGATCCTCGTGGCGCCGGTCGAGTCCGTGTACGTCGGCTGGCTGATCTGCCCGTTCGGCAGGAACGTCAGCGGGGTCGACGCCGACGGGCTGGATCCGTCGGAGACGACCGCCTCCCAGCCGCCCGCGGTCAGCGTGAACGTCGTCGTCAGCGTCACCACGTTGCCCTGCACGTCGTACGTCTTGATCGAGCGCGGGATCGTCGTGTTCACCGGCGCATCGGCCGGCAGGTTACCGGCGATGACCATGTTGCGGGTGGCGTTCGGCGCGATCAGTGTGCCCATCGGCAGCCGGATGTCGCCGATCGGCGCGTTGGTGTTCACCTCGCCGTTGACCGCGGGCCAGCCCTGCACCGCGGCGCCGGTCGGGGTGACCAGCTTGCCCTCGGCGTCGAAGTTGAACGCGCCGGCCCGCGTGTACAGCTGCTCGTTGACCGAGTTGACGACGAAGAACCCGTCGCCGGAGATCATCACGTCGGTCGCCCGGCCGGTGGTCTGCGCCGAGCCCTGCACGAAGCTGGTGTTGATGGCGCCGAGCCGCACACCGAGGCCGACCTGCGCCGGGTTGGTGCCGCCCTGCCCCTGCTGCGGCGCGCCGGCGGCCCGCATCATCTGGCTCAGCGTGTCCTGGAAGACCACCTGCGACGACTTGAACCCCACGGTGTTGACGTTGGCGATGTTGTTGCTGGTGACGTCCATCATCTGCTGGTGCGCGCGCAGGCCGCTGATGCCGGAGAAAAGTGAGCGGAGCATTGGGGAGGGGGTCCTTTCAGGATGCCGGGTTGCGGACTTCCTTGACCGCACTGAGCGCGACATCCGTGTCGCCGACCCGCAGGGTGGGGGTGCTGCCGGAGAACGCCGCCGCGGTCACCACGCCGGTCTGCTCCTTGCCGTCGTCGCCGGTGTAGGCGACGGTCTTGCCGATCAGGTTGCTCGCGCCGAGCTGCAGCTGCGCGGTGAGCAGGCTCTGCTCCAACGTCGCCAGGTCGGTCAGCTTCTCGACCGTGGTGAACTGCGCCGTCTGCGCCAGGAACTCCGAGTTGTCCATCGGCTTCATCGGATCCTGGTACTTCAGCTGCGCCACGAGCAGCTTCAGGAACGCGTCCTTGCCCAGCTCGCCGCCGGGCTTCGCGGGTGTTTCCGTCGTGTCGCCGGCCTTCGGGGCGTCGCTCGGCGCGCTCGTCTTCGGGACGTAGTCGCTGATCTTGCCGCTGACCGGCGCGGTCGGGGTGGTGATGGCTGGACCCCCTTTAGATGCGCATGTCGACCAGAACCTCGGCGGCGTCCGGATCGCGCAGCGGTTCCGTCGCCCGTGGTTCGGGTGCCTGCTGTTGAGATCGACCCGGAGACTGCCAACCTGAGGACTGTTGCGACTGGTTGCCCGGCCGGTGCGGATCCTGGTGCGGGCCCTGGTGCTGGTCGTGGTGCAGGTCGAGCGTGCACTGGGCGAACCCGGCGTCGCGCAGGTCCTGCCGCAGGTCCGGCAGCGCCGCCTGCAACGCGGCCCGCGCCGCCTCGCTGCCGCCCGTCAGCTGCACGGCGATCGTGCCGTCGCGCACCTCCGCCACGATGCTCACCGGCCCGAGATCGCCCGGGCTGAGCTGGACCGTCATCCGGTGCACCCCGTCGGGCCCCCGTCGCAGCGGCGTCAGGACCATCGCCACCTGCGTCGCCACGGGCGGCTGCGGCACGGCGGGTGCCGGGCCGGGGCCGTTCGGCGCCGCGACGGCGGACGTGTTCGTCGGTGGCTGCAGGGGTACGCCCACCGCCTGCCCCTGATCGGCACCGACCCCCGGCTCGACACGTGCCGCGTGCCGCTGAGGGCCGGACCCGTCGCCGGCCTGCCCGCCGCGTCCCTGCGCGTCGCCGGCCGGGGCACCCTGCGCCGCCTGCGGCACGGTGAACACCGGCACGCCCGCGGCACCGCCCGGCCCGCCGGGGCTCGGGGCCGCGGCCTGGCCTGCGGCGCCAGCCTGCGTCCGGCCGCCGTCCTGGGTGCCGGCCGCAGGCACCGCCTGGGCGGCGCCCTGCCCGGCGACCTGCGCCGCGATCTGGGCGGACGTCTGGGCAGCGGTCTGGGCGGACGTCTGGGCGGCGGTCTGGGCGGCTTGCGCGGCGGCCGTGACCTGCGCGGCGCCGGTGAGCGGCGCGGCGCCGGTGGGCGGCGTGGCGGCCGTGACCTGCCCGGCGGCGGTGGGCGGCGTGGCGGGCGTGACCTGCCCGGCGGCGGTGGGTTGCGCGGCGCCGGGTGCGACGGCCTGGGGGAGCGGCTCGGGACTGCCCATGACGACGCCGCCGGCGAGGCCATGGGCAGCCGTGCCAGCGGTGGCCTGCGCTACCGGCTGTCCGCCGGCCTGGGCACCGGCCTGGTCGGTGATTTTCGTTTCGGTGACCGGGGCGGCGATCACTGTGGCCATGCCGGGGAGTGCCGGTTCGGTGGGGCGTGCGGCCGCAGCGTGCGGCGGCATGCCGGACGGCTCGATGGCCTGCCCGGTCAACGGCACGACCAGGGCCGCGTCCTGGCGGTCCCCGTCGGTCGCCATCGCTGGCTGGGTGGCCTGCGCGCCGGGAAGGACGCCGCTGGCCCGGTCTGGGCCCGCCTGTCCTGTCCCGGCCTGCCCCGCCTGCGCGACCTGCCCTTCCTGCGGGACCACGCGGGCCTGATCGGCGGCCGACGGCACGGACATCCACGTCTGCGCCGTGGCGGACCGGCCGACGGTGACCGCCGGGGGTGTCGTGCCCGGTTGCATCGCGGCGGTGGCCTGCGCGGCTCGTGCGACATCGGCGTGGCTGGTCGCGACGGTCAGCGCCTGGTCGGCCGCCAAGGCGCCCGGGACGACCGGTCCGGCCGGCGGGTCACCGGTCCAGGCACCGGGTGGTGACGGGATCCCGGCCGCCGCCGGGACGTCGGTCCGGTCGCCGAGCAATCCGGCGGCCGGAGGAGGTCCGGCCGGCAGTCCGGGCGGACCCGGTGCCGGGGGTGCGGCCATGAGCGCCGTCCCGGCGGCGTCGACGGGCACGGACACCTCGGTGACTCCGGACCGGGCCGCCGCCGCGCGCAGCATCGCCTGCAGTGCGCTCTGCCCGGCCGGCCGGGAGACCTGGGCCGGTAGCGGAGTTCTGGCAGAGGACTCGTCCTGCCGGGCCCCGGTCCCGCGACCGGCAGACCCCGCCGGGACCGAGGATTCCGGTGCGGCGGGACGCTCACGGCGGTCCACGTCGCCCGGACGAACCCCGGCGTCGCGGTGGACGGGGTCGCGGTGCTGGGCGGCTGCGGCGGTGACCGGGTCGGGGTCGGTGGCGCGGGGGCGGGGGCGTTCGTCGCGGACCCGGCGGTCCCGCACCGGGAACCGGCGCTCCTGCTCGTCCGCCCGATCCTGGCCGCGGTCCTGCGGCCGGTCCGGCCGGCGGTCGGCGGTGTGATCACGGGCGGCCTGGGCCGCGGCACTCAGCGGTACGCGGCCGCGGGTCGCGGCGGCCAGGGCGGCGGCGAAGGCGTCGGACGGGCCGGTGGCGGGGTTGGCGGAGTCCGCGGCGCGGGCGGCGCCGGCCGGGCCAAGCGGGCCGATGGGGGCGGTCATGCCATCGCCCCGGAAACCGTCGCGGTCGTGGTCATGCGAACCCTCTTCCGGCGAGCTGCTCCATCGCGGCTTTGACCTTCGGCACGTACGCCTGGGTCTGCGCGAACGGTGGGATGCCGCCGTACCGGCTGACGGCGCCGCCGCCGGCGTTGTACGCGGCGAGGGCCAGGTCGAGCGAGCCGAAGCGGTCCAGGTTCGCCGACAGCATCCGGGCGGCGCCGTCGACGGCCTGGGCCGGGTCGAGGGCGTTGACGCCGAGGCCGCGGGCGGTCGCCGGCATCAGCTGCATGAGCCCCTGCGCGCCGGCGCCGCTGACGGCCGCCGGGTTGTATCCGGACTCGACCTTCGCGACCGCGGCGAGGAGGGCGGGCGAGAGGCCGTACTTCGCGCCGGCCTGCTGGAACAGCTCCGCGTACGGCACGCCGTTGAGCGCCGCGGGCCGCAGCGCCGCCGCCGTGACCATCGCCCCGCCGGCCAGTGCCCCCGCCGGCAGTGCCCCCGCCGGCAGTGCCCCCGCCGGCAGTGCCCCCGCCGGCAGAGCCCCGGCCGCAAGTGCACCCGTGGCGAGCGGGTCGAGCGCCGTCGTGGGCACGATCCGGCGGATGGCGGTCGGGGTCTCGTACACCTGCTGCAGCTTCACCACGTCCCCGGCGTGCGGTGCGGCGATCATGCGGCCGTCGCCGGCGTAGATGGCGACGTGGTCGACCGGGTCGCCGAAGGCCAGCAGGTCGCCGGGGCGCGCGTGGGCCAGGCCGGGCACCGCGGTGCCCTCCCGGGCCTGGTCCTTCGCCACGCGGGGCAGCCGCACCCCGAGGTCGGCGTAGACCCGCTGGACGAGGCCCGAGCAGTCCATGCCGCGCTCCGGGGTGTTGCCGCCGAAGACGTACGGCGTGCCCAGGTACCGTTTCGCCGCGTCGACGACGGCCGTGCCGGTGACCGGGCGGCCGGCGGCCATCGTGGACTGCAGCGCGGCCGCGAACGCGTCGCCACCGCCGGTCGGCGCGGGTGCGGGAAGCCCGAACCGGGAGCGGATCTCCATCATGCGCGCCTGCGCCTCGTACACCGTCATGCTTGGTCCTTGCGGTTGTGGGCGGCGGCGGTGGTGAGGTCGTCGACCGCCTTGGCCTCGGCCGCGGCCGCCGTCTGCTTGCGGGTCAGGTCGTGGCGCTCCTGCAGCTTCTCGATGGTGCGCCGCTGCACGGCCGCGTCGGTGAGGTCGTCGAGCCGGTCCTGGACGGTCTCGTCGGCGAGGGAGGCCGCGCCGATCGCTGCGGACAGCGCGCCCGCGATCGCCTGCCGGGCCATGAGGGTCGCGGCGAACGCCGCCGAGGTCGCCGCGTCCGGGACCCGTCGCCCGTCGAGGTCGCGTTCGCGGGCGTGGACCGCGCCGTGCGCCGCCATGGCGTCAGCGCGGGCCCGCACGACGGCCGCCTTCGCCGCGTCCTCCTGCGCCTTGCGCGCCCGCAGGACCGCGCCCAGCCGGAAACCGTTCTTCGCCATCAGGATTTCACCAGCGCATCCAGCATCGACCACGCCAGCGGCGCCGGGGTGGTGTCGTCCATGTCCTGCCGCAGGAAGTCGTTGATCTGCGGCCACAGCGCCCGGGCCCGGTCCGCGTCGGGGTTGGTGCCGCTGACGTACGCGCCGATCTCGACGAGCTCGCGCACGTCGCGGTGCGCGGCCAGCATCCGGCGCAGGGCGGTGGCGTCGGCGCGCTGCTCGCGGGTGGTGACCGCGTTCGCGACCCTGGACACCGACTCCAGCACGTCGATGCTGGGGAAGTGCCCGGACGTGGCGAGCCGCCGGTCGAGCGTGATGTGCCCGTCGAGGATCGAGCGGGCCGTGTCGGCGATCGGCTCGTTGTGGTCGTCGCCCTCGACGAGGACCGTGTACAGGCCGGTGATCGAGCCGGCGGGCGCCGGGCCGGCCCGCTCCAGCAGGCGCGGCAGCAGCGCGAACACGCTCGGCGGGTAGCCGCGGGTGGCGGGCGGCTCGCCGGCGGACAGGCCGACCTCGCGCTGCGCCATGGCGGTGCGGGTGAGGCTGTCCATCAGCAGCAGCACGTCCCGGCCGCCGTCACGGAAGTACTCGGCGATCCGGGTCGCGACGAACCCGGCCCGCAACCGCACCAGCGGCGGCTGGTCGGAGGTCGCGATTACGACGACGGACCGGGCGAGCCCTTCGGGCCCGAGGTCGTTCTCGATGAACTCGCGTACCTCGCGGCCCCGCTCGCCGACCAGCCCGATGACGGAGATCTCGGCGTCGGTACCCCGGGTGATCATCGACATCAGGCTGCTCTTGCCGACGCCGGACCCGGCGAAGATGCCGATGCGCTGCCCCCGGCCGCACGGCACGAGGGTGTCCAGCGCGCGTACGCCGAGCGACAGCGGCTCCTGGACGCGGCCGCGGGCGAGGGCGTCGGGGGCGTCGTTCTCGACGCTCACCAGCTCCAGGCCGGTGAGCGGCGGGCCGCCGTCCATCGGGCGGCCCAGCCCGTCGAGGATGCGGCCGCGCAGCTGCGGGCCGACGGCGATCTGCAGCGGCGAGCCGGTCCCGCGTACGGGACTGCCGGTGCCGATGCCGGTGAGCGCGCCCAGCGGCAGGCACGCGAGCCGGTCGCCGTCGATGGAGACGACCTCGGCGGGCACGGCCGAGCCGGCCGCACCGATCTCGACGAGGTCGCCGACGCGCCCGTCGACGCCGGCGACGGTGACCGACAGGCCGACGATGGAGGTGACCCGGCCGGTGACCCGGGGGCCGGCGGCCCAGCGGGCGGCGGCGATGCGCTGCTGCAGCGACGACGTCATTGTTCGAGCACCTCCCGCACCCGGTCGAGGGCCGGCCCGAGCCGGGCGTCGACCGTCGTGGCGTCGCACAGCGCGAGCGCGTCACCCGGGGCGAGGCCGGGGTCGTCCACGAGGGACACCGTGCGGGCGTCCATGACCAGTTCCGTGTGTCCTATCGTCAGCCGGTCCGCCGGGTTGAGCCGGACCGTCACCGGACTTCCCTCCGGCACCAGCGCCAGCGCCCTGGCCAGGGCCTCCCGGCCCGGTTCGGTCGCGGTGCGCAGCTCCCGGCGCAGGACCGCCTCGGCGATCGCGAACGCCGTCGCCACGATCTGGTCCTCGATGTCCTGCGCGGCCGGCACGACCCGGCGCTCCAGGTCGCTCACGGCGGCGTCGATCGCCCGCAGGGCACGCTCGATCCGCTGCCGGTGCGCCTCGGCGGCCGCGGCGGCCTCGGCGGAGACCCGGACGGCCTCCGCCTCGGCGCCCGCCCGCGCCTCCCGCACGCCCTGCGCCCACCCCGCGGCGTACCCGGCCGCCTCGGCCTCGGCGCGGACCTGCGCGACGAGCTCCGGCGGGTACGTCTCGCGCTCGCGCAGGTCGACGTCGAAGCGGGCCGGTGGGGCGGCCCCGGCCCGGTCGTCGGTGAGGACGCTCTCGCCGTACCGGAGGGTGGTCGGCGCCTCCGGCGGCGGGAACGCCCTGGTCGCCGGGGTCGGCGGTGGCGGGGGAGGCGGTGGGAACGCGGTGCGCGGCCGGGCCGGCTTCTTCGGCGGTGGCGGCGGGAACGCGAGCGGGTAGTCAGCCGACGAACTCATCGTCGTCCCCTCGGCGGATGGTGATCTGGCCGGACTCCTCCAGGGTCCGGATCGCCTGGACGATCTTCGCCTGGGACTCCTCGACCGTGCGCAGGCGGACCGGCCCGAGCATCTCGATCTCGTCGGCGAGGTTCTCCGCGGCGCGTTCGGAGAGGTTCTTCATCACCTTCTGGCGGACCTCCTCGCGGACGCCCTTGAGCGCGGTGGCCAGGTCGTTGGTCTCGACCTGGCGCAGCACCAGCTGGATGGAGCGGTCGTCGAGGGACACGATGTCCTCGAACATGAACATCTTCGAGCGGATCTCCTCTGCCAGCTCCGGGTTGCGCCCGGCGAGCCCCTCCAGGATCAGCCGCTCCGTGGCCCGGTCGGTCCGGTTGATGATCTCGACCAGCGGCTCGAGCCCGCCGACCGCGGACAGGTCGCTGGGCTGCAGGACCGACGACATCTTGCGTTCCAGGGTCGCCTCGACCTTGCGGATGATCTCCGGCGAGGTGCGGTCCATGACGGCGATGCGGTGCGCGACGTCGGCCTGTAGCTCCGGGGCGAGCCCGCCGAGGATCTGCGACGCCTGCGTGGCCGTCATGTGCGCGAGCACCAGCGCGATCGTCTGCGGGTGCTCGTCCTGCAGGAACGACAGCAGCTGCCGCGGGTCGGCCTGGCCGAGGAAGCCGAACGGCACGTCCATGAAGACCGTGTTGAGCCGGCCGACGATCTCCCCGGCCCGCTCCCGGCCGAGGGACGCCTCCAGCAGGTCCCGGGCGAAGTCGAGGCCGCCCTGACCGACGTACCGGTGCCCGGTCGCCATGTCGTGGAACTCCTGGAGCACCACGTCGGCCACGTCGCCCTCGACCTGCCCGAGCCGCATGATCTCGGCGGTGAGCTCCTCGACCTCCGACTCGCGCAGGTGCGACATGATCTTCGCGGCGTCCTCCTTGCCCATCTGTACGAGCAGGACGGCGGCTTTGCGCAGCCCGGAGAGCTCACCGGTGGTCATGCGGGCTCATCCGCGGCGGTCGGCGAGCCAGCCGCGCAGCAGCTGGGCCACCTCATCGGGCTGCTTCTCGACCATCTGGGTGATGTCGCGGAAACGGCCGTCGCGGTCGAACTCCTCGCCGGGGCCGCCGGCGCCTTCGAGGGCGTGGACGCCGCCGATGCCGCCGTGGCCCTCCAGGGCCAGCTTGGCGCGGGCCGCCTCGATCGCCGCCTGCATCTCCTCCAGCGCCGCGTTCTGCTGGTCGGTGAGCTTGGCCTTCTCGGCCTTGCGCCGCCGGCGGCCGGAGATCGCCGCGACGATCAGCAGGATCAGCAGCGCCAGGATGATCAGGCCCATCTGGATGTACTTCTGCTGCAGCCGGCTCTGCTCGGCCTTCGCCGCCTCCTTGGCCGCGTTCTGCTCGGCCTCGGACCTGGTGGTGTCGAACGCCATCGAGCTGACCGCGATCTGGTCGCCGCGGGTCGCGTCGAGGCCGACGGCGGAGGAGACCAGCTGCTGCAGCTGCGCCTCATCGATCCTCGCCGCGGAGCTGTCGACGATGACGGCGACGGCGAGCTTCTTCACCGCCCCGGGCGCGGACTTCTTCGTCTCGGTGACCATGCCGACGGCGTTGTTGCGGGTCTCGGTGGTCTGCTGGTACGTGCCGTCCCCACCGGCGCCAGTGCCGTTGGGCACCTGGATGTTGTCGGGGCCCAGGACGCCGCCGACCGGGGTGCCGTTGCCGCCCGTGTACTGCTCGGAGGTCTTCGACTCCGACAGTGGCGGCACGGCCGGGTCCGCGACGTACGTCTGGGTCTTGGTCTCCGTGGCGTCGAAGTCGAGGTCGGCGGTCACCTGCACGACGGAGTGCCCCGGGCCGACGACGGTGTCGAGCATGCGCTGCAGCGCGGTGTTGAGGCGCTGCTCGTACGCCGACGTCTGGCCCGACGGCCCGTCGGCGGAGCCCGAGTCGTCGCCGGAGCCGGACAGCACCTTGCCGTTGGCGCCGACGACGGTGACCGCGGCCGGCTCCAGCCCTTCGACGCTGGAGGAGACGAGGTGCACGATCGAGGTGACGGCGCCGCCGGGCAGGGGCTTGGTGCCGGTGTCCACGAGCACCGACGCGGTCGGCGCGATCTGGTCGTCGGTGAAGACGTCCTTCTGTGGGATCGCCAGGTGCACGGTGGCCTTGTTGACGCCGTTGATCGCCTCGATGGTCTTGCCGAGCTCACCCTCCAGCGCGCGGCGGTAGGTGATCTGCTGCATGAACTCGCTGGTCATGATGCCCTGCTTGTCCAGCAGCGCGTAGCCCGCGTCGCCGGAGGCGGGCAGCCCGGCGCCGCTCATCGAGATCCGCAGGTTGTACACCTGGTCGCTGGGCACGTTGATGGTGCTGCCGCCGTCGGACAGGGTGTAGGTGACACCCTCGGCGTTGAGCCGGTCGACGATCGCGCTGGCGTCGCTGGCCGCGAGGTTCGAGAACAGCGGCGCCATGGTCGGCTTGCCGGCCCACGTCGCGAAGAAGTAGCCACCGATCGCCAGGGCCAGCACGGCGAAGATGGTGACGGCCCGCTGCCCGGGGGTGAACGACTTCCATCCGTCCGTCCCCCGCCGCATGAGGGCGGTGAGCCGGTCGCGCATCAGGCCTGCATCCTCATGATCTCGTTGAAGGCGTCCAGGGCCCTGTTCCGCACGGCGACGGTGAGGCTGGTCGCGAGGCTCGCCTCGGTCGCGGCGATCATGTAGTCGTGCACGTCGGTGAGGCGGCCGGTGGCGGCCTGCACGGCGAGGTCGTCGGCGGTGTCCTGGACCTGCTGCAGCCGCTGCAGACCCTGCGCCACCATGGCGCCGAAGTCGGCGCCGGAGGACGAGGGGCCGGCCTGGCCGGATGCGCTGTCGGACGCGCTGATCGGGGACAGCGCCGGCAGCGCGCCGACGGCGGGGACGGCGGAGACGGTCATGATCAGCCCTTCCCGATCTGGATCGCGGCCTGGTACGCGTCCTTGGCCCGGTCGACGACGGTCAGGTTCGCCTGGTAGCCGCGCTGCGCCATGATCATCTGTGTCATCTGCGAACCGAGGTCGATGTCGGGGTACTTCACGTAGCCCTCCCGGTCCGCCAGCGGGTTCTCCGGCTCGTACACCAGGCGGCCCTTGGCGTCGCCGAGCGCGGTGCCGGCGACCACCACGCCGCCCTCGCCGGTGCCGTAGTCGACCGCGCGGGCCTGCACGTACCGGGCGCGGAACACCTGCCCGGCGGTCGGCGCGGCGTCGTTCATGTTGGCGACGTTGTCGGCGATCGCGTCGAGCCACTTGCGGTGGACGGTCACGCCGGTGCCGGCGATGCCGATCGCGCTGAAGATGGTCATGGTCAGCCCCTGATCGCGGTGCGCAGCAGCACGAACTTGTCGTCCACGCCGCGCAGCATCGTCTGGTACCGCAGGCCGGTGTCGACGTTGGAGAGCACCTCGTGGTCGAGGTTGACGTTGTTGCCGTCCTCGCGGGTCGGCTCCAGCGACCGGGCCACGGCGATCGTCGCGTTCTGCGGCGTGCCGGCCTCGACCGCGGTGCGCAGCGAGTCCTCGAACGACACCCGCCCGGCGAGGAACCCGGGGGTCTCGATGTTGGCGATGTTGTCGGCGATGACCCGCTGCCGCTTCGCGAGCCCTGTCAGGGCGCTGTGCAGGGTGACCGAGGTGACGTCTTCGAACACGGCAGGGAGGCTCCCGTCCACCGGAAAACGGTGCTGCTTGCGGTGTGTCGCCGGTCCTTGGCTGCTGTGATGAGCGATCCTTGCTCGTCAGAGGTATCGGCGCCGCTCACCGGGGCTTGAGGATTTCGGCCTCGGGGAAAACCCCCACGGTCCGGATCCGGGTGCGGGCGGGGTGTAGCCCGGATGTTTCCGGCGCCGCCGATCCATAGCGTCTCTTCACGTGGAGAAGAGACCAGTTACCGTACGGGTGGCGCGCTGGAGCGCGGAGCACCCTTGGCGCGCAATCGCACTGTGGGTCGTGTTCGTCGCTGTCTGCTTCATCGGTGGCAACATGGCGGGGACCGTCGAGGCGAGCAACGCCGACCAGGCGATCGGCGAGTCCGGCCGGGCCGACGTCATCGTCGACGAGGGCAAGTTCGACCACCCGGCGACCGAGAGCGTCCTCATCACGCCGCTCGCCGGCACCCTGGACCGCGGCGCCGCCGACAAGGCCGCCGCCGACGTGACCGCCGCGATGAAGGCGCTGCCCGAGGTCGCCTCCGTGAGCGACCCGCTGCTCTCCCACGACGGCGGCGCGCTGCTGGTCCGGGTCACCATGAGCGGCGACCCCGAGACCGCCCAGGACCGCGTCGGCAAGCTGCGCGACGCCACCGCCGGCGTGCAGCGGGCCCACCCGCAGCTGCGGGTCGAGGAGACCGGCGGCGAGTCCATCGGCCAGGCCATGGACGAGACTCTCGGCAAGGACTTCCAGCGGGCCGAGTTCCTCAGCCTGCCGGTGACGTTCGCGATCCTCATCGTCGCGTTCGGCGCGCTCATCGCCGCCGGCGTGCCGGTGCTGCTCGCGCTGTCCTCGGTCGCGGCCGCGCTCGGCCTGTCGACCCTCGCCTCGCACCTGGTCCCGTCGACCGACACGACCGCCAGCGTCATCCTGCTCATCGGCATGGCCGTCGGCGTCGACTACTCGCTGTTCTATCTGCGCCGGGAGCGCGAGGAACGGGCGAAGGGCCGCAAGCACCTGGACGCGGTCGAGATCGCCGCCGAGACCTCCGGGCACGCCGTGGTCGTCTCCGGCATCGCCGTGACGATCGCGATGGCCGGGCTGTTCCTCGCCGGTGACATCGTCTTCTCGTCGCTCGCCATCGGCTCGATCCTGGTCGTGCTGGTCTCCGTGATCGGCTCGCTGACCGTCCTGCCCGCGCTGCTGTCGAAGCTGGGCCGCTGGATCGACCGGCCCCGCGTGCCGGTGCTGTGGCGCCTCACCCGGCCCCGCGGCGCGGCCGAGGGCCAGTCCCGGATCTGGAGCTTCATCCTGCGGCCCGCCCTGCGCCGGCCGGCGGCCACCCTCGTCGTGTCGGTCCTCGCCCTGCTGGCCCTCGCGGCGCCGGCGCTGACCATGCGGCTGAGCTTCCCCGGCATGGAGGACCTGCCGCGCACCACGCCGGCGATGCAGGCGTACGACCGGCTGGTCAAGGCGTACCCGAGCAACGGCACCGTGCACGTCGTCGCCGTCCGCATCCCGGCCGGCCAGCTCGACGCCACGAAGGCCGCGCTCACCGAGCTGGCAAGGACCGCCGCCGCCGACCCGCTGTTCGCGCCGCTGGACCTTCCGGCGGGCGCTGAGCCGGACATCGAGGTCTCCGCCGACGGCAAGGTCGCAGTGCTCGACGTCGCCACCCCGTTCGCCGGCCGCTCCGAGGAGGCCAAGGAGTCCCTGACCCGGCTGCGCGAGGTCATGGTCCCGCAGACCGTCGGCAAGGTGCCGGGCGTGACGGCGGGCACCGACGCGGCCGTCGGCGGGTTCGTCGGCGCCGACGTCGACTACGCCGGGCACGTCAAGCAGAAGCTGCCGCTCGTGGTGGGTTTCGTGCTGGTGCTGACGTTCCTGGTCATGGCGTTCACGTTCCGCTCGGTGGTCGTCGCGGTCACCTCGATCGGGCTGAACCTGCTCTCCGCCGGCGCCTCCTACGGCCTCGTGGTACTCATCTTCCAGGGCACCTGGGCCGAGGGCATCCTGGGCTTCAAGTCCATGGACGCGGTCGTGTCGTGGCTGCCGCTGTTCCTCTTCGTGGTGCTGTTCGGCCTGTCGATGGACTACCACGTGTTCGTCGTCAGCCGCATCCGCGAGGCGGTCCGGCAGGGCATGTCCACCCGCGACGCGGTGGCGCACGGCATCACCGGCTCCGCCGGCGTGGTCACCAGCGCGGCGATCGTGATGGTGGCGGTGTTCTCCATCTTCGCCACGCTGAGCACCGTGGACATGAAGCAGCTCGGCGTCGGCCTGGCCGCCGCGATCCTGCTCGACGCGACCATCATCCGTGCGGTGGTGCTGCCGTCGCTGATGACGCTGCTGGGCAACGCGAACTGGTGGGCGCCGCGCTTCATGCGCCGCCGCGAGGTGCCGCCGGCACCGGCGCCCGTGATCGAGGGGGAGCTGGTCGGCGCCGGGCGCTGATCCAGCTGCAGGGGGAAGGCCGGCCGGCACCGCGCAAACGGTGCCGGCCGGCCGCGTCGTCGCAGCGGGCTTTCAGGCGTCAGCCAGCTCGACCGACCCCGACACCCTCGGGGCCAGGATGCGCATCTCCTCCAGCACCGGGGCGCTCTGCTCGTCCGGCACCGCCGACAGGGCGTCGCTCAGCAGCGGCAGCGCCGCCTCGTCGTGGAACATCTCCAGGGCGATCGCCGCTGCGAGGGTCCGCTCCCGCGGGGTGCGCCGCGGATCGCCGGACAGCGCCAGCAGCGTGCAGCGCTCGGCGAAGCCGTGCTGGCGCAGCCGGGCCGACCACTCCATCGCGCGGATCAGCGGGACCAGCCGGCCGACCCGCGCGGCCACGCTCAGCACCGTCGGCTCACCCGGGTACCGCCGCCACAACGCCTCGAGCAGCTCGTCGGCGGCCTCCGGCGGGGCCTCGGCGATGCTGAACAGCAGCCCGCGCACCCCCGAGCGGGGCAGCAGCTCGGCGACCTCGGCCAGGCTGCCGCCGGCGGCGCCGAGGATCTGCGCCATCCGGGCCACCGGCACGGGCACCTGGCCCTTGCGCAGGGTCTCCCGCAGGTGCAGGGCGGCCTCCGGGTGCCGGTCCAGGCGGCTCAGCGCGTCGATCCGCAGGCCGGCGAAGCGGTCCTTGCCGACGCCGTACAGCAGGTCGTTGACGCCCGACTCGGGCAGCTCCTCGATGATCTCCAGGGCGCGCTCGTAGTCGCCCTCGACGAAGCGGAGCTTGACCTCGTGCTCGCCGACCGTGGCCGGGTTCGTGGCGATCGCGCGCAGGTCCTCGATCACCGCGGCCGCCTCGGCGACGCGGTCCAGGGCGAGGTACGCGTCGGCCAGGATCTTCAGGAACAGCACCCGGTGGCTGCGCTCCTTCGCCTCGGCGAGGCCGCGCCGGGAGGTGGCGATCGCCTCCTCGACGTGGCCGGAGCTGATCTGGGAGCGGGCCAGGTTGCCCACGGCGGTCATGCCGGTGACGTCGTCCACGGCGAGCTGCGCCAGGCGCAGGTTGCGTTCGGTCTTGCTCTTCACCACCCGGCGCAGCCGCGTGTACCCGGAGTGGTCGAGCACCAGGTCCGGCAGGTGCGGGCCCATGAGGCCCTGCCCGGTGATGCGGTCCAGGACCTGTTCGTGCAGCCGGCCGTACAGGCGCGCCTGCGCCCGGCGGAACAGTCGCGGGTAGTAGATGGCGCTGGAGCCGCTGCCGCCCTCGTGACCCTCCCGGTTCTCGATGAGCGCCAGGAACGCCCTGCCGTCGGCGCGCTCGACCGTCTCCCGGACCGCGCGGCGGTCGCCGGTGAAGACCTCGTCCGCGTCGATCCACAGCACCCAGCGGCCGCGGCAGTGATCCAGCGAGCGGTTGCGGGCGTCGCCGAAGTGGTCGTTCCAGAAGCCTTCGACGACGCGGGCGCCGTGGGCCCGGGCGATCGCCACGGTGTCGTCGGTGGAGCCGGTGTCGTACACGACGATCTCGTCGACCAGGTCGCGGATCGCGTCGAGGGACCGGCCCAGCACGTCGGCCTCGTCCTTGACGATGAGCGACGCGCTGATCAGCGGGGCGTCCGGGGCGTCGACGAGGTCGGTGCGCAGCCCGCAGGCGGGCGAGGCCACGTGCGCGACGAGCGCGGCGTGCGCGATGGTGATCCGGCCCTGCTCGGCGAGCGCGTCCCAGGGCAGGTCCGCGGTGGGGCCGCCGGCGATCGCCAGGGCGTCGCGGCGGATCGCCACGCACACCGGTCCGAGCCGGTCGACGTCGCTGAACTCGTCGCGGTGCTCCTGGCGCCACTGCCGGGCGTAGGTCTTGAACGCCGCCGGGCTGGTCATCGCCTTGTCCGGCAGCTGCACCTGCTGCGGGCCGAACGTGTGCTGGCAGCTGGGGCCGGTGGCGACGACGGCCGGGTCGTGGAACGGCTCCAGCACCGGGTCCAGCCAGTGCGCCGACAGGATCACGTCGCCGTCGACCAGCACGACGACCGGGTGGCGGGTGGCGTCGACCCCGGCGGACCAGCGGCCGGCGGCACCGGAGCCGGCGGCCGGCTCCAGCACCCGTAGCCAGGTCTCGCCGCGCAGCTCGGCGCGCAGGTCGGGGCGGTCCGGTGGCAGCACGCACACGACCTCGTCGTGCAGGCCGAGGGTGGGCCGCAGCGACTGCAGGCAGGCGTGGAAGTCATCGGGGGTGCCCCCGGCGGCGACGATCACGGACACCGGGATATGGGTCATGCCGGCACCATCGGCATTTTCGGGCGCAATTCCAGTGCTTTTCAGGTGCGGTTGTCGACGAACACGGGCACCGCGCCGGCCGCCTCGCGGTGCAGCCGGTTGACCAGCCGGGCCTGCTGGCGGTTGCCCGCCATCGCGATCGTCAGCTCCCGGGACAGGTCCAGCTGGCGCTGCACGAGCCGGCGGGCCCGGTCCGCGAGCGCCAGCGGCAACGGCCCGAGCCCCTCCGGCGGCGTGAACGTCACCGGCGTCACCGGCGCGGTCTCCAGCACGTCGCGGTGCCGCAGCAGCTGCTCGACCTGGTCCGTCTCGAGCTCCATCGCGTCGAGGGCGGCGGCCCACGCGCCGTCCCACCTCTCGTCCGGGGGTGTCACGGCCCGGCCCCGATGACCTGCGCCGCCGCCTCCCGCCACGCGTCGCGCAGCTGCTCGGCGAAGCTCTGCACGGACTCGACCTTGCCGCGGTCGCCGGTCACGTTCGCCTGGACCAGCTCGGTGATGAGGAAGCTGTACAGCGCCGCGAGGCCGGGCCCGCCGCTCCACGCGGACGTGTCCAGCGTCGCCCGCAGCTCCATGATGATCTCCTGGGCGTGCTGGATCCGCCCCGATGCCGTCGGCCGGTCGCCCTGTTCCAGGGACTGGCCGGCGATCATCAGGTCGAGCACGAGCCGGTCGTACAGCATCACGAGCAGCCGGGAGGGGGGCGCGGTCGCGACGCTGTCACTGACGTAGCGGTTGCGCAGGGCTTGTGTGGTCATGCGATCTCCGTGCTCTTTCCAGGGCCTGAGGGGGAATCGGCCTAGCCGAGCGAGGCGAGCTGGCCCGCCAGCCAGGAGCTCTGGTTCTTGAGCTTGCCCAGCGCGGTCTCCATCGCGCCGAACTGCTTCTGCAGCGCCGCCTGCCGGGCCTGCAGCCGGACGTCCCAGTCGTCGACGCGGTGGTTGAGCTCCGTGATGGCGTCGTTGCCGCTGATGATCAGGCGGGACAGCGTGCCGGTGTTGGTCTGCGTCGCCTTGTCCGCCACGGCGGTCATCCGGTCGGCGAGGCCGTTCTTCCTGGTGACGTCGGACTCGGCGGCGTCGATGAACAGCGCCTGCGTCTTGTCCGGGTCGGCGGTGAGCGCCGCGGTGAACTTCGCCTTGTCGAACGTCAGCCGGCCGTCGCGGGTCAGCTCGATGCCGATGTCCTTGAAGCTGCCGTTGGTCCCGGTGCCGCCCGAGACGGTGTTGAGCACCCGGGTGGCGACCTGCGACATGATGCTGTTGCCGGCGAGGGGACCGCCGGGGACCGCGCCGCTCTTGTTCTTGGTCTGCGTGGCGATCTCCGACAGCGCCGCGTTCGCCGCGTCGACCATCGCCTGCACCTTGGTGGCGACGCCCTCGGTGTCGCGGGCGACGGTGACCGTCACCGGCGGGTCGGTGGCCGACTGCTCCTTGACCGCGGTCACGGACAGGCCGCCCATGAGGTCCTTGAACGTGTTCGACGACGACGTCACCTTGAGCGGGGTCGCCGCGTCGCCGATGGTCAGCTCGGCGTCGGAGCCCTCGGTGACCGGCGTGACGGCGCCGAGACCGCTGAACGGCGAGCCGCCCAGGTCGAACTTGGACTGCACGCCGAGCGACGTCGAGGTGATCTGCATCGTGTACTTGCCGGGGGAGACCTGGAAGGCGGTGGCCTTCACGCCGAGGTCGGGGGTCTTGTTGATCGCGTCGACGACGCCCTGCAGCGAGGTGTCGGTGACGTTGACCGTCTTCGGCCCGCCGGCGAAGTTGATCTGGAACGACGAGCCGTTCATGATCGTGTCGGTCGTCGCGTCGACCGGCGTGTCGAACACGATGGAGTGCGCCGTCGCCAGGTGGTTGACGCGGAAGGTGAGCGAGCCGCTCTGCGTGCTGCTCGACGCGGTGGTCGAGGCCGTGGCGGCGTCGGAGCTCGACGTGGCGACGCCGCCCTTCCAGGCGGTGGGGTCGCCGATCGCCTTGGCCGCGGTGAGCAGCGCCTGCATCTTGGTGTTGATGCCCTGGTACGCGCTGACAACCTTCTGCTGCGTGGCGACCTTGGCCTTGAGCGCGGTTTGCGGCGCGGCCTCGACCTGCATCAGGCCGCTGATGACGGCCGAGGTGCTCATGCCTGAGATGAGGCCGTCGACGCTTCCGGTTGCCATGCTGGTACCTCCGTGGGACAAAGCGTGCGGGGAGGAAATCTGGGTCCCCTCCCCGCCTTACGAGCGCTGTCAGCGCAGCAGCGACAGCACGTTCTGCGGTGCCTGGTTGGCCTGGGCCAGCATGCTGGTGCCGGCCTGGGTCAGGATCTGCGAGCGGGTGAAGGAGACCATCTCCTGTGCCATGTCCGTGTCCCGGATGCGTGACTCGGACGCGGAGAGGTTCTCCACCGCGACGTTGAGGTTGTTGATGGTGTGTTCGAAGCGGTTCTGGTACGCACCGAGCGTGGCCCGGGCGGTGGAGACACCCTTGATCGCGTCGTCGATCGCGGCGATCGCCACGGACGCGCCGGTCACCAGGTCCAGGGCGGCCACCCCGAGCCCGGTCGAGTCGAAGCCGGTCACGACCGTGACCCCGCCGAACGCGGCGGTGCCGAGACTGACCGTGATCTGGTCCGCGGTCGCGGTGTTGGCACCCACCTGGAACGTGCCGACGTAGGACGCCGACGGGTCGAGCAGCTTCTGCCCGCCGAACGCGGTCGTCGTCGCGATGCGGTCCAGCTCCTGGTTCAGCTGGGCGAACTCGGTCTGCGCGGCGGTGCGCGCGTCGGAGTCCTGCGAACCCGTGGACGACGCCTGCACGGACAGGTCACGCATGCGCTGCAGGATCGAGTGCGTCTCGGTGAGCGCGCCCTCAGCGGTCTGTACCACCGAGATGCCGTCCTGCGCGTTGCGCACCGCGACCTTCAGGCCACCGATCTGCGAGCGCAGGCCCTCACTGATCGACAGGCCGGCCGCGTCGTCCGCCGCCCGGTTGATCCGGAAACCGGAGGACAGCTTCTCCAGCGACTTGCTCATCTGGCTGTCCGTCACGGAGAGGTTCCGGTAGGAGTTCTGCGCGGCGATGTTGTTGTTGATCCGAAGACCCATGTCAGTTCCTCCTTGAGCTCGGTCGGCCCTCCGTGGCCTGTTCACGGGGCAGATCGGCGGGGTCCGCGAAGAGTTGAGGAGAAACGGCCACGCCCGTGCACAACTGGCAGGGCACGGCGCCCTGGCTGGGTGCCGTGCCCTGTCATGCCCTCGTCAGGTCATCGACTCAAGTTCCTCAGCGCAGCAGCGAGAGGACGTTCTGCGGCGCCTGGTTGGCCTGGGCCAGCATGCTGGTGCCGGCCTGGGTCAGGATCTGTGAGCGGGTGAACGACACCATCTCGGAGGCCATGTCCGTGTCCCGGATGCGCGACTCCGAGGCGGACAGGTTCTCCACGGCGACGTTGAGGTTGTTGATGGTGTGCTCGAACCGGTTCTGGTATGCACCGAGCGTGGCCCGAGCGGTCGAAATACCCTTGATCGCATCGTCGATCGCGGTGATGGCCGCCGACGCGCCCGTCACGAGGTCGAGCGAGACGACCCCGAGGCCGGTCGAGTCGAAGCCGGTCACGGCGGTGACGCCACCGAAGGCGGCGGTGCCGAGGTCCACTGCGATCTGGTCTGCGGACGCCGTGTTGGCGCCGACCTGGAACGTGCCGGTGTACGCGCCCGACGGGTCGAGCAACTTCTGCCCGCCGAACGCCGTGGTGGTGGCGATCCGGTCCAGCTCAGCATTCAGCTGGGTGAACTCGGTCTGCGCGGCGGTGCGGGCGTCGGTGTCCTGCGAGCCCGTGGACGACGCCTGCACGGACAGGTCACGCATGCGCTGCAGGATCGAGTGCGTCTCGGTGAGCGCGCCCTCAGCGGTCTGCACGACCGAGATGCCGTCCTGCGCGTTGCGCACCGCGACCTTCAGGCCACCGATCTGCGAGCGCAGGCCCTCACTGATCGACAGGCCGGCCGCGTCGTCCGCCGCCCGGTTGATCCGGAAACCCGAGGACAGCTTCTCCAGCGACTTGCTCATCTGACTGTCGGTGACCGACAGGTTCCGGTAGGCGTTCTGTGCGGCGATGTTGTTGTTGATGCGAAGACCCATGGTGATTCCTCCTTGATGCGGGCCATACCGAGCGGGCCGTCCCTGGCCCGCTCGCCCACGACATCGGTGTCAGGGCCCGGCAGATGAGGAATCTGCGGAAGAAATTTTCCGCAACGCAACTATAACCGGAGAAGACCCGGTTCCGCAGGGGAACCGGGTCTTCTCGTCACGCGCTGTACGGGATGCCCAGCGGCGAGGTGCGTGCCAGCCGGGCACTCAGGTCACCCTGGTCCGCGATCCGGTTGTAGTACGCCTCCAGCCGGCGGGCGACGCAGCCGCCGGCGCGGTCCCGGGCGGCCACCAGGTGCGGGTCGAGGTGGTTGTTGAGCCCGTCGCGCAGCAGCACGAGCGCCTCGGAGCGCAGCTGGCTGATCCGGCTCTCCGTCACGCCCAGCTCGCGCGCGATGTCGTTCATCGGGCGTTCGTCGAAGAAGTACGCCGTGATGACCTGGCGCAGCCGGTCCGGCAGTGCACTGATCGCGTGGTGCAGGTACCCGATGCGCTCCCGGTGCAGGATCAGCTCCTCGGGTCCCGGGGTCCGCTCGGGCACCAGGTCCTCGGCGGTGCCCGCGGCGAACCCCTGCAGCGACAGCACCACGGCCCGCTGTACGTCGTCGTCGATGCTCTTGAGCCCGTCCGGCGCGATCCCGAGAGCCTCGGCCAGTTCGGTCTGGGTGGGGGTGCGGCCGAGGGTGGCGGTGAGTTCCTGTTGGGTGGTTTCGACCTTGCGGGCGCGGGTGCGGACGGATCGGCTGGCCCAGTCGAGGCCGCGCAGTTCGTCGAGGAGGGCGCCGCGGATGCGGGTGGTGGCGAAGCTGCCGAAGGGGATGCCGCGGCTGGGGTCGAAGCCTTTGGCGGCGTGGGCGAGGGCGGCCATGCCGGCGGAGACGAGGTCTTCGCGGGAGACGTGGGAGGGCAGCCGGCCGAGCATCTCGCGGACCAGGTGGCCGACGAGCGGCAGGTGCGCGCGGACGGCGGCGTCCAGCTCGGCGGGCGTCAGCGTGGTCGCGGCCGGGGTCCGCTCCCCGGTCTCGAGCCGGGTGCCGGCCGTGGCGTCGGAGGTGGCGTCGGTGGTGGCTTCGGTGGTGACGGTCACGGCAACCTCTTCGTGGCAGGAGTTGGTCGATCACCAGACTCGGCAGCCGTGGGTGCATGCAGCGGTGACGCAAAGTTGCGGGGAGGTTGTACTCAACCCTCGTATCGACCTGCCGACCTATGTGGGTGAAGCGAACGAGGACGCGGTTGAAGGGCGGCACACGCATGGGGCTGGCGGATCTCGCGAGCATCCTGTGGCGCGAGCGGGAGATGCTGGAGCTGCTGCTGTTCAAGCTCGAGGAGGAGCAGCTCGTGCTGGCCGGTGGGCGCACCCGCTGGCTCGCGCACGCCACCCGCGAGGTCGAGGTCGTGCTGGAGGAGATCCGCCGCACCGAGGTCGTGCGCGCGGCGGAGGTTGAGGCGATCGGCGCCTCCCTCGGGCTGGGCCCCAACCCGAGCCTCACCCAGCTCGCCGAGGCGTCCCCGGCGCCGTGGTCGGACCTGCTCAACCAGCACCGCATGGCGTTCCTGACGCTGACCGCCGAGGTCAGCGCGCTCGCCGAGGCCAACCGCGACATCCTCACCACCGGCGCGCGGGCCGCCCGCGAGACGATGCTGGCCGTCGCCGGTTCCGTGGAGACCTACGGGCGGCGGGGGCAGACCGTCGGGTCGGCTCCCCGTACCCGGCTGATTGACGAGGCGATGTAGATGAGCACCTTCTCCGGACTGAACACCGCGCTGTCGGCGCTCTACGCGCAGCGCCGGGCGCTGGACGTCACCGGCCAGAACATCGCCAACGTCAACACCGAGGGCTACTCGCGGCAGCGGGTGGAGCTGTCCCCGGTCGAGAACGTCACCGAGCCGGCCCGGTACTCGCTCAGCAGCGGGGTCGGCGACGGCGTCAGGATCACCGGCCTCACCCGGCTGCACAACGAGTTCATGACCAACCGCACCCGGGCCGAGCACGGGCTCAACGAGTACCTGCAGGCGCAGAGGATCGTGTACGGCAACATCGAGCAGGCGCTCGGCGAGCCCAGCGACACCGGCCTGCAGGCGCAGCTGTCGGAGTACTGGAACGCCTGGTCCGACGTGGCGAACCGGCCCGGCGACGCCTCGGCCCGCACCCAGCTGCTCGCGCGGGCCAACACGGTCGCCGGGACGATGCGCACCACCCGGGCCAACCTCGGCGACCTGTACACCGCCACCCGCGAGCAGCTCGACGCCGACGTCGACGTGGTCAACCAGACCACCGCCGGCATCGCCGACCTCAACACCCGCATCGCACTGGCCAAGGGCGCCGACATGCCGACCAACGAGCTGTCCGACAAGCGCGACCAGCTGGTGCTGCGGCTGTCGGAGCTGACCGGCGCGACCGCCCGGCTCAAGCCGGACGGCAGCGCCGACGTGCTGCTCGCCGGCGCCGTGATCGTGCAGGGCGACACGGCGCGAAAGCTGGAGGCGGTCGGCTCCACCACCGTGGACGGCCGGACGGCCGCGCCGGTGCAGGTGCAGTTCGTCGGCGGCCCCGTCGCGGCCATCACCACCGGCCGGATCGCCTCGCGGCTGGAGGCGCTGACCACGACCGTCCCGGACGCGGTGCAAGGCCTGGACACGGTGGCCGGCCTGCTCATCTCGACCGTCAACACCCAGCATGCCAAGGGCTGGGACATCACCGTCGTGCCGCCGGCCACGACGCCGACCCCGGTGCCGGGCGGCGACTTCTTCTCGGGCACGGACGCCCGGAACATCGGCGTGGCGATCGACGACCCGTCGAAGGTCGCGGCGTCCGGCACGGCCACCAACCCGTTCCAGGGCGACAACGCGATCGCGATGGCGAACCTCGCGAAGGACCCGAGCGGCGCGGACGTCAGGTACCGCAACTTCGTGGTGGACATCGGCATCGCGGCGCAGACGATCAACCGGCGCGCCGACGCCCAGCAGGTCATCTCCGACGACGTGACCGCCGCGGAGCAGGCCGAGTCCGGGGTCAGCCTGGATGAGGAGATGACCAACATGCTGCAGTTCCAGCGGGCGTACGAGGCCGCGGCGAGGGTCATCTCGGTGATCGACACCACGCTCGACTCGCTGATCAACATGAAACGGTAGGGGAACGGATGCCCGGCTTCCGCGTCACGGAACGCTCCATGGCCAGCAACACGCTGGCGAACCTGCAGGTCAACCTGGCCCGCAACCAGCAGCTGCAGGAGCAGCTGTCCAGCGGCAAGCTGCTGACCAAGGCGTCGGACTCGCCCGGCGGCGCGGTGATCGCGATGCAGCACCGCGCCGACATGGCGACGCTCAATCAGTACTCGCGCAACGCCGACGACGGCATCGGCTGGCTGAGCATGGCCGACACCGCGCTGACCAGCGCCTCGAGCCAGCTGAACCGGGCCCGCGAGCTGGTGCTGTCCGGGCTGTCGAGCGGCTCGTCGGGCAGCGCCGAGGCGCGGGAGGCGATCGCGCTGGAGGTCGACAACCTGCGCGAGTCGATGATCAACCTGTCGAACACCACGTACCTGGACCGGCCGATCTTCGGCGGCAGCACGGCGGGCTCCATCGCGTACGACAAGAACGGTGTGTACCAGGGCGACGACGGCAAGATCAACCGTACGATCAGCGGCAACGCCACCGTGCGGGTCGACACCGGGGCCGAGGCGGTCTTCGGGCCCGAGCCCGGCAACGTGTTCAACCTGCTCGGCAAGATCGCCGACGACCTGCGCCGCAACCCCGCGGGGCTGCAGGCCGACCTGGCCGAGGTCGACACGGCGCAGAAACGCGTCCAGGCGGGCCTCTCCGGGGTCGGCTCCAGATACAATCAAGTGTCCGAAATGCAGCAAAATGCCCAGAACAGGGTGCTCGATCTGCGGGCGCAGCTGTCCGATGTCGAGGACATCGACCTGCCGAAGACGATCACCGAACTCGCCCTGCAGCAGGCCGCCTACCAGGCCGCACTCGCCGCCACCGCGAAGGTGATCCAGCCTTCGCTGGTCGACTTCCTGCGGTAGGCCGCGCTGCACGCACATCACGTGAGGAATCCATGAGCGTCGCTACCGTGGGACACCCTGAGACCACCACGCTGCCGGTGATCGATTTCGTAGCGCCGATGCCGGGCTTCCCGGACGACCGCCGGTTCGTGCTCGTCCGCCTCGAGGACACCGGCATGCTGTACGCCCTCACCTCCGTCGACTCGGCCGGCCTGCGGTTCCTGGTCGTGCCGCCGGCGCAGTTCTTCCCCGACTACGCGCCGGAGATCGATGACGACGCGCTGGCCGCGCTCGGCGCCAGTGACGCGTCCGACCTGCTCGTCCTGCTCGTCGTCACGGCCGGCGACGGCGTGCAGGACGCCACCGTCAACCTGATGGCGCCGATCGTGCTGGACCAGCGCAGCCGCCGTGCCGTGCAGCTGGTGCTCGGCCGCAGCGGGCTGTCGGTGCGCCAGAAGCTCGTGGCCGTCGCCTGATCGGGGTTCCCGGCCTGCTGAACCGGCATATCGGGTACTGTTCGCGTATCGCCCAGCGAAGGAGCGGCTTGTGCTCGTCCTGACCCGACGTCCCGGGGAAAGCGTGATGGTCGGTGACGACGTCGTCGTCACCGTGCTCGACGTGCGCGGCGACGTGGTGCGGCTGGGCATCAAGGCGCCGCGCAGCATCCAGGTCCACCGTGAAGAGGTCTACCGGGAGCTGCAGAAGGTCAACCGTGAGGCCGCGTCGCCCAGCGACGTCGCCGTGCGGGCCCTCAGCCGCATGCTCCGCGCCGACGTCGAGCAGCAGTAGCGGCCGTCGACCAGGCCGTCGAGGCGGTCGGTGGCCACGGGTCACCCGTCTCTCAGCACGCTGACGTGCGGGAATCACGTCGGCAGTGTGACGCGCGTGCCGTGCGCGCCACCCGCAGCCGCTACCAGCACGCCTCGCGCTGCGGGACCCGGTCCGCGTCCGGCCGACGGATCGTCGCGGTGAGCGGTGGCAGCCGGTACTCGGCGTCGGTCACGTGCTCGCCCCATTCCGTGCCGGCGCCGTCCGGTCCGGTCTCGTGGGCCGACACCACCGCCATGAACGTGTTCGGCGCGGCGCCGTGCCAGTGCCACTCACCGGCCTCGACGACGACGGTGTCCCCGGCGCGCACCTCATGGATCGGGCCGCCCCGGCGCTGCACCCGGCCGACGCCGTGCAGGACG
>NZ_JBFAIC010000070.1:0-19693 GCF_040654515.1 Dactylosporangium sp. NPDC050688
TCGCGCGCGCCGTGCTGGTCTCGACGTTCGGTTTCTGACGCCCGCCGCGCGGCCGGGCCCCGGCCCGGTCGCGCGGTCAGGTGGCAAAGTGACGGCAAGGGTCCTGCAAGACCGGTCTCGCACAGTGGTGGCGTGGATCCCCTACTTCTCGTCCGGCGAGTGCCGGCGCACCGTCTCGCCGTGACCCGGCGCGTCACCGCCCGCTGGGGCACGCCGGCCATGTCCGGGGTCCAGTGGTGGGAACTGGTCGATCCGGCCTCCGACGACGAGCAGCCGGCCGCCGCCCTCGCCGCCGTCAGGCCCGACGGGACCACGGTCCGGCTGATCCGCCTCGCCGCACCACCCGGCCGGCACGATCTCGCCGTACAGGTGCTGCAAGGGCTCATCGACGCGCTGCGGGCCGGATCCGCGCGCCGGCTGGCCGCGGCCCTTCCCCAGCCCGGCCACGACCTGCTGCGGCAGGCCGGCTTCCAGCAGGGGCCGACGGCCGACGCGTGGGCCGTGGACCTGTAGGCGGCGGTTGCGGTCAACTGTCGGCGACTACACAACGGGCTGCAAGCTTCCGGGGCCGCCGGGCAGGCGCGTCAGGCGTGGTGAATCATGTTTCACAGCTTGGTACACGCTTGCGGGTTTAACAAGACGGACGTACGGTTTTCTTGATTGACGACCACCGGGCATCCCGGTTGCGGAAGACTTGCCCTGACACCCGCCTGACTGACTGTAGGGAGCAACGCCGTGGCGAGCCTCGACACGTTCGGAGCCAAGAGCCAGCTGAGCGTCGGTGACGCCAGCTACGAGATCTTCAAGGTCGACAAGGTCGAGGGCGCCGAGCGCCTGCCCTACAGCCTGAAGATCCTCCTCGAAAACCTGCTGCGCACCGAGGACGGCGCCAACATCACCGCCGAGCACATCCGTGCCCTCGGCGGGTGGGACGCCACCGCGGAGCCCAGCGTCGAGATCCAGTTCACCCCCGCCCGGGTGCTGATGCAGGACTTCACCGGCGTGCCGTGCGTGGTCGACCTGGCCACCATGCGCGAGGCCGTCGTGGAGCTGGGCGGCGACCCGACCCGGGTCAACCCCCTGGCCCCCGCCGAGCTGGTCATCGACCACTCGGTGATCGCCGACCTGTTCGGCCGGCCGGACGCCTTCGAGCGCAACGTCGAGCTGGAGTACGGCCGCAACAAGGAGCGCTACCAGTTCCTGCGCTGGGGCCAGACCGCGTTCAACGAGTTCAAGGTCGTGCCGCCGGGCACCGGCATCGTGCACCAGGTCAACATCGAGTACCTGGCCCCGGTGGTCATGCCCCGAAACGGCCAGGCGTACCCGGACACGGTCGTCGGCACCGACTCGCACACCACGATGGTCAACGGCCTCGGCGTCGTCGGCTGGGGCGTCGGCGGCATCGAGGCCGAGGCCGCGATGCTCGGCCAGCCGGTGTCGATGCTGATCCCGCGGGTCGTCGGGTTCAAGCTCAGCGGCGAGCTGCCGGAGGGCTGCACCGCCACCGACCTGGTGCTCGTCATCACCGAGAAGCTGCGCAAGCACGGCGTCGTCGGCAAGTTCGTCGAGTTCTACGGCCCCGGCGTCAGCGCCGTCCCGCTCGCCAACCGGGCCACGATCGGCAACATGAGCCCCGAGTACGGCTCGACCGTCGCAATCTTCCCGATCGACGACGAGACCATCAAGTACCTGCGCCTCACCGGCCGCGACGAGGCGCAGGTCGCCCTGGTCGAGGCGTACGCCAAGGAGCAGGGCCTCTGGCACGACCCGGCCGCCGAGCCCGACTACTCGGAGCGCCTCGAGCTGGACCTGTCCACGATCGAGCCGTCGCTCGCCGGCCCGAAGCGCCCGCAGGACCGGGTGCCGCTGAAGAGCGCCAAGCCGCTGTTCCGTGGGGCGCTGGGTGACTACGTCACCAGCGACGGCGTGGAGGGCCCGGCCGACGAGGCGAGCGCCGAGTCGTTCCCGGCCAGCGACCCGCCGGCCAACCACGTGCAGTCCAACGGCGACAAGCCGCACGACCTGGTCTCCGCCGCGCGCGGCGCCAACGGGCGGCCGTCGACGCCGGTGAAGGTCGGCGACTTCGAGCTCGACCACGGCGCCGTCGTCATCGCCGCGATCACCTCCTGCACCAACACGTCCAACCCGCAGGTCATGATCGGCGCCGGCCTGCTGGCCCGCAACGCCGTCGAGCGGGGCCTCACCAGCAAGCCGTGGGTGAAGACCACCCTCGCGCCCGGGTCGAAGGTCGTCACCGATTACTACGAGCGGGCAGGGCTCACCCCGTACCTGAACAAGCTCGGCTTCAACCTCGTCGGGTACGGCTGCACCACCTGCATCGGCAACTCCGGCCCGCTGCCGGAGGCGGTCAGCGCCGCGATCAACGAGCACGACCTGAGCGTCGTGTCGGTGCTGTCCGGCAACCGCAACTTCGAGGGTCGCATCAACCCCGACGTGAAGATGAACTACCTGGCCTCGCCGCCGCTGGTGGTCGCGTACGCCCTCGCCGGCACGATGGACCTGGACCTCACCAGCGAGCCGCTCGGCACCGGCTCCGACGGCCAGCCCGTGTACCTGCGCGACATCTGGCCGACGCCGAAGGAGGTCGAGGACACCATCGCCGCGGCCATCGGCAGCGACCTGTACAAGACGCGCTACGCCGACGTGTTCGCCGGTGACGAGCAGTGGCAGTCCCTGCCCACCCCGACCGGCAGCACGTTCGAGTGGGATACGTCGTCGACGTACGTGCGCAAGCCCCCCTACTTCGAGGGCATGGCCACCACCCCGGCCCCGGTCTCCGACATCACCGGCGCCCGGGTCCTGGCGAAGCTCGGCGACTCCGTCACCACCGACCACATCTCGCCGGCCGGCTCCATCAAGGCCGACTCCCCCGCCGGAAAGTACCTGGCCGAGCACGGCGTCGACCGCAAGGACTTCAACTCGTACGGCTCCCGCCGCGGCAACCACGAGGTGATGATCCGGGGCACGTTCGCCAACATCCGGCTGCGCAACCAGCTCGCCCCCGGCACCGAGGGCGGCGTCACCATCAACCACCTCACCGGCGAGCAGACCACGATCTACGACGCGTCCGTCGCGTACGCCGAGGCCGGCACGCCCCTGGTGATCCTCGCCGGCAAGGAGTACGGCTCCGGCTCGTCCCGCGACTGGGCCGCCAAGGGCACCGCGCTGCTCGGCGTGCGCACCGTGATCGCCGAGAGCTACGAGCGCATCCACCGCTCCAACCTCATCGGCATGGGCGTGCTGCCGCTGCAGTACCCGCAGGGCCAGAACGCCGAGTCGCTGGGCCTCACCGGCACCGAGACCTTCACGGTCACCGGCGTCGAGCAGCTCAACGAAGGCACCACGCCCCGCACCGTCACCGTCACCACCGACACCGGCGTCACCTTCGAGGCCGTGGTGCGCATCGACACCCCCGGCGAGGCGGACTACTACCGCCACGGCGGCATCCTGCAGTACGTCCTGCGCAAGATGATCGAGGCGTAACCCTTCCCGCACCGCAGCACGCCGGCGGGCCGGTCACCTCCACGGTGACCGGCCCGTCGTGGTTCACGCCGCGGTCAGAGCCGGTAGCAGTTGTAGTCCTTGCCGGTCGAGTGGAACATCACGTGCGCGGTCACGTAGCCGTAGATGCCGTCGGCGACGACATTGACCCCCGGATACCGCGAGTCTTCGAGCTTCTGCACCTCACGCAGCGCAGCCTCGGTGATCGGGCCGAAGTCGCTGTCCTGCGAGACGGTGTACGGGAAGTGGATCGACTGCAGGTACGCGCCGTAACACATGTTGATGGAGTACTGCAGCATCCAGACTCCCCGGGTCCGGTGCCCCCGCTGCATCCAGCAGTACGAGTCACCGGACGACGACACCGGGACCTTGATCGCGCCACTCTGTTTCCAGTCCGTGCACACCGGCACCCCGGCGGCGCTGGCCGGCGACGCGGCGACCGCCGCACCCGCCACACCGAGACAGGCGGCCACCAGCAGCCGGAGCAGAACGCGCTTCCCTACCATCAACACTCCGTTCCCGCGCACCGCCACCCGGCTGGCACGTAGGTGAATATGTCAATGCATTGGCCGCGCCGCTGCCCCGGCGGACAATTGCGACCCGCCACCGGAATCCGCCTGCCGTGAGCGGAGCCTGGGTCGTCCCGGGTCGACGTCCCGGGCTCGTCAGCTCTTCGGAATGGCGTAGCGGTGGATGACCATTTCCTTGTCGGAGATCGCGGTGACCGAGTCGGCGCTGACGCTGATCGTCGTCAGGGTGTTGCCGCTGACGCTGACGTCGGCGGCACCGATCACCTTGCCCGTGCCGAGGTCGGCGACCGACACCTGCCACACCGAGGCGCCGCCGGAGACCCGCAGCGTCCTCACCGCGACCCGGTTGTTGCCTGCGGCCATCGCCGTGGGTGACGTCGAGGACTCGGCGACACCGTACTTGACGTTGCCGTTGGCGGGGTCAACGATCGACGGTCCGCTCACGTCGCCGCCGGAATCCTCACCCAGCAGCAACTTGCCGTCCAGGACGTACCAGTTGGGCTCATCGCCCTGCCCGAGCTGCTTCGTCCACGCCTGTTTGCCGTCGCCGACGTTGACCGCGGTGATCGTGTAGTCCAGCGACTTCTGCAGTGACAGGCAGATCAACTTCTCGGCGCACGGGCGGATGCTCTCGATCTCGACGCCGGGTGGCGCCTTGAAGTCCCAGAGCTTGCCGAGGTCGCGCAGGCTGTAGCCGACGATCGTGTTGGTGGCGTTGGGCGGCACCGAGACGAACGCGCCGCCGTAGGACATGAAGAACTCGTTGCGCCCGCCTTTGATGGGCGCCGACGCCTTGGTCTTGCCATCGGCGAGGTTGATAAGGGTGACGGTGTTGTCGTCGATGACGTGCACGACGGTCGCCGGGTCCGCGCCCAGTGACTCCGCGAACGACTGCAGCTCACTGAACGACTGGCCATAGGTCGGCACCGCGAGGTCACCGGCGTCCGCCGACCTCGTCCACGTCAGCGCCGCCTTCGCCCTGCGCTGATCATTGATGAAGAACGTCTTCTCACCCGGATGGGTCCAGCGGGACTGCCCGGTGAGCAGGTCGATGCGCTGCACCGACGACGGGTTGGACCGGACCTCGGTGATGGCGTCGATACCGTTGCCGTTGCGCAGATACTGCAGGTCGATCCGGTTGTCCCAGGCCGCGGTCCACTTCACGGCGCCGTCGGCGGCGTTGAGGACGGCTCGCGAGTCGTTGTCGTCGCGCTTCGTGTCGTTGTCACCGTCGACCAGCAAGAGGCCACCGACGAGGCTGAGGCGCACGTCCTTCGGCGCCATCGGCACGCTGACCGTCCACGTCGCCTTGTCGTCCAGCGTCGGATAGGCCGTGACCTTGGTGCTGTCCGCGGTTGACTCGGCGGTGTAGATCACACCGGCGCCGGCGAGCGCGGTGAACGCGCCCGCGGCCGGGTCGACCGTGATCGGTTTGCCTTCCTTGAGCCCTTCGGCCTTCGGGTTGGTGAGCTTGCCGTCGTCACCTGTCGGGCTGTCGCCGGGGAAGCCGTCCTTCACCGCTTCGAACTGGGCGCCGATCCAGCCGAAGATCTTGGTGCCGCCCCACAGGCAGCCGCCGATCAGGGACAGCACGATGATGAGGGCGATCCACGGGCCCGTGCGGCGGCGCGGGCGGATCACCACCGGCGGGGGCGGCGGCGTGAACGCCGGGCCGCCGAACCCGGGACCGCCGGGGGCGCCCGGAGCACCGATCCCGGCGGGGACACCCGGCCGGGCAAGGCCACCAGGGGCGCCGGGAGCGCCGAGCCCCGGCGGCGCCGCCGCGCCGAACGCGGCGGGCCCGCCCGGAGCCCCGGGAGCTCCAGGGGCGACGCCGGGACGGCCCGCGCCGGGCGGTGGGGTCTGGTTGGGGATGAACGCGCCCGGGGCCGTCGCCGGGGAGGCCAGCGCGGACGGTGGCTGCGCGGCGAACGGCCGCGACAGGCCCGCCGGTGAGCCATAGGCACCCGGGGAGGTCGGCACGCTGGAGGCCGGGAACGGCACCGAGACGGGGAACGAGGTGGAGCCGCCGGGTGAGACGGGAGTGCCGGAGACCGGCCGGGGTGCCGAGGGCTGGCCGCCGTCGAAGAGCTGCTGCGGCGGGGTGGCGACGGCGAGCATGCCGCCATAGGCGACCGGCAGCTCCGGCTGCTCGGGCACGACCGGGGCGACGCCGAAGCGGGCGTGCAGGCGGCTGGCGACGAGCGGGATGCGCGACGAGCCGCCGACGAGGAAGATGCCGGCGAGCTGGCGGACGTCGACGCCGGCGCGCTCCAGGACGCGGCGGGTCTCGTCGACGGCGCGGTCGATGAGAGGGCCGGCGACGCGCTCCAGCTCCTCGCGGGTGATGTGCAGCGCCTCCTCGGTGCCCGGGACGTGGATCGGGGCGGAGGCGGCGCGCGACAGCATCTCCTTGGCGGCGCGCACCTCATTCCACAACGCGCGGCGGTCGCGGTGGGCGGCGGTGCTGTCGGGGTTGGCGAGGCGCTGCCAGATCTCGGGGTTGCGCAGGTTGATCAGCTGGCCGAGGTGGCCGACGAGCGCCGCGTCGATGTCGACACCGCCGAGGTCGTCGAGGCCGCCGACGCCGAGGACGCGCAGGCCGTCGAACTCGCGGCGCACCACGGACACGTCGAGGGTGCCGCCGCCGAAGTCGAACACGGCGAGGGACTGCAGCGGGGCGACCTGCTGGCCGAGGACGCGCAGGCAGTAGGTCGCGGCGGCGATGGGCTCGTCGACGAGCACGACGGGGCCGAGGTTGGCCGCGCGGGCCGCCTCGAGCAGCACGCCGCGGCGCTGGCCGCCCCAGTCGGCGGGGCAGGTGAGCACGGTGGAGCCGACCGGGTTGACCCCGGCCTGCAGCGACTCGTCGGCGACCCGCTTGAGCAGGGCGGCGAGCATCTCCACGACGGTGACCTCGGTGTCGCCGAGCAGGACGGCGCCCTCGTCGACGCTGCGCTTCGGATACGGCTCGAACCGGGACGGGGCCAGCTGCGACAGCCGCTCGGCGTCGCGGCCGACGGACAGCCGGCCGCTCTCGTCGGCGTAGATGCCCGACGCCATCACCGGCGAGCCGTCGAACAGAAGGGCGCGTGGCGCCTCGTCGCCGCGGCGGACGACCGCGACGGTGTGGCAGGTGCCCAGATCGATCGCGAGACGATGGGTCGGCCCCACGTACTCACCTCCAAAGACCCCGGGATCGTACGGCAGCGGTACGACATTTCCGATCGTCGGTTTGGGGTAGACAGGAAGCCGACACGACGAAGAGGGGTACGAATGCGCGCGGTGGTGTTCGACGGGTACGGCGACGGGTCGGTGCTGCAGGTCCGGGACGTGCCGGATCCGGATCCGGGTCCGGGTGAGGTGCTGGTGCTCGTCGAGGCGAGCGGGGTGAATTTCATCGACGTGTACCAGCGGAACGGCACCTACCAGGTGCCCCTGCCGTTCACCCTGGGCAGCGAGGGCGCCGGCACGGTGCTGCGGCTCGGCGACGGGGTGGCGGGGCTCGCGGCGGGCGACCGGGTGGCGTGGACCGGCGTGCCCGGCAGCCACGCCGAGCAGGCGGTCGTCCCGGCCGACCGGCTGGTGCCGGTGCCGGACGGGACCGCCACCGAGCAGGCGGCCGCCGCGCTGCTGCAGGGCCTGACCGCGCACTACCTGACGCACGACTCGTACCCGGTGCGCGCCGGCGACACGGTCCTGGTGCACGCCGCCGCCGGCGGGGTCGGCCGGCTGCTGACCAGGATCGTCACGCATCTCGGCGGGCGGGTGGTGGCGACCGCCGGCACCGAGGAGAAGCGGGAGATCGCCCGGGCGGACGGCGCGGTGCTGGCCGTCGCCTACGAGGACGCCCTCGCGGCGGTGCGGGACGTCAGCGACGGCGCGGCCGCGGTGTACGACGGCGTGGGCAAGGACACGTTCGACCTGAGCCTGCAGGCGCTGCGGCCACGCGGCACGCTGGTGCTGTTCGGCGCGGCGAGCGGGAAGGTGCCGCCGTTCGACCCGCTGCGCCTGATGCAGGGCTCCTACTCGCTCACCCGGCCGACGCTGGGGCACTTCATCGCGGCCCGGCACGAGCTGCTGGAGCGGGCGGAGACGCTGTTCGGCTGGATCGCCGGCGGGGTGGTGGAGATCGCGGTCACCGGCCGGTACCCGCTGGACGAGGCCCGGGAGGCGTACGCGGCGCTCGAAGGCCGGCGCACGACCGGGAAGCTGCTCATGATTCCGTGATCGTGATCTCAGGCGGCGGGCCTGCGTGCAACCGCGAAACGTTCCCCGACTAGACCTTTGCAGGTTGGCGGAGGGGCTGAGCCCCACCCAGAGACTGCGCAAGGTTCAAGCCCTGCGAAGACGGAAGCGGCGGAACGACCCTCCCCCGCCGCTTTCACCCGCGGCCCGCCCGGCCACAACACCGGGCGGGCCGCGCACATCGCCGTCAGACCCGCATGCCCGCGTCGTGCAGCAGCTCCACGATCAGCGGCTCCGGGTCCACCGGGAAGCCCTTGCCGGTGAACCACTTCGCCATGTTCGCCACGTCGCGGGCCAGGAACTCCGAGCCCTTCGGGTTGATCACCACGTCGACGATCTGCGGCAGGTCGATGATGATGAGCCGCCCGTCGTGCACCAGCGTGTTGTACGGCGACAGGTCGCCGTGCGCCACGCCGGCGCGGGCGAGGACCCGCAGCCCGTCGACGAGCTGCCACCACAGGTCGGCGAGCTGGTCGGCGTCCGGCCTGGTCTGCGCCAGGCGCGGCGCGGCCGTGCCGTCGTCGTCGCCGATGAACTCCAGCATGAGCTCCGTGCCGAGCAGCTGCACCGGGTACGGCACCCGCACGCCCAGCTCCCACAGCTGCGCGAGCGCGGCGAACTCGGCCTGGGCCCACTGCCCCGCGATGGCCTCCCGGCCGAACGCGGTGCGCCCCGCCATCGCCCGGGTGACCCGGGACTCGCGGACCCGGCGGCCCTCCAGGTAGCCGGAGTCGCGGTGGAAGAGGCGGTGCTCGGCGGCCCGGTAGCGCTTCGCGGCGAGCAGGACCCGCCGGTCGGTGCCGGGGACGCCGCGCTCCACCAGGTGGACGTCGGCTTCCTTACCGGTCTTGAGCACGCCCCGGTCGGTGTCCTTGGCGGCGTGCTCGGTGATCACCCAGTCGGGGATCGGGGCGGGCCCGTGCTGCACGCCGGGCGCGCTCCACGAGGACCAGCCGGTCTCCTCCTCCACGACGTCCCAGACGGGATCGGTGGACGGTGAGGAGCGCTTTACGAAGATCGGGTCGTCGTCGTCGAACTTGCGACGGCGGCGGGTGGACGCACCAAAAGAGTCGTTGTCGCGCAACGCGAGGTCTCCAGAGTTGAGATGGAAGCGGAAGTCGGCATGCGGAATCGCGCCGTGACGGCAGCCATGCGAACCAGCCCCCTCTCAACTCGAAGTTGGGGTGCACTCTGTCGCACCCCTCGCCGACGCGCAACCGAATTACCGCGACGCCATGACCTCGGCGATCGCGGCGATCACCCCGTCCGCGGTCCGGGTCGGCGCGTACCGGGGCTCCACCCAGCGGCGCCCCCGGTGCAGCCAGACGCTGCGCATCCCGACCCCCGCCGCGCCGCCGATGTCGGCCTCGGGGCTGTCACCGATCAGCCACGCCCCGCCCAGGCGCATCCGGGCCCGCTCCGCCGCGATGGCGAAGATCCGCGGGTTCGGCTTGCGCACCCCGACCTCCTCCGAGATCACCCAGTCCGCGAGGTACCGGTCGAGCCCGGTCTTGCGCAGCTTCTCCTCCTGCTGGCGGGTCTCGCCGTTGGTGACCACGACCGGCACCCAGCCGGCGTCCTCGGCGATCGCGAGCGCGCACGCCGTCAGCGGGTCGAACCGCACCCGGCTCATCAGCTCGCCGCGGATCTCCTCGACCAGGTCGATCGCGGCCTCGCGCAGCCGGTAGCGCTCCTTGACGGCCTCCGCGACGTCCCACGTGGAGCCAATGCCGTCGGCGTCCACCGACAGCAGCCAGTCCAGGTCGTACGCGGGCGCGCCGACCCTGACCAGGAAGTCGCTCGCCCATGCGCGGAACGCCCCGGCCCTGTCCAGCAGGGTGTCGTCCAGGGAGAGCAACAACAGGGGCACGCGGGCAGGTTACGTGACGGGAATGACAACTAACAGATGCTGTTTCTTGCAGTTCCCGGCTTCTTCGCCGCGCCGGACCGGACCGGGCGGGCCGCAACGTGCCAAACCGTATGTACGGCTTGCATAATCAGGGGCGTGCCCAGGGTGAGCCAGGACCAGCTCGACGCACGCCGGAAGGAGATCCTCACCGGCGCGCGGACCTGTTTCGCCCGCCACGGGTATGAGGGTGCCACGGTCCGGCGGCTGGAAGAAGAGATCGGACTGTCCCGGGGTGCGATCTTCCACCACTTCCGGGACAAGGACTCCCTCTTCCTCGCCGTGGCCGAGGACGACGCCGCGACCATGGTGGCCACGGTCGCCCAGCACGGCCTGGTGCAGGTCATGCGGGACCTGCTGGAGCGCGCCGCGACCGACGCCACCGCCCAGCAGGGCGCCGACGTGGCCGGCTGGCTCGGCAGCCAGCTGGAGGTGTCGCGGCGGCTGCGCACCGACCCCGAGTTCGCCAAGCGCTGGGCGGTCCGGTCCGAGGCGGTCGCCGAGGCGACCCGGGAGCGGCTGCAGCGCCAGCGGGAGGCGGGCGTGCTGCGCGCCGACGTGCCGATCGGCGTCCTCGCGCAGTTCCTGGAGCTGGCGTATGACGGCCTGGTCCTGCACCTGGCCACAGGGCGTCCCGTCCAGGATCTCGAGGCGGTGCTCAACCTGGTCGAGGCGGCGGTCCGCAGGTCATGAGCCTGCGCTGCGTGACGATCACGATGAGCTGCGTCACAAGGTTTCCTCAAGTGTCCGGCCGGGGACGGGCGTTCGTCGACGCCCCCACCCACACTGACCGCATGAGGACATCGATCGTGGCGGGGCCCGGGGACACCTGGGGCATCGCCGGCCCGGACTTCCTGTGGCTGTACGCCGGGCTCGCCGCACTCGCGATCATCACCGCGCTCATCTGGCGGCGCGGTCACCTGCGCGGCCCCTCGCTGCGCAGTGCCCGGGACCTGACCCCGACCCAGGCCGCGCTGCTCAACGGCGACCGGCGGCTGGCCGTCTACAGCTCGCTGGCCGCGCTGCGGGCCGCGGGCGCCGTCGACACCAATGCCCGCGGCACGCTGCGGCAGGCCGGGCGCGTCCCGACGGGCGCCGGCGAGCTCGACCGGGCCGTCCACGCCGCCGCCGGCCGCCGCGTCCCCGTCCGCAGCGTGCAGACCGACGCCGCCGTGTCGGGCGTGCTGCGACGCACCGAGGAGCAGCTCACCCTCGCCGGCTGGCTGATGGACGAGGACCGCCGCCGGGGCGTGCGGATCGCGTCGTTCATCGTCTTCGCCGCCGCCGCCCTGGGGGTCGCCCGCATCGTCGCCGGCATCGCCAACGACCGCCCGGTCGGCTTCCTGATCCTGCTGGTCATCCCGGTCGTGATCATCGCGTTGCTGTTCTGGCGGGTACCGCGGACCACCACCAACGGCAGGCGCCTGCTGGCCCAGATGCGGGCCCGGACGGCGCACCTGGCGCCGCGCCAGTCGCCGTCCTGGTCGACCTACGGCCCCGAGGCGGCGGCGCTCAGCGTCGGGCTGTACGGCGCCGGCGCGTTCTTCCTCGCCGACCCCGAGTTCGCCGAGGCCGCCGAGCTGCAGCGCAACGTCGCGATGAGCAGCGGCGGCAGCAGCGGCGGGGGCAGCGACGGCGGCTGGGGCAGCTCCGACTCGGGCTCGTCGAGCTCGTGCGGCGGCGGTGGCAGCAGCTGCGGTGGCGGCGGAGGCGGGTGCGGCGGATGACCCAGCCGGCGGGCACGGGGGCGACGATCGGCATCGGCTGGCGGCCGGAGATCGCCGGGTACGTCGCCGCCCTGCCCGGGCTGCGCTTCACCGAGGTCGTCGCCGAGTCGGTCCACCCGGCGCACCCGCCGCAGCTGCTGATGAACCTGGTCGAGCGCGGCGTGCGGGTCGTGCCGCACGGCGTACGGCTGTCCCTCGGCGGCGCCGAGCCCGTCGACGACGCCCGCGCCGCGCACCTGGCCCGCTGCGCCGAGCTGCTGCGCTCGCCGCTGGTCAGCGAGCACATCGCGTTCGTGCGGGCGGGCGGCGTCGAGGCGGGGCACCTGCTGCCGGTGCCCCGCACCCGCGAGGCGGTCGACGCGGTCGTCGCCAACGTCCGCCGGACCCGGGCCGCGCTCGGCGGCGTGGCCCTCGCCCTCGAACCGATCGCGGCGCTGTTCGACTGGCCCGACCCGGAGCTGACCGAGGCGCAGTTCCTCACCGAGATCCTCGACCGGACCGGCTGCGGGCTGCTGCTGGACGTCGCCAACGTGTACGCCAACGCCCGCAACCGCGGCGAGGACCCCACCGCCCTGCTCGACGCGCTGCCGCTGGAGCGGATCGCCTACGTGCACGTCGCCGGAGGCGCCGAACACGACGGCTTCTACCACGACACCCACACCGACGCGACCCCGCCGGAGGTCCTCGACCTGGTCAAGGAGCTGTGCGCGCGGACCGTCCCACCGGCGCTCATGCTGGAGCGCGACGGCCACTACCCGCCCGCCGCCGACCTGACCCGCGAGCTCGACGCCCTCAGCGCCGCCGCCGGCCTGCCCCGGATCACGGTGACGGCATGACCTTGGCGGACGAGCAGCGGGCGCTGGTGGAGGCGCTCGTCGCCGGCGGTGAGATTCCCGCTGGGTTCGCTGCGGCAGGTGTACGGGCCACCCGCACCGCCCTGCGCCGCAAACGCGCCGGCGAGGTGTCCCGGACCTGGCCGTTCCTGGCCGCGGCGTTCGGCGACCGGTGGACCTCCGCGTTCGCCGCGTGGGCCGGCGGCCGGCCGCCGCAGGGGTCGCTGCGCGACGGCTGGGACTTCGCCCGCACCGTGCGGGACACCCTGCCGCCCCTGGCCCGTGGGGAGCTCGCCGAGCGGGAGGCCGCGTTCGCCTACGACGGCGCCTCCGCCCCCGTCCCGCGCGGCCGGGTCGCCGCCTGGCTGCGCCGGCACACCGCGGGCCGCCACCAGGACCGGCCCCAGGACCGGCCCTGAGATCCCGGCATGGATCTCGGGCTGCGTGACCGTGCCCGCCAGCGGCGGGGGTCATCAGCGCGTTCTGAAATTGCTGTATCAGCCGCCGCCCGGAGGCCCTCTAGTGAGGTGAGACGGTGCTGTCATCAATCGGCGGCGCCCCGCGGGGACGGAGAGCCACATGCAGTTACGCTGCCGGCGGATGACGGGGGACGCGCAGGCTGACCTCGGCGACGACAACGACACCCCTTCGACGCCCTGGCTGCCGTCCGCGGCAGTGCTGCGCCGGCACGGCGCCCGGGTCCTGGAGCCAGGTGACGGCGCGTCCGCCCCGACGGTCTACCGCGCCGGTGTCCTGCTGTCGACCGACCCGGCGGCGCAGCAGCCGGAGGCTCTTGAGCGCTGCAACCGGACCCTCGCGGCGACCGGCATGCGCCTCGCCCCGTCCGCGCACGACCACGGACACCACGGGCATGCGGGCGGCTCCGGGTCGCACGGACCGGACGGGCCTGACCGGACGGCCAGGGAACGGGCCGTCCGGCGGCGGGTGCGGGCCGTGCAGCTCGTCGCGGCGCACGGCGCCGACCCCGAGTCCGTCGACGCGTGGGCCGCGCTGAAGGCGCTGCGGGCCAGTGGCCACGGCGCCCACCTGTCGCTGGACCACCTGCTCTTCGGCGCCACCATCGGCGGCGCGCCGATGACCGAGGGCTCCCCCATGACCGAAGGCTCTCCGATGACGGAGGGTTCCCCCATGACCGAGGGCTCTCCCATGACGGAGGGGTCCCCGATGACGGAGGGCAGCGCCTGGCGCCTGGCCGGGGGTGCCGGCCGCCGGCCGGTCGACCTGGTCCTGCCGCCGCCGCGCCGGCGCACCGCCGCGGAGCTCGGCGACCGGCGGCCCGTCGTGGCGGTCCTCGACACCGGCATCGCCCCGCACGAGTGGCTCGACGTGCCCGCGTTCGGCTCGCCGCTGCCCGAGGACGGGTTCACCGCCGTCGACGCCGAGCTGCAGGCCGCGATCCTCGCCGCGCAGGACCAGCTCATCGCCGACGGGCACCAGCTGCAGCGCATCCGCGACGCGTGGGAGCGGCAGATCAGGACCGGCTCCCTCGCCGGCGAGTTCGGCACCCACACCGGCCACGGCACGTTCATCGGCGGGCTCGTCCGGCAGGTCGCCCCCGACGCGACCGTCCTGCAGATCCGGATCATGCACAGCGACGGCGTCGTCTACGAGAGCGACCTGCTCATCGCGCTCGACAAGCTGGCCGACGACGTCGAGGCCGCCCAGGCCGGCACCGGCGGGCGCATGGTCGACGTCGTCTGTCTGTCGCTCGGGTACTACGTGGAGAACGCGGCGGACGGCTCGTACACCATCCGGCTGCAGGAACACGTGGACCGGCTGCTGGCCGCGGGGGTCGTCGTGGTCGCCGCGGCCGGCAACGACGGCACGTCGCGCGAGTTCTACCCCGCGGCGCTGCCGTGCGACGGGGAGCTGCCGGTGATGAGTGTCGGGGCGTTCCAGCCCAACGACGCGAAGGCCATGTTCAGCAACGACGGCCCCTGGGTGCGGTACTGGGCACCCGGGTCGGCGCTGGTCAGCACGTACCCGAAGATCCAGGGCAGCCGCAGCGCCGCCTTCGCCACCCAGGCGGGCAACGCCGGCGGCCGCCCCACGCGCCGGGAGACCCTCGACGCCGACGACTACACCCGCGGGTTCGCGCTGTGGAGCGGCAGCTCGTTCGCCGCCGGGCTCGGCGCCGCCGAGGTCGCCGCGCTGCTGCTGGCCAACGCGGCCGGGGACTCGCAGCTGCGCCTCGACCAGCTCGACGCGAAGTCCACCACGCAACGGGCGCTGCGGGCCCTCGACGAGTTCCCGGGGTAGCACCGATGGACGACGACATCCTCCTCGCCGACCTGCGCCGCATCGTCGGCCGCCTCGACCCGGTCCCCGCCGACCTGTTGTTCTCCCTCAGCGTCACCGGCTTCGACATCGAGGTCTGCTGGCTCGTCCCGCAACCCCCCGCCGCTGCCCTGGCGGGGGTCCGCGGCGACGAGGCGACGACCCGCGCCACGTTCGAGTCCGCCAGCCTCACGATCATGGTCGAGTGGACCCCTGGCGCGAAGGGCACCGTCCGCCTCGACGGCTGGCTCGCGCCCCCGTCGCCGTGCCGCATCGAGCTGCGGACCGTCGACGGGCCCCAGACCATGGACACCGACGAGGGCGGCCGTTTCGCCGCGCAACGGGTGACCCGGGGCGAGGTGCAGATCCGCGTCCACCCGACGACGGACCAAGCGGCCGATGGCGCCCGCACGGTGGTGACGCCATCGTTCGTGGTGTAGCCGAGGAGCCGCCCAGCCAGGCCGACCCGCGCGACCCCGCGCGGGCCGTCGGCGCGCCCGGGACCGAGCCCGCCGTGCGGGTCGCGATGCCGGGCGCCGATGCCGCGGCGGCGGAGCCGCGGGAAGTGGTCCGGGCGGCGCGGCTGCACAAGTCGGCCGTGCGCGCCGGCGCCGCCGGGCAGCCCGCGACCGCGGCGCGGCGGGCCACGGAGGCGCTGTGGCTGCTCGGCTGGCCCGAGGGCGAACCGTCCCGGCCCGCCCTCGCCGCGCGACTCCTGCTGACCCTCGCCCACGCCGAGGCCGAGCAGGGCAGCACCGACCTCGGCCTGGCGCTGCTCGACCGGGCCGAGACCCTCGCCGACCTCACCGACGTCGGCACCGTCCTGCAGCAGCGGGGTCTGCTCCTGCTGCGCGTCGGCCAGATCGACGCCGCGCTGAAGCTGCTCGACGCGGCCGTGCCCGTCCTGCAGGAGCACGGCGAGCCGGCGGTCCTCGCGCGCACCCTGCTCAACCGCGGCGTCGTGCACCTCACCGCCGGCCGGGTCCGGCTCGCCCGCGCCGACCTGCGCCTGTGCCGCGACCTCGCGGTCGCCCACGGGCTCGACCTGCTCGCCGCCAAGGTCGAGCACAACCTCGGCTACTGCGCTCTGGCCGGTGGCGACGTGCCCGCGGCGCTGCAGACGTTCGACACCGCCGCCGACTCGCTGCGCCGCCTCGGCGCCGACGGCTTCCTCGCCATCTCCATGCTCGACCGCGCCCGCGCCCTCCTCGGCGCTGGCCTCGACACCGCCGCCGCGGACGAGCTCGACCACGCCATCGACCTGCTCAAGCGGCACCGCCTCAGCCAGGACCTCGGCGAGGCCGAACTGGCCCGCGCCCAGGCCGCCCTCGGCAGCGGCGACCTGACCGCCGCAGCCCTGTGGAGCGCCCGCGCCAGGGCCCGCTTCACCCGCCGCCGCAACCGCGCCTGGGCCGCCCTGGCCGCCGCCCTCCAGGTCCGCGTCGACCTCGCCGCCGCCACCCAGCCACCACCCGTCACCGACCTCCCGCGCCCGGCACCCTCCGCGCCCGCCGCCGCGCCGCCTTCGCCCGCTGAACCGCCTGCGCCACCCGCGGCACCCCCGCCACCCGTGCCCACCGCCGCGCAGCCCTCGCCGGTCGCGGCCGCCTCCCGCACCGCGAAAACCGCTGAAACAGCCCACCCCACAACGACCCCCGCCGCGCGGCGCAAGCTGCTCGCCGTCGCCAGGCGGGCCACCCTGCTCGCCGCGACGCTGCGCGGTCTCGGGCTGCGCCACGACGCCGGCAGTGCCGAGCTTCTCGCGCTGCGCGCCCGGATCGCCGCCGGTGACACGCCAACCGCGGAGCACCGGACGGCCGCGCGGCGGGTGTTGCCGGGGGACGTACCCCTCGACACCCACCTCCTGCGCCGCCTCACCCGGGCCGAGCTGCACCGCGCCGACGGCCGGCCGCGGGCCGCCCTGCAGGAGCTGCGCAAGGGACTGGCGACCCTGCAGGAGCACCGGCGCCGGTTCGGCAGCCTGGAACTGCAGAGCAGCGTCGCCGCGCTCGGGGCGGATCTCGGCGCGTACGGGCTGGACATCTCCTGGGATCTCGGCCCGCCGAGCCTGGTGTTCAACTGGTCGGAACGCTCCCGCGCCCAGTCGTTCCGCATCCGCTCGGTCCTGCCGCCGCAGGACCCGCAGGTCGCGGAGGCCCTCGCGGAGCTGCGCCAGCTGCGCCGGGCAGTGCGGCTCGCCGAGCTCGAAGGGCGGGCCGAGCCGCTGCTGCGGGCCCGCTGCGCCGAGCTGGAGCAGGCGATCCGCCGGCAGGGCTGGTGGGCGGGGCACACCGAGGAGGGGCACGGCGCCGCCACCGGCGCGGAGGTCCTCGCCGAGCTGGCCCGCGCCGGCCGGTGCATGGTCACCTACCTCGTGCGCCGCGACCGGCTGCACGCCCTCGTCCTGGCCGGCGGGTCGATCACGTCCGTCGAGCTCGGCGCGTACCTGCCGGTGGCCGAGACGGTCCGCCGCCTGCTCAGCGACCTCGACACCGCCGCCGACCAGCGCCTGCCGGCGAGACTTGCCGCGGTCGTGCGGGCCAGCGCCGACCGGCAGGCCGCCGCGCTCGATCAGGCATTGATCGCGCCGGTACTGGCCGCGCTCGGCGATCACGACGTGGTCCTCGTGCCGACCAGGCAGCTCGCCGTCCTGCCTTGGGGGCTGCTGCCCAGCCTGCGGAGGCGCCCGGTGTCCGTGGCGCCGTCGGCGTCGGTGTGGCTTGCCGCCCGTACCGTGGACAATGCCGCGGCGAAAGGCGTACCGCTGCTGGTCGCCGGGCCCGACCTCGTGCACGCCGACGCCGAGATCGACGCGATCGCGGCGCTCTACCCGCACGGGCGGGTGCTGCGGGGCGGGGCCGCCACCGCGACCGGTGTCCTGGCCGGCATGGACGCCGCGCAGGTCGTCCACGTCGCCGCGCACGGCCACCACGACACGCAGAACGTCCTGTTCTCCCGGCTGGAACTCGGCGACGGGCCACTGCTCGCGTACGAGCTGCAACGCCTCGGCACCGCCCCCGCCCAGGTCGTGCTGTCGGCCTGCGACGTCGGCCGCGCGGTCGTGCGGGCCGGCGACGAGCTGGTCGGGTTCACCGCCGCCCTGCTGCACGCCGGCACCGCCAACGTCGTGGCCAGCGTCGCCAGGATCCCCGACGAGCTGGGCCCCAAGGTCATGGCGCACTACCACCGCGCCGTCGCCGCCGGCGTCTCGCCCGCCCGCGCCCTGGCCGACCTGCCGGAGGCGACCCCGTTCGTCTGCTTCGGCGCCGGTTGAACCTTCTCACCCTCCTGTGACGCCTTCACTACAGAAGGTTCACATCATGGGGGTACACGATGAAACTCGCACTCTGCATCGGCATCAACGACTACCCGGGCGTCTCCAGCGACCTGTACGGCTGCCGCAACGACGCCGCAGACTGGACCGGCGCGCTGACCGCCCGCGGCTTCGCGGTGCGCACCCTGCTCGACGACGCGGCATCGGGCGCCGCGATCCGCACCGGCGTCGCCGACCTGCTGGCCCGGGCCGGCTCCGGCGACGCGGTCGTTGTCACGTACTCCGGCCACGGCACCTGGGTACCCGACCTCGACGGCGACGAGCCCGACGGCCGCGACGAGGCCATCTGCCCGCACGACATCGCGGCGAACGGCCCGCTGCTGGACGACGAGCTGTTCACCCTCTTCGCCGCGGCCGCACCCGGCGTACGGACGGTGCTCATCTCCGACTCCTGCCACTCGGGCACGCTCACCCGGCTGAGCCGTCCGCTGGGCGACGATCGCTGCTCCAGCCGGTTCCTGGCCCCGTCGACGTTCCTCACCGTGCCGGCCGCCGCCACTGGCCGCGGCCCCGTGCGGTCCCGCCCCCGTTCCGCGGCGCTGCTGCTGTCCGCCTGCCGCGACACCGAGTACTCCTACGACGCGACGTTCGCGGGCCGCCCGAACGGCGCGTTCACGTACGTGGCTTTGACCGCCCTGGCGGCCCTGCCGGCGGGGGCGACGTACCGGGACTGGCTGCGGGCGATCAGGGTGCAGCTGCCGAGCCAGAACTACCCGCAGACGCCCGCCCTGCTGGCCAGCACGGCGCAGCTCGGCTGGCCGCTGCTCGCGTGACCCGCCGATCGCCCTTTCAGCCACACATTCCGGACCGACAGCCCCAATCCGACTCCAGCACAAACGAACACAAATAAACACATTGACGAACGTCGACTTCGTACGGTGTGACGTCGAGCTTTGTCGATCGGCACTTCGGAACGGCGCGAGTGGTTCTGGTCACCATTACTGCTTTGCTCTTGCCAGGCCGACTCGGAGTGGTTAATGCAGCCCGGTGGATCGCTGGGGCCGTATGGCAACAGCGACCTGCCGGGTTGGCGGTGGATCAGGTGGTGGCAGCGAGTCGCAGGACGGGGGTCGGCGGCTCGGTCTCGTCGGTGGTGAAGCTTTGACGGAGAAGCGCATGGCTCCGGGCTGCCGTGCCTGGTGGTGCCGGTGACCCAGCAGGCACCTCCGGCCTGGACGCGGCGGAACGGCGCCGCGGGTGGAACGGTCCAGGACAGTGGCGCCAAGCGGTGAGACGGCAGCCTCTCGCGTGGCGGCAGTTCCAGCACAGCGACGGATCGGCACCGCGGCTGGAGC
>NZ_JBFAIC010000070.1:19792-58708 GCF_040654515.1 Dactylosporangium sp. NPDC050688
CGGCCCGGCGGAGCGGCCCGGCGGAGCGGCCCGGCGGAGCGGCCCGGCGGAGCGGCCCGGCGGAGCGGCCCGGCGGAGCGGCCCGGCGGAGCGGCCCGGCGGAGCGGCGAGCAGTGGCGAGGCGGCGGCCCCGGCAGCACAGCGGCACGACCGCACGGAAAACGCGGCTCAACGGAGTCCGGGCAGCGCCGCAACCCGGCACAACCCGGTGGATCCCTGCAACCCGGTGGATCCCTGGTCCCCTGACCCCACCAGGACACCGCGTTGTGAAAACCGCTGCCCCGGGCCGCGTCTGCGTTGATGGTGCGGGAGACAGCCAGCGCCGATCCGGGGTGGTTGAGTCAGGCAGCGGCCGCGCCGATAGCTGAGACCAGGTCGCGGTGGGCGTCAAACACTGCAACAGCCACTCGGGAAAGTACGACGGTGCCGCAACTCCGCGATCGCGAGCTCGACCGTGCCGGCGCGGTTGTCCCAGTCCCGCTGCCGACGACCGTTGCGCTGGTTCGTGCGTTCGCCGCAGTGGGTGGCGCACACCGCGCCGGCCTCCGCGGACATGAACACTCGGGGAATGCCTTCACCATGCAACGCAGCAGTTCGAACGCTCAAGCGGTGACCATCTCCACACCATCAACCGCCACAAATATGGGCGATTCGCACACCATCCCGCGAACTTGACCCAACTCGGCGGGAGCGACCGCAACAGGTAGAAAAAGGGCGCGACCCCGCGGAGCCCGTGCCACCCCGCCCGGCAGCACATCCCGCCCCAGCCCGCCCCAGCCCGCCCCAGCCCGCCCCAGCCCGCCTCGCCGCAGCCGGGGCACGGCCCGGCGCGGCGGTGGCTTGAGCCCCGGCCCTTGCTGCAGCCCAACGCACCGGAGCGGCAAATCAGGTCGAGCCCGCCCCCGCGCGACGGCGCGGGCCGGCGCCGGTGCAGCGGCCAGGCTGGTGGCGTCAGGGATTACGGGATGGGGGTGGGCAGGGGGTCCGGCGGGAACGTGGTGGTGGACGGCCGGGGAGAGTCGACGACGGCGAACTGGGTCCGGTACAGCTCGGCATACAGGCCGGCCGCCGCGACCAGCGAATCGTGGGTGCCGTGCTCGACGATGCGGCCGTCGTCGACGACGAGGATCTGGTCGGCGTCGCGGATGGTGGACAGGCGGTGGGCGATGACGAGGGCGGTGCGGCCGGTCAGGGCCTCGGCGAGGGCGCGCTGGACGGCGGCCTCGGACTCGGAGTCGAGGTGGGCGGTGGCCTCGTCGAGGATGACGATGGAGGGGGCCTTGAGCAGGAGGCGGGCGATGGCGATGCGTTGCTTCTCGCCGCCGGAGAAGCGGTAGCCGCGCTCGCCGACGACGGTGTCGAGGCCGTCGGGGAGGGAGTCGACGAGGTCGCCGACCTGGGCGCGGCGCAGGGCGGTGCGGATCTCCTCGTCGGTGGCGTCGGGCTTCGCGTAGCGCAGGTTGTCGGCGATGGTCTCGTGGAAGAGGTGGGAGTCCTGGGTGACGACGCCGATGGTGTCGCGCAGGGACTGCAGGGTGGCCTCGCGGACGTCGACGTCGCCGACGAGCACGGCGCCGGCGGTGACGTCGTAGACGCGCGGGACGAGCATGGCGGTGGTGGACTTGCCGGCGCCGGAGGGGCCGACGAGCGCGACCATCTGCCCCGGCTCGACGGTGAAGGACACGCCCTTGAGCACCTCGTCGGTGACGGTGCGGTCCAGCGAGGCGACGTCCTCCAGGGAGGCGAGGGAGACCTCGGCGGCGCTCGGGTAGCGGAAATGCACGTCGCGGAACTCGACCTTGGCTGCGCCGGCCGGCAGCGGGCGGGCGGCGGGGTGCTCGGCGATGCCGGGGGTCAGGTCGAGCACCTCGAAGACCCGCTCGAACGACACCAGCGCGCTCATCACGTCGACCCGCACGTTGGACAGCGCGGTGAGCGGCCCGTAGAGCCGGGTGAGCAGCAGCGCCAGGGTGACGACGGTGCCGGCGGTGATCTGGCCGTGCACGGCGAACCAGCCGCCGAGCCCGTAGGTGAGGGCCTGCGCGAGCGACGCGACCAGCAGCATGCTGACGAAGAACACGCGGCTGTACATCGCGGTCTGGATGCCGATGTCGCGGACCCGCCCGGCCCGCTCGGCGAAGCGCGACGCCTCGGTCTCGGGGCGGCCGAACAGCTTCACCAGCAGCGCGCCGGCGACGCCGAAGCGCTCGGTCATCGTCGCGTTCATGGTGGCGTCGAGCTGGTACGCCTCGCGGGTGATCGCGGCCAGGCGCTTGCCGACGCGGCGGGCGGGGAGGATGAAGACCGGCAGCATGACCAGCGACAGCAGGGTCACCTGCCAGGACAGGGTGACCATCACAGCGGCGGTCAGCACGAGCTGGATGACGTTGCTGACCACGCCGGACAGGGTCGAGGTGAACGCGCGCTGCGCGCCCTGCACGTCGTTGTTGAGCCGGCTGACCAGCGCGCCGGTCTGCGTGCGCGTGAAGAACTGCAGCGGCATGAGCTGCACGTGACCGTAGACCTGGGTCCGCAGCGACAGGATGATGCCCTCGCCGATGCGCGCCGAATACCACCGCTGCACCAGTGACAGCAGCGCGTCGAGCACGGCCAGCGCGCCGATGAGCAGCGCGACCCGCACCACCGCGGCACCCGCGTCGGGGCCCCCGGCATTGATCTTGTTGATGACCTCGCCGGCGAGATAGGGGGTGGCGACGCCGATGGCCGCGCCGAGCACGACGGTGACCAGGAAGACGGTGATGTCGCCGCGATAGGGCCGCGCGAAGGCGAGGATCCGCTTCGCCGTGCCGCGGGCCAGCCGCTTGCCCGCCAGCTCGTCGGCCTTACGCAGCGAGCGCAGCGTCTCCCAGCCCGCCATGCCGCTCGACGGAGTCATTGCCCACCCCCGGGTCGCCCAGAACGTTCACCCAAGCATGCCCGGGGGGTACGACAAAACCGCTACTCGCCCAGACCCGACAGGTCCTGGATGCGCCGGATCTGCGCGGCCCGCTCGACCGCCTCCTGCTCGGCGAACGTGTGCCCGCCGGCCGCGGCGATGAGCGCCTTGATCTCCACGACCGCGTCGCGGGAGCCCGCGAGGACCGCGGCGGTGAGATCACTGACGGCGTCGGACAGCGACGAGGCCGGCACCACGACGTTCGCCAGGCCGATCTGCGAGGCCTCGGCGGCCGGGACGCGCCGGCCGGTCACGCACAGCTCGAGTGCCCGCGCGTAACCGACCAGCTCGACGAGCCGTTTGGTGCCTCCGAGGTCCGGGACGAGCCCGAGCGTGACCTCGGCCATGCAGAACTTGACGTCCTCGGCCACGACCCTGAAGTCGCAGGCGAGGGCGAGTTGGAAACCGGCGCCGATGGCGTGGCCGTGCACCGCCGCGATCGAGATGAGCGACGGCTGCCGCAGCCAGGCGAACGCCTCCTGATACTGCGCGATCTGCGCTTCGGAGACGCCGCCGAGCATCGTCGCGGCGACCGAGGTGTCGAGCCCGGCTGAGAAGGCCCGCCCGGATCCGCGCACGATCACCACCCGGACGTCGCCCGGCAGTGAGCGGCCGAACGTCCGGAGGTCGGCCCACAACGCGGGTGTCTGCGCGTTGAGGACCTCGGGCCGGTCCAACGTCACCGTCGCAACCGGCCCGTCAACGTCGAAACGCGCCTCTCCCGACGTGGGAGCGGCGTTCATGCCTTCTTGCGGCGCCGGGCACCGCCACGCTGACGAAGCTGAACGCCAGATTCGGTCAGCACCCGGTGCACGAATCCATAGGAACGACCGGTAGAAGCGGCGAGCGCGCGGATACTCTCACCGTTGGTGTACCGCTTCACGAGGTCCTTCGCCAGCGTCTGCCTTTCGGCGCCGACGATCCGGCGACCCTTCTCGGTGCTGGTGGTGGCGGTGGCTGCCATGCTGATCCCTCACGTCCCAGACAGAGCGGTTGGTGCGGTCCCACCTATTAGACCGCCTCGAACGATCATGCGCTAGATATCGACGGCACGCCAACCGACACGCACAGCATTGTCGCCTACCCGATACCGTGATGCGCCGTGATGAGCGAACCCCTCACCGACCGACCGTGGACTGCGTATCGTGAGCGCCGCGATGCGCTGCGTTGGGCTGTCCTCGGCCTGCTCGGGCTCGCGCTCGCCGCCCTCGCGGTGCAGCTCGACGCCCGTCTGGGCACCGCCAGCGCCCCCTTCCTCGGCAGGTACAAGATCAGGGTCGGACCGGGCAGCGTGCTAGCGCCACTGGTGGCCGCCGCGTTACTGTGGTTTGCGTCACATGGCGCTCTCCAGCGACGATCTTGGCGAGAAATTCAGCTTTTCGGGTACACCGCCGGCCTGACGTGGGCTATCGCTTTGGCGCTTGTCGATGGCTGGTCGGGTCTTACGAAAGCCCTGGGTTCACCGGAGGAATACCTGGGTGACGTAAGACGGGTGGGTGACGATCCGCTCGGATACCTCAGACATTTCACGGCGGACGCGTCGGCGCACTCCGTCGCCTCCCGCGGCCATCCGCCGGGCCCCGTCGTGTTTTTGTGGCTGGCCGACCGAATCGGTGTCGACAACCACGTCGTCCTTGGATTCCTCATCACCGCCCTATCGGCGCTTACGATTCCGTTGGTGTTGTCGGCGGTACGGGACTCGGTCGGCGAGGCGGCCGCGCGGCGGTACCTGCCGGTGCTCGTGCTCGCCCCGTACGCGATCTGGGTGGCGGTCAGCCTCGACGGCCTGGTGGCCACGCTCGGCGCCGCGGCGATCGTGGCGGGCCTGCGGGCCAGTCGCACCAGGGTCCGCGGCTGGGCGGCGTCCGGCTGGGCACTCACCGCCGGCCTGCTGACTGGGGTGGCGGCGCTGTTCTCGTACTCCGCGCCGTGGCTGGGCCTGTCGATCGTGTGCGTCTACTTCGCCCGCCGCCGCGCGTTCCTCAACGTGGTGACCGGCCTCGGCGCGCTGGTGCCGGTGCTCGGGGCGCAGCTGCTCGGCTTCGGCTGGGCCGACGGCCTGGTGGCCGCGGAGACCGACTACGCTAGCCGGATCGCGCCGTACCGGTCGGTGCTGTGGTGGAGCGCGATCAGCGTGGTGGTGCTGCTGCTGGCCACCGGCCCGGCGATCGTGGCCAGCGCGCGGAAGCTGCGCAACACCGCGGCCTGGCCGTTCCTGGTGGGCGCGGGCACGGCCGTGATGTTCTCCATCGCCGCGGGCCTGGCCAGGGGCGGGGTGGAGCACGCGTGGCTGCCGTTCTTCCCCTGGCTGACCGTCGCCGTGGTGGCGCCGGAGAAGCCGGCCGGCGAGCTGCCCCCGACCCCGCTGCTGCTCACGGCGGTGGGGGCAGCCTCAGCCATCGTCATCGAAGCGCTATTGATCACACCCTGGTAAGAGGGCTCAGGCGAGCTCCACCAGCTCCAGCAGGTCGTCGCTCCACGCGTCCTCGACGCCGTCGGGCAGCAGGATCGCCCGGTCGGGCTTCAGGGCCGTCACCGCGCCGGGGTCGTGCGTGACCAGCACGATCGCCCCCGGGTAGCGGGCGATCGCGTCCAGCACCTGCTCCCGGCTGATCGGGTCGAGGTTGTTCGTCGGCTCGTCGAGCAGCAGCACGTTGGCGCCGGAGCAGACCAGGGTCGCCAGCGCGAGCCGGGTCTTCTCACCGCCGGACAGCACCCCGGCGGGTTTGTCGACGTCGTCGCCGGTGAACAGGAACGCGCCGAGGATCTTGCGCAGCTCGGTGTCGTTCTGGTCGGGGGCGGCGGAGCGCATCAGCTCCAGGATGGTGCGGTCGACGTCGAGCTGCTCGTGCTCCTGGGCGTAGTAGCCGCGCTGCAGGCCGTGCCCGGCGTGCACCTCGCCGGTGTCGGGCTCCAGCTCGCCGGCGAGCATCCGCAGCAGCGTGGTCTTGCCGGCGCCGTTGAGCCCGAGGATCGCCACCCGGGAGCCGCGGTCGACGGCCACGTCGACGTCCACGAAGATCTCGAGCGAGCCGTACGTCTTCGACAGCCCCGACGCGGTCAGCGGGGTCTTGCCGCAGGGCTTGGGGTTGGGGAAGCGCACCTTCGCGACCTTGTCCGAGACCCGGACCTCTTCCAGGTCGCCCAGCATGCGCTCGGCGCGGCGGGCCATGTTCTGCGCGGCGACGGTCTTGGTCGCCTTGGCCCGCATCTTGTCGGCCTGCGCCATCAGGGCGCCGGCCTTCTTCTCGGCGTTGGCGCGCTCCCGCTTGCGGCGCTTCTCGTCGGTCTCGCGCTGCTGCTGGTACAGCTTCCAGCTCAGGTTGTAGAAGTCGATCGTGGCGCGGTTGGCGTCCAGGTACCACACCTTGTTGACGATCGCGTCGAGCAGCTCGACGTCGTGGGAGATCACGACCAGGCCGCCCTTGTGGCTGGACAGGAAGTTGCGCAGCCAGGCGATGGAGTCGGAGTCGAGGTGGTTGGTCGGCTCGTCGAGCAGCAGGATGCCGCCGCCGGTCGCGGCCGCGTCGCGGAACAGGATGCGGGCCAGCTCGATGCGGCGCCGCTGGCCGCCGGACAGCGTGCCGATGGTCTGCGCGAGGACCCGGTCGGGCAGGCCCAGGTTGGCACAGATCCTGGCCGCCTCGGCCTCGGCCGCGTAGCCGCCCAGGCCGGCGAACTGGTCCTCGAGCTGCCCGTATCGCCGGATCAGCCGCTCGTCGTCGCCGAGGCGGTCCTCGAGCGCCTTCATCTCGGCGTAGATGGTGTCCAGGCCGCGGGCGGACAGGACCCGGTCGCGGGCGGTCACGTCGAGGTCGCCGGTGCGCGGGTCCTGCGGCAGGTAGCCAACGGGGCCGCGGCGCTCGACGGAGCCGGCGTGCGGGGTGCCCTCACCGGCGAGGACCTTGAGGGTGGTGGTCTTGCCGGCACCGTTGCGCCCCACGAGACCGATGCGGTCGCCGGGCTGGATGCGCAGGTTGATGTCGCTGAGGAGGATGCGCGCGCCCGCGCGCAGCTCAAGACCCGTGGTCGTGATCACAGGAAGGACTCGCTCTCGCAATATTCAAAGGGAAGGTGGACAGACTCCTGGTGCGGAACCGGGGTCACTCCCTCTGCGTGCGAGGCATGCAAGTCACCCGCATATCCTACCGTGCACACAGCACGGCGACGCCACACGATTACGTCACAAGATCATCGGGTACCGGTCGGAGCAGACGCCGGTCGATTCCCCCCCCCTCAGCGAGGTGTGCCATGGAGTTCAACGACGATGCCGATCTCGACAGCAGCCAGGTCAACGACCTGCGCGGGTCGACCAGAGGCGGCGGCGGTGGCGGTGGCGGTGGCGGCATCGGCGGCATCCCCATCCCGATCGGCGGGGGCGGCAAGACGGGCCTCATCATCACGCTGGTCGTCCTGGCGCTGGTGATCTGCGGCGGTGGCGGCCTCTTCGGCAGCGGCATGCTCGGCGGGGGCGGCGACCAGCAGGCCGACAACAGCAACATCGAGCAGCAGTGCGACAAGTCCAACAAGGACCGCTTCAAGAACGCGGACTGCCGCAACGTGCTCTACGTCAACTCCGTGCAGACGTACTGGACGAGCATGCTGCCGCAGGCGTTCGGCAAGCAGTACCAGCTGGCGAAGACCAACTTCTTCAACGGCTCGGTCAACACCGGCTGTGGCCAGGCGGACTCCGGCGTCGGCCCGTTCTACTGCCCCGCCGACAGCCAGGTGTACATCGACCTGACCTTCTACAACGAGCTGTCCAGCCGGTTCGGGGCCAAGGGTGAGTTCGCCGCGCCGTACGTGATCGCCCACGAGTACGGTCACCACATCCAGAACCTGCTCGGCACCAACGCCAAGGTCCAGCAGGGCGACACCGGCCCGACCTCGGGCTCGGTGCGGCTGGAGCTGCAGGCCGACTGCTACGCCGGCACCTGGGCCAACCACGCCACGGAGACCAAGGACCGTGAGGGCGACGCGGTGCTGTTCACCTCGATCACCGACTCGGACATCGCCGAGGCGATCGAGGCGGCCGAGGCGATCGGCGACGACACGATCCAGAAGCGCTCCGGCGGCGGCGTCAACCCCGACTCCTACACGCACGGCACGTCGGCGCAGCGCGTGAAGTGGTTCAAGACCGGCTTCGACAGCGGCGACCCGAAGCGGTGCGACACGTTCTCGACCAGCAGCCTGTGACCCCTGGGTCCCTGGTCGACGACCTCGCCGCGGTCTACCGGGAGCATGCCGCCCCCGGTCAGGCCGCGGCGATGCGCGCGTACATGCGCGAGCAGTTCGAGTTCCTCGGCCTGTCCAGCCCGCTGCGGCGGCGGCTGGCCCGGCCGTTCCTCACCGCGTCCGGCGACCCGCTGCGGGTGGCGCTGGAGTGCTGGGCGCGGCCGGAGCGGGAGTTCCAGTACTTCGCCTGCGACCTGCTGGCCCGCCACGCCGGGACGCTGACCCCCGGCGCCCTGCCCACGCTGCGGACGCTCATCACCACCAAGCCGTGGTGGGACACCGTGGACGCGCTCGCCGCGAACGTCGTCGGGCCGGTCGTGCGCGAGGACCGGACCCCGATGGACGCCTGGGTCGCCGACGAGGACCTGTGGGTGGTGCGGACCGCGATCCTGCACCAGCTGCGGTACCGCGCCGCCACGGACCCGCAGCGGCTGTTCGCGTACTGCACCCGGTGGCGGCACGAGCGGGACTTCTTCATCCGCAAGGCGATCGGCTGGGCCCTGCGCGAGTACGCGAAGACCGATCCTGAGGCGGTCCGGCGGTACGTCGCCGGCCAACCTGACCTGTCCGGCCTGTCCCGGCGCGAGGCGCTGAAGAATATCGGTGGCGACCCCGCACCGGCGTCGGCATGATGCAGGCCATGATTCGCTTCCGACGCCGCCCTGCAGTCCCCGCCGCCGCCGGCGAGGCGACGAAGCGACAGGCCGGCGCCCTGACGGAGGCGAGCCGCAAGCCGCAGTCGTGAGCCCCGGCCTCGGCGAGGTCATCCTCTCGGGGATGCTCGCCGGTTACGGGGTAGCGGTGCCGGTCGGTGCCATCGGCGCCCTGATCGCGGGCCTCGCCGCCCGCAGCGGCTGGCGGGCCGGCACCGGCGCCGCGCTCGGGGTCGCCACCGCCGACGGGATCTACGCGGTCGTCGCCGTCCTCGGCGGCGCCGCCCTCGCGGGGCTGATCGCGCCCATCTCGACGCCGCTGCGGTGGGTCGCGGCGGCGGTACTGCTGGCGCTGGCCGCCAAGACCGCCGCCGACGCGCTGCGGCACCGCCATGACGCGGCCAGAGCCAGGGACGCCGACGGCCGGATGAGCCGCCCGGTCGGGGCGTACTTCGCGCTGCTCGGCCTGACCCTGCTCAACCCGGCGACCATCGTGTACTTCGGCGCGCTGGTCCTGGGCCGCCGGGCCGACGACGGGCTGTCCGCGACCGGCGAGACCGTGTGGGTGCTCGCCGCGTTCGTGGCGTCGGCGAGCTGGCAGCTGCTGATCGCCGGTGGCGGCACCCTGCTGGGCAGAGTGCTCACCAGCCCCCGCGGCCGGCTGGGGACGGCCCTGACCTCCAGCGCCGTGATCGCGGTCCTCGCCGTCGTCCTGCTGGTGTGATCCCCGCCGTGTTGGTCAGGCCGCTGTTCGTGCAGCTGGGTTCCGTGTCCCCACGCGGGCACGACGGCGCCCGGCCGCTCGTCGGCGTGTCGTTGCCCGGCGCCGACGATGACACGCCGACGGGTCGCGGCACGTGGTCAAGCCCATCGCGACCGGCTCACTTGTGATCTTGCCTGGTTGATCGAAGTCGCGTCGTGGTCGTCCAGGAGCCTGTTGCAGAATCGCGGAAGTCACGTCCGCCGAGGGTCGTTGCGACCCTCGGCGGATGCAGATCGTCCGCGAGCGGCCAGCACGGCCGTGTTTTTGTCAATACGTTCCGTGAGGTGCCCATTCTGCAACAGGCTCCCAGACGACCGGAACACGACTCGATCACGGGTGCAGAGCGGGCACCGCGGTTCGCCTCAGCGTTGAGCGCCGCGCAGCGCACCCACGCACACCGGACGACGATCCCCCACACCACCCGTGATCCAAGGACAGCCGTGGCCGCCCCGGCGACCAGCCCGGTACTTCGATCCCACGATGGTCCGGCCGGCGGGACACGACCACCAGATGCCGCACGCAGTGCCAGCGGCGGTCAGCGCACTAGACGTTGAAGCCGAGGGCCCGCAGCTGGTCGCGGCCCTCGTCGCTGATCTTGTCGGGGCCCCACGGCGGCAGCCACACCCAGTTGATCCGGATGTCGCTGACCAGGCCGCCGCCGGGGCCGGTGCACAGGGCCTGGCGGGTCTGGTCCTCGATGACGTCGGTCAGCGGGCACGCCGCGGACGTCAGCGTCATGTCCAGCGTGGCGACGTTCTCCTCGTCGACGTGGATGCCGTACACGAGGCCCAGATCGACGACGTTGATCCCCAGCTCGGGGTCGACGACGTCCTTCATCGCCTCTTCGATGTCGGCGAGCACCGCGGTCATGCCTTCTCCTCGTTTGGGCCTTCATCAACAACGACGGCCCTGCTGAGCGCGTCCTTGTACGCCATCCACGGCAGCAGCGCGCACTTGACGCGCGCGGGGTACTTCGCGACACCGGCGAACGCGATCGCGTCCTCCAGCAGTTCCTCGTCCGGCTCGACCTGGCCGCGGCCGCCCATGAGCTCGGCGAACGCCTCGTGCCGGCGCAGCGACTCGGTGACCGTGCCACCCTTGAGCAGGTCGTGCAGGACGCTCGCGGAGGCCTGGCTGATCGAGCAGCCCATGCCCTCGTACGAGACGTCCGCGACGGTGTCGCCCTTGACCGACACGCGCAGCGTCACCTCGTCACCGCAGGTCGGGTTGACGTGGTGGGCCTCGGCGTCGAACGGGTCACGCAGGCCACGGCCGTGCGGCCGCTTGTAGTGATCCAGGATGATCTCCTGGTAGAGCTGGTCGAGCTTCATGCGAAGACCTTCCGCACCCGCTCCAGCCCTCGCGCCAGCGCGTCGATCTCGGCCGTCGTCGTGTACAGGTAGAACGACGCCCTCGTGGTCGCCGGCACGCCGAAGCGCACGCAGGTCGGCCGGGCGCAGTGGTGCCCGACGCGGACCTGCACGCCCTCGTCGTCGAGGATCTGCCCGACGTCGTGCGGGTGGATCCCCTCAACGGTGAACGAGATCGTCGCGCCGCGGTCCGCGGTGTCGGTGGGGCCGATGACCCGCACGTCCGGCGTGGCGGCCAGGGCGTCGAGGGCGTACGCGGTGAGCTGCTTCTCGTGCGCCTGGATCGCTTCCATGCCGACCGCGGTGAGATAGTCGACGGCCGCGCCGAGACCGACGGCCTCCGCGATCGGCGGGGTGCCGGCCTCGAAGCGGGCCGGTGGCGGCATGAACGTGGAGCCGGTCATCGCGACCGTCTCGATCATCGAGCCGCCGCCGAGGAACGGGGGCATGGCGTCGAGCAGCTCGAAGCGGCCCCAGAGCGCGCCGATGCCGGTCGGGCCGAGCATCTTGTGGCCGGTGAACGCGACGAAGTCCGCGCCGAGCGCGGTGACGTCGACGGGGATGTGCGGCACCGACTGCGAGCCGTCCAGCAGCACCAGCGCGCCGACCTGCCGGGCCCGGGCGGCGAGGACGTCGACGGGGTTGATGGTGCCGAGCAGGTTGGAGTAGTGCACCACCGAGACGAGCTTGGTGCGCTCGTTGATCAGCTCGTCGAGCTTCGACAGGTCGAGCCGGCCCTCGTCGGTGAGGCCGAACCAGCGCAGCGTCGCGCCGGTACGCTGGGCGAGCAGCTGCCACGGCACGATGTTGGAGTGGTGCTCCATCTCGGTGATGACGATCTCGTCACCGGGGCCGAGGCGCAGGCGCGGGTCCTGCGCCACGGCGGTGAACGCGTGCGCGACGAGGTTGATCGCCTCGGTCGAGTTCTTGGTGAACACGATCTCGGCGGCGGTGCCCGCCCCGACGAACGCCGCGACCTTCTCGCGGGCGCCCTCGAACGCCTCGGTGGCCTCGGTGCCGAGCGTGTGCACGGACCGGGCGACGTTGGCGTTGTGCAGCTCGTAGTGCTCGCGGACCGCGTCGATCACCTGGCGAGGCTTCTGCGACGTGTTCCCGGAGTCGAGGTAGACGAGCGGGTTGCCGTTGACCTCCCGGTCCAGGATCGGGAAGTCCTTGCGTACCGCGTCAACATCCAGCGCGTTCATAATTCCCCTATGCGTGGGTCGCGGGCTCCGCGCCGACCAGGTAGCGCTCGTAGCCTTCGGCCTCGAGCTGCTCGGCCAGCTCCGGGCCGCCTTCCTCGACGATGCGTCCACCGACGAACACGTGGACCTGATCGGGCTTGATGTACTTCAGAATCCGGGTCCAGTGGGTGATCAGCAGCAGCCCGGTGTCGCCGCTCTCACGGACCCGCTCGACGCCCTCGCTGACGACGCGCAGCGCGTCGATGTCCAGGCCGGAGTCGGTCTCGTCGAGCACCGCGATCTTCGGCCGCAGCAGCTCCAGCTGCATGATCTCGTGGCGCTTCTTCTCGCCGCCGGAGAAGCCCTCGTTGACGTTGCGCTGGGCGAACGCCGGGTCCATGTGCAGCTTCTCCATCGCGCCGCGCAGCTCGGCGGACCAGGTGCGCAGCTTCGGCGCCTGGCCGTCGATCGCGGTCTTCGCGGTGCGCAGGAAGTTGGCCACGGAGACGCCGGGGACCTCGACCGGGTGCTGCATGGCGAGGAACAGTCCGGCGCGGGCCCGCTCGTCGACGGTCATCGCGAGGACGTCCTGCCCGTCGAGGGTGACGCTGCCGCCGGTGACCTCGTAGCGCGGGTGGCCGGCGATCGCATACGCGAGGGTGGACTTGCCCGAGCCGTTGGGGCCCATGATGGCGTGGGTCTCCCCCGCCCGGACGGTCAGATCGACCCCGGCGAGGATCGGCTTCAGCTCGCCGTCGGGCAGCTTCACCGACACCTGCAGGTTGCTGATCTCCAGCGTGCTCACTTCGTCACTCCGTTACTGGGGTTCAAGTCGATGTAGACGTCGCCGTCGCGGATCTCGACGGGGTAGACCGGCACCGGTTCGGTCGCCGGCAGGCCACTCGGCTCGCCGGTGCGCAGGTCGAAGCGCGAGCCGTGCAGCCAGCACTCCAGGGTGCAGCCGTCGACCTCGCCCTCGGACAGCGCGACCGCGGCGTGCGAGCACTCGTCGTAAACGGCGTAGAAGTTGTCGTCGTCGGCGTGTACCAGCGCGATCTCGGTGCCCTCGACATCGAACTGCTGCACCGTGCCCTTGGCCACGTCCGTGACCGCACAGACCTTGATCACGCGCCGGCCGCCTCGAGCCGCGTGTCGATGGCCTCGCCCAGGCGGTCGCGCAGCGACTCGACCGGGATCTTGTGCAGCAGCTCGGCGAAGAAGCCGCGGACCACGAGCTTGCGGGCCTGATCGTCCGGGATGCCCCGGGACATCAGGTAGAACAGCTGCTCGTCGTCGAAGCGCCCGGTGGTGCTGGCGTGACCCGCGCCGACGACCTCACCGGTCTCGATCTCCAGGTTGGGCACCGAGTCTGCGCGTGCGCCGTCGGTCAGCACCAGGTTTCGGTTGATCTCATACGTGCTGGTGCCGGTCGCCTCGGCGCGGATGAGCACGTCGCCGACCCACACCGTGTGCGAGTCCTGGCCCTGCAGCGCGCCGCGGTAGGACACGAAGCTGCGGCAGTCCGGCACCGAGTGGTCGACCAGCAACCGGTGCTCGATGTGCTGGCCGGCGTCGGCGAAGTAGAGGCCGAACGCGTCGATCTCGCCGCCCTGGCCGGTGTAGTCGACGCTGGTGTACTGCCGCACAACGCTGCCGCCGAGGGTCACCTGGACGTGCGTGACGGCGGCGTCGCGGCCGAGCCGGAAGCGGACGTGCTGCGCCTGCACGGCGTCGGCGTCCCAGTCGGTGACGGTGACCAGGGTGAGCCTGGCCGCGTCGCCGACGATCACCTCGACGTTGTCGGCGAGGGTGACCGTGCCGACCTGCTCCAGCACGACGGTCGCCTCGGCGAGCCGGCCGACCTCGACCACGGTGTGGCCGAACGCGACCTCGGTGCTCGACCCGACCAGCCGCACCACGGCGGCGGTCTCCGGCACGGTGTTCGCCGCGACGGACACGACCAGCGCCTCGGCGGCGGCACCGGCGGCGAGCGCGCTGATGCGGTCGAACGGGGTCAGCGCCGAGCCGACCCGGGCGTCGCTGCGGTCGACGGTCGCGACGGTCACGCCCTCGGGCAGCTCACCGGCCTCGGCCTTGGGGGCTGTGGCGCCCGGGACGCCCCCGGCGGCCGGCTCGATGGTGGCGAGACCGCGCAGGCGCTTGAGCGGGGTGAACCGCCACTCCTCCTCCCGGCCGGTGAGGGCCGGGAAGTCGGCGACGTCGAACGAGCGGACCTGCTGCGCGCGGGTCTTCGGAGGAACCAACGTGGGGGAAACGGCGGGTGCGCTCATGCCGCCACCTCCGCTTCGCTCCGGCGTCGGCCTGAGCCAAACTGCAATGCTGATGAGCGGCCCAAGCCGCTTCGCTGGCCGCTCATCCGACCGCGCCCTCCATCTGCAGCTCGATGAGCCGGTTGAGCTCCAACGCATACTCCATGGGCAGTTCCTTGGCGATCGGCTCGATGAAGCCGCGCACGATCATCGCCATCGCCTCGTCCTCGGTGAGGCCGCGGGACATCAGGTAGAAGAGCTGGTCGTCACTGATCTTCGAGACCGTCGCCTCGTGCCCCATCGACACGTCGTCCTCGCGGATGTCGACGTAGGGGTACGTGTCGGAGCGGGAGATCGTGTCGACGAGCAGCGCGTCGCACTTCACGGTCGAGCGCGAGTGGTGCGAGCCCTCCAGCACCTGGACCAGGCCGCGGTAGGAGGTGCGGCCGCCGCCGCGGGCGATCGACTTCGACACGATGGTCGAGGACGTGTGCGGCGCGGCGTGCACCATCTTGGCGCCCGCGTCCTGGTGCTGGCCCTCGCCGGCCATCGCGACCGACATGACCTCGCCCTTGGCGTGCTCGCCGGTCATGAAGACCGCCGGGTACTTCATGGTGACCTTGGAGCCGAGGTTGCCGTCGATCCACTCCATCGTCGCGCCCTCGTGGCACACGGCGCGCTTGGTGACCAGGTTGTAGACGTTGGTCGACCAGTTCTGGATCGTGGTGTAGCGACAGCGGGCGCCCTTCTTCACGACGATCTCCACCACCGCGGAGTGCAGCGAGTCGGAGGAGTAGATCGGCGCGGTGCAGCCCTCGACGTAGTGGACGTAGGCGTCCTCGTCGACGATGATCAGCGTCCGCTCGAACTGCCCCATGTTCTCGGTGTTGATCCGGAAGTACGCCTGCAGCGGGATCTCCACCTTCACGCCCTTGGGCACGTAGATGAAGCTGCCGCCGGACCACACCGAGGTGTTGAGCGCGGCGAACTTGTTGTCGCCGACCGGGATCACGGTGCCGAAGTACTCCTTGAACACGTCCTCGTGCTCACGCAGCGCGGTGTCCGTGTCGAGGAAGATGACGCCCTGCTCCTCGAGATCCTCGCGGATCTTGTGGTAGACGACCTCCGACTCGTACTGCGCGGCGACGCCGGCGATGAGCCGCTGCTTCTCCGCCTCGGGGATGCCGAGCTTGTCGTAGGTCGCCTTGATGTCCTCGGGCAGCTCTTCCCAGCTCGCCGCCTGCTTCTCGGTCGAGCGGACGAAATACTTGATGTTGTCGAAGTCGATGTGCGACAGGTCCGCGCCCCAGGCCGGCATCGGCTTGCGGTCGAACAGGCGCAGGCCCTTCAGGCGCAGGTCGAGCATCCACTGCGGCTCGCTCTTCTTCGCCGAGATGTCGCGCACGACGTCCTCGTTGAGGCCGCGGCGTGCCGAGGCACCCGCGCTGTCCGAGTCGGCCCAGCCGTACTCGTACCGACCGAGGCCGGCAAGCTGATCGGCAGTGGTCATCTCACGTTCCTTTGACTGTTTTGACGGGCACTCTCGACTCGGCCGCCAGCGATCGGCGCCGGGATGTGGGTGGTGCAGACGCCATCGCCGTTGGCGATGGTCGCCAGGCGCTGCACGTGCGTGCCGACCAGGCGGGAGATCACCTGGGTCTCGGCCTCGCACAGCTGGGAGAACTCGGCGGCGACGTGCGCCACCGGGCAGTGGTGCTGGCACAGCTGCCCGCCGGTCGCGATGGTCGTCGCGCCGGCAGCGTAGCCCTCGGCGGTCAGCGCCTTCGCCAGGGCCTCCGCCCGGGCGAGAGGGTCGTCACCGGCCTCGGCCATGGCCGCCTTGCAGCGCTCCTCAAGCCCGGCGACCTGGGCCATGGCGAACGCGGCCACCGCCGAGGTGCCGTGGTGCTCGGCGATCCACCGCAGCGCCGACGTGGCAAGATCGTCATAGGTGTGCGGCAGCGTCTCGCGGGCCGCGGCGGTCAGCGTGAACACCCGCGCGGGCCGCCCCCGGCCGCGGCGCCCCCGGTCGGGGCGCTCCCGGCTCTCGACGAGCCCCTCGGCGAGCATCGCGTCGAGGTGCCGGCGGATCCCGGCCGCGCTCAGCCCCAGGGCGAGCCCCAGTTCGGTCGCGGTGGCCGACCCCTGCTGCAGCAGCAGCTCCGTGAGCCGGTCACGAGTGCGCACGTCGAGCGGGGGGCACGCGTCAGCGGCAGCAGTCCTCTGCGCCACCTCCACGTTTTTCACAACACCAACGTTACGTAATTCGCCGGACACTGGCAAACCGCCCCTCGGGTGATCCAACGCACGGAAGGTAAGCCTCGCCTTACCTGCGACCAGCACCGGAGCTGAGCGCAAGCAACGCCGGACCGGAGCGCGGGCAGCGCTGGGGCCGAGCGCGAGCAACGCCGGAGCGAGCGCGGGCAACGCTGGGGCCGAGCACGGACAGCGCCGGAGCGCGCGGCGACCGCCGCCGAGCGCGATATGTAGCCGCGCGTAGTATCGGGCGGGTGTTGGGGATGCTGTCGTCGCTGCTCGATCGCCCCGTGGTGCTGCGCCGGGCGGCGCTCGCATCGCTGGTGGCGAACATCGGGATCGTGTGCACTGGAGGGCTCGTCCGGCTGACCGGGTCAGGGCTCGGCTGCCCGACCTGGCCGCGGTGCACCGAGGAGTCCTACGTGACGACCCAGGAGATGGGGCATCACGGCATCATCGAGTTCGGCAACCGGACGCTGACGTTCGTCCTCGGCCTCATCGCCGTCATCGCGCTCGCCGCCGCGTGGCGGCAGCGCCGCCGGGTGCCGGGGCTGCTCGCCGCCGGCGTGTGGATGATGGCCGGCATCGCGTTCCAGGGCGTCCTCGGCGGGATCACGGTGCGCATGGCGCTCAACCCGTGGACCGTGATGGCGCACTTCCTGGCCTCGATGCTGCTGATCGCCCTGGCGTACGTGTTCTGGCACCGCACCCGCGAGGTCCCGCCGCGCTGGACCGCGCCGGCCGCGATCCGCACCGCCGGGATCGTCGTCACCGCCGTGTCGGCCGTGGTGCTCGTGCTCGGCACCGTCGTCACTGGCAGCGGCCCGCACTCCGGCGACACGAAGGCCGCCCGCACCGGCTTCGACGCCGAGACCGTCTCGCAGCTGCACGGCGACGCCGTGTTCGTGCTGGTCGGGCTGACCCTGGCGATGTGGCTCGGGCTGCGCGCGCTCGGCGCCCCGCTGCGGGTCACCCGCGCCGCCGCGCTGCTGCTGGTGGTCGAGCTCGCACAGGGCGTGGTCGGGTTCGTGCAGTACTTCACCGGCCTGCCCTGGCCCGTCGTGCTGCTGCACATGCTCGGCGCGTGCCTGGTGTGGACCGCCACGCTCGGGCTGCTGCTGGCGGTGTCGCCGGGCGCGGAGCGCCCCGCCTCCGGGCGGCCCGAGGGCGAGCTGGTCTACGAGGGCCACTCCGACGCGAGCACCGCGTAGAGCAGGTCGTCGGTCCACTCGCCCTTCCAGTAGCTGGCCCGCACCAGCAGGCCCTCGCGGCGGAAGCCGAGCCGCTCCAGCAGCCGCGCGGAGCGCTCGTTGCGCGCGTCGAGGGACGCGTGCACCCGGTGCAGGCCCTCCTCGGCCAGCAGGTGCCGCACGATCCGGCCCACGGCCTCGGTCGCGTAGCCGCGGCCCTGGAAGGCGGGGGCGAACGTGAAGCCGATCTCCGCCTGCCGGCCGCCGTCGCCGCGGTTGACGCCCACGTCGCCGATCAGCAGCCCGCTGTCACGGCCCTGGACGGCGTACTGGAACCAGCCCTCCCGCTCGGGATCCAGGTGCGCGTTCTCGGTGACGAACGCGAGCGCGTCGCCGAGCGGGTAGGGGGCGTCCCACGACTGGTACCGGGCGACGTCCGGGTCCGAACGGTAGGCGGCGAGGGCGGCGGCATCACCCGCGTGGAACCGCCGCAGCAGCAGCCGGTCTGTCTCCAGGAGCACCCACGAAGTGTAGTGCCACGGACGCCGCGAGCAGAGCGATCATGGCCGATACGATCAGCCGCACGACGAACACGTGCGGGCCGAAGTACTCCAGCCGGCCGGTGATGAACGCGCCCGCCGCGAACGCCTCGACCGCGACCGACCAGAACAGCAGCGGCCGCCGCGGCACCACCGGGGCCGGCCCGTGCCACCGCGCGATCAGGTGGCGGCGCCCCACGTACCAGAGAAACAGCGGCAACAGCAGCAGCGCGGCGTAGTCGCTCACGTCGCGGACCAGCCGCCAGTGCGCGACCACGCCGGGGCCGGGGTGGGTGACCAGGTCCCAGAGCAGGTGGCTGGCGTCGCCGAGCAGCGCCGAGACCGCGGTGACCCACCACGGGTGGCGCACCCGGCGCAGCACCCCGTACTCCCGCAGCGGCCCCGGCAGGTGCGCCGCCACGGTGGGCGCGCCGAGGCGGATCAGCCACGCGGTGAGCACGGTGACCGGCAGCCCCCACCAGAACATGGCCGCGACCGTGTGGCTGCGCACCATGAGGGCGCCGCCCAGCGCGTAGGCGATGTCGGGCGCGGTCGCGCCGACGGCGAGGGCGACCCCGTCGAACCAGCGTGGCCGCCACAGCTTCAGCGGCAGGACGGCCAGGGGATGCGTCGGCAGGGTTGCGGGCACGCCGCCGACACTGCCGCACCGACCGGCGGATCCGGCCGGCGTGCACCGGACCCGCACAGGATCTTCACGGGTGCCGTTCGTCCTCCGCACCGGTCACGCAGAACTCGTTGCCGGCCGGATCGAGCAGCACCGCCCAGCCGCCCCCGCCGGCGTCGCGGTGGTCGGCGGCCAGGACCGCGCCGAGCGCGAGCAGCCGCTCGATCTCCGCGTCGCGGGGACGGTCGCCGGGCTGCAGGCACACGTGCACCCGGTTCTTGACCGTCTTCGGCTCCGGCACGGCCTGGAAGTACAGCCGGGGCCCATCGGCCGGCTCGATCACGACCTCGTCGTCGCCCGGGGCGCAGCCGGGGTGGACGGGATGCCCGACCACGCCCGCCCAGAAGGAGGCCAGGGCGTACGGGTCGGCACAGTCGAAGGAAACGTTACGGATGAACGACACCATGCCCCGCACCTTAGGCCCGGAAAGATTCACGGCTGGCCGCGCATTGCCGTGATGTAAATTCATCTGCACGTTCTTTGGCCATAGATCTTTCATGTGTAACCCTCGTGCAATGGGGCACACGGAACCGCTCATCATGCAGATCTACTGCCGCCTGGAAGTCGCGGTCAACGACCCGTCGGTCATCGCCAAGCTGGCCGGACAGCAGCTGCGCGACGCCGATATCAACTGGTCACGCAAGGAGGAGGACCTCGAGGAAGCGGTCCACCAGCTTGAGTCCGACCTGCAAGAGGCATTGGCATGCGTCGTTGAACAACATCGCATGACCGAACACCTTCCCGGGGTCGAGCCGCGGGGCGGCCTGGTGTTCACCACGTTCGGCAAGCCGGACGACCGGTTCCGCCCGGGATTCACCGACTTTCTGTAGCCGGTCGCATGGACGGGTAGGGGCGATCGGGCCGCGGACCGTGATCCACCGCAGGTCGGTGCAGGCGTCCGCGTTCGATCCGCCCCAGCCCGGTGTCCGGTGTCCGGGATCCGCTCGGTGAGCGCGGGCCGCGCACGGGGTCGCCGCTGAGGACGCCCAGCGACAGGCGTGATCCGGCAATGTCGGGCTTCGCCGCGCGGCGGCTCGATAGAGTCGTCAACGCGATGTCCGGCACCGCGGTCCGCGGGACCCCGTCACGGCGAGCGGCGGCGACCGGCCCGACACGACCCCGCACGAGCCTCCACCTCCGGCGGCACGAAACCTCCGTGGCGGGCATGAGATCTCCGGGGCGGCCATGAAACCGAACTCTTCGAGCCTGTTCGACGGCGTGCTGGCCCGCGGCGAGGTCGCCACGGCCGTCGGTGACGAGGCGTGGCTGACCGCGATGCTCCAGGTCGAGGCGGCCCTCGCGCAGGTGCAGGCGTTCAGCGGCCTGATCCCGCAGGCGGACGCCGACGCGATCACCGGCTGCGCCCGGCCCGAGCACTTCGACGCCGCCGACCTCGGCGCCCGCGCCGCCGCCAGCGGCAACCCGGTCGTGCCGCTGGTGGAGACGCTGCGGGTGCTCGCCGGCCCGGCCGGGCCGTCGGTCCACCTCGGCGCCACCAGCCAGGACATCCTGGACACGGCCGGCATGCTGGTCGCGGCGCAGGCGCTGCGGCCGCTGCTCGCCGACCTCGCCGTCTGCGCCGACCAGGCCGCCCGGCTCGCCCGCGAGCACCGCGACACCCGCATGATCGGCCGCACCCTGCTGCGCCAGGCGGTGCCCACGACCTTCGGGCTCAAGGCGGCCGGCTGGCTCAGCGGCCTCGACGCCGCCCGGCGGCGCCTGGAGCAGGTGCGGAGCGAGCGACTGGCGGTGCAGTTCGGCGGCGCCGCCGGCACCCTCGCCCCGTTCGGCGACGACGGGCCCGACCTCGTCGAGGGCCTCGCCACGATCCTCGGCCTCGGCGAGCCGGTGCTGCCCTGGCACACCGAGCGCACCCGGATCGCGGACCTCGCCGGGGCGCTCGGCGCGGCCGCCGGGATCGTCGCGAAGATCGCCCGGGACCTGACGCTCCTGGCGCAGGACGAGGTCGACGAGGCCGCCGAGAGCACGCCCGGCGGCTCGTCGGCGATGCCGCACAAGCGCAACTCGACCGCAGCCGTCTGCGCCCTCGGCAGCGCCGGGTCCGCGCCGGGCCTCGTGGCCAACCTCCTCGCCGCGATGGCCCACGAGCACGAACGTGCCGCCGGCGCCTGGCACGCGGAGTGGCGGCCGCTGCAGGAGCTGCTCGTGTGCACCGGTTCCGCGGCGGCGTGGCTGCGGGCCGCGCTGGAGCGGCTGCTCGTGCACCCGGACCGCATGCGCGAACATCTCACCCGCCGCGCACAGCCGGCCGAGTCGCCGGATGCCGCCGGTGTACTGGTGGACCGCGCGCTCCAGGCGCACGCGAAGGGGCTGTGACCCGGCGACCCGGGGCCGGGCGGCCGCCGGTGCCGGCGCCTACGACCGGCCGAAGATCCGGGTGGCGCCTTCCGCGGCGGCGAGCTCGTCCAGCCGGGCCGGGCCGGGGCACAGGATGATCGAGGCGCCGACGGACAGCGGCGCGAGCAGCCACTTCACCGGGTGCTCGTGCTCGGTGGCGTCGATCAGGACCCGGTCGCCGGCGCGCAGCTCCTGCCGCTCGGCGAGCTCCCGGGCGATGCTGCCCCACTGCCCGTAGGTGGTGCCGTCGCCGCTGGCCGCCGAGCCGGTCCGGACCAGGGCGGGCGCCGGGACGTCCGCCGGGTAGGGCGCGACGGCGGCCTCGAAGTCGCGGTAGCCGATGACGTCGCGCGGGTCGCGGTGCGCCGCGCCGCCCTCGCCGAACACGAACCGGTGCGGCGCGTCGGGGACGTCCTCCAGCCACGAGCCGAGCCGCTCCCTGGCGGCGAACACCACGTCGAACGGCACGCCCGCGTCGGGGCCGACGGCCGGCAGCCCCGCAGTCGCGGACAGCTGGAACGACACGGTCACCCCGAGCGACCACGCGCCGAGCAGCGCGGCCGCGGTGCGCCAGTGCGGCGGCAGCAGGACCGCGGCACGGCTGCCGGCACCCAGGCCGCAGTCGTGCAGCAGCCCGGCGGTGCGGGCGGCCCACCCGCCGAGCTGCGCCGCGGTCAAGGCGGTGCGCCGGCCGTCGGGCTCGTGCTGGGTGATCACCGGCGCGTCGGTCCCGGCCGGGTCCGCGCCCGCCGGCCGGGCCAGCTGTGCGGCGTCAGTCACCCGACCACCGTAGCGAACGCGGCGTCAGCGCATCACGACCGACTCGGAGCGGGCCACCTCCGGCGCCGTCGGCGGCAGCGACTCGTACTTCTTCAGCAGCGCGTGCACGACGAACACGTACGGGGTCTGCGAGATCAGCCCGGTGACCGTCGCCGTGACCCGGGTGCAGCCCTTCCCCGGCGGCACCGACAGCCACGTCCAGCCGGGCTGCGGGCCGATCAGCAGCTCCTGCGACATCCAGGTCAGCTGGTACTCCACGAGGCTGGGATCGCCGATGTTCCACCAGCTGACGGTCGCCGACGTGGTGCCCGGGACCACCTCGGCGCCGTTGACGACGCCGGGTCGCACCACGCCGGTGCACTCGGTCGGGCTCAGGCTCGGCGCCGGGTAGCTGCGGCTGACCTTCGGCAGCGGCGAGATCGACGCGAGCGGCCCGCGGACGGGGGCGCCGGTGGTCATGCCCGCGGACGGGTCCACGGCGTCGCCCCTGGAGTACACGGTCTTCTCCGGCAGGTCGAGGATCTTGCCGTCCTTCTTGGCGGTCGAGCCGTCGGAGCCGCCGCCGAGGCCGGGCAGCACGCCGCACCCGGCCACGCCGGTGAGCAGTGCCGAGGCCAGCACCATGGCCGCACCGAGCCGCCGTTTCACATGGGGATCATCGGCGGCCCGGGGCGGGATCTTAGGTGGCCTCGATCGTGCCGGTGCCCAGGAGGACGAGCAACAGGGTGCCGAGGGCGACCCGGTACACGATGAACACGGTGTACGTGTGCCGCGCGACGAACTTCAGCAGCCAGGCGACGGCCATGTAGCCGACGACGCCGCTGACCAGGGTCGCGACGATGGTGGCGGGCCAGCCGACGCCGGTGGAGATGTTGTCGTGCTCGTCGGCGATCTGCAGGACCCCGGCGGCGAACAGCGCCGGGATCGACAGGAAGAACGACAGCCTGGTGACGGTGACCCGGTCGAAGTCGCGCAGCAGGCCCGCCGACATGGTCGCGCCAGAGCGGGAGACGCCGGGGATCAGCGCCAGGGCCTGCGCGGTGCCGATGATGAGGGTGTCCTTCCACGTCACGTCGGCCTCGTGGCGCTGCTGGGTGGCGGCCCGGTCGGCGAACCACATGACCCCGGAGAAGGCGATGAGGGCCCCGCCGACGAACCACAGGCTGCGCAGGGTGGTCTCGATCTGGTCCTTGAACAGCAGGCCGACGATCGCGATCGGGATCGAGCCGAGGATCACCGACCAGCCGAACCGGTAGTCGGCGTCGGCGCGGCGGCGCTTGTCGAACAGGCCGCGGAAGAACGCGGGAACGATCCGGGCGATGTCGCGGCGCAGGTAGAAGGCGGTGGCCAGGACGGCACCGGTCTGGATGATCGCGGTGAACGCGGTGATGTCCGGGTCGTCGATCGAGTACCCGAGCAGCTTCTCGAGGATCGTGAGGTGGCCGGTGCTGGAGATCGGCAGGAACTCGGTCAGCCCTTCGACCGCACCGAGCAGGATCGCCTCGAAGATGTTCACGGGCGGTCCGCACGTTCGGCGACGGCCGCGACGACCGCCGCGGCGAGGCGCTGCGGCGCGCCGTCGGCGGTGGTCAGGAACAGCGAGGGCTCGGTCAGCTCGACCTCGATGACGACCGGGTCGCCAGAGGGCGACGGCAGCAGGTCGACCCGGGCGTAGAGCAGCGCCGCCGGGTCGAAGGGCAGCGCCGCCAGCACGCGGGCGGCCAGGGCGTGCTCGGCCGGCGACGGCGTCCTCGGCGTGATGGACTCCTCCTGGTACAGCGTCTCGACCCCGACGTCGGGTCCGGTGAGGATCGGGCCCTTGCGGATGGCGTGGCTGTACACGCCGCCGATGAACAGCAGGGCCGTCTCGCCCGCGGTGTCGACGTCGGCGAGGTACGGCTGGACCATGACGGTCCGCCCGGCCTCCTGCAGGCGCGCGACGTGGGCGGCGGCGAGGCCGGCCTGCTCCGGCAGCCGGTAGCGGCCGGTGTCGACGCTGCCGACGCTGACGGCCGGCTTCACCACGATCTCCGCGGCCTCGATCGTGTCCAGGACGTCCGTCGGGTCGCCGGGGCCCAGCCAGGTGGTGGGCACGATCGGGATCCCGGCCCGCTCCAGCTCGCGCAGGTAGCGCTTGTCGGTGTTCCAGGCGATCACGTCGGCCGCGTTGGCCAGCCGCGGCACCGACGTCGCCCAGGCGGTGAACTCGGCGCGGCGCTTCGGGTAGTCCCAGGTGTTGCGTACGACGGCGAGGTCGAACGCGGGCCAGTCCACGGCCGGGTCGTCCCAGACGGCGGGGACGGCGTTGACACCGGCGGCGGCGAGCGCCGGGATGAGGCTCTGGTCATCCGCGTCGAGCTCCGGCAGCTCAGCGCAGGTAACGAGAGCGACCCGGGCACCGGCCCGGGTCGCGGAATATGACTGTTCATTGATCACGCAGCGAAGATACCGACCTCAGCGGGAAAGGACACGCCGCCCCATCGAGCGCCACAGGTCGTTGCTGGGCCGCATCTGCTCGAGCAGCTCGCGCTCCCAGCCGTTTTCGATCGTGACACCGGCCTGCACGCAGGCGGAGCGTGCGATGTCGGTGCCCTCAGCCATCTGGTCGCCCCAGACGCCGTCCTCCCCGACGAGCACGATGCGGGCACCGCGCCGGCCGACGTACTCGATGACTGCCTTGGCGCCGCCGTGGTCGTCCGCGAAGGACTTGATGCCGGAGATCAGGCTGCCCGGCACCGGGCGGCTCAGGGTCATCGTCGTATCGGAACCATCTGCCATGACGGCCACACTAAAGGGGTACCCCGTTACTCGCGCGTGAACCGGCACCCTGTTGTGATCGTAGTTACTGACAGGTTTAGTTTACCGGGTGTTCGTTTTGCCCTGACAGAAACCGCTAAAACAGGATATTCGGGAGCGCGGATCGTGACCGAAAGAAGAGATGTGCATCACGTCAGGCAAACCGCCGCGCGGTGTGCCAAAAATTCGGGCGTTTCTGGGTTAAGTCCGGCTTAGGTCGGCATTTCGCAGAGCTTGCGTCACGCCTCCGGGGGACGGAGCGCGGGCGCGCTCCAAACCCAGCTGTCCGGACCCAGCCGTCCGAACCTACTGGATGAAGACGTCCACGCCGATCGCCACGCACAGCAGCGTGAGATACGTGACCGACCAGTGGAACAGCCGCATCGGCTTGAGCGGCTCGCCGCGGCGGGCCCGGCCGTCCAGCCGGTGCGCCTCCAGCAGCAGCATCGCGCCCACGACGACCGCGACCACCCCGTAGACGGGGGTCATGCCGAACGGCCACAGCGCCACCGAGGCGGCCACCGTCAGCCAGCTGTAGACGACCGTCTCCAGCCCGACGCGGCGCATGCTCGCCACGACCGGCAGCATCGGGATGCCGGCGCGGGCGTAGTCGTCCTTGAACTTGATCGCCAGGGCGTAGAAGTGCGGCGGCTGCCACAGGAAGACGACGGCGAACATGACCCACGCCGGCCAGGCCAGCCCGCCGGTGACGGCGGCCCAGCCGATGAGCACCGGCGCCGCGCCGCACGCGCCGCCCCAGACCGTGTTCTGCGGGGTGGTGCGCTTCAGCCACAGCGTGTAGACGAGGTCGTAGTAGGCGATCGCGCCGACGGTGAGCAGGGTGGCCAGCAGGTTGGTGAAGGTGGCCATCAGCACCGTGGACAGCGCCGCCAGGGTCAGGCCGAAGACCAGCACCGCCCGCGGCGTGATGCTGTGCGTGGCCAGCGGGCGCCGCGAGGTGCGCTTCATCAGCGGGTCGATGTCGCGGTCGATGTAGCAGTTGAGCGCGTTGGCCGCGCCGGCGGCCAGGGACCCGCCGACCAGCACCACGGCGATCAGCCACAGCGACGGCACGCCGCGCTCGGCCAGCAGCATCGCCGGGACGGTCGTGATGAGCAGCAGCTCGACGATCCGGGGTTTGGTCAGCGAGACGTAGGCCTTGACGACCGCGCCGAGGCCGGCGCGGCGGCCGGCCGCCTGATCCTGCTGCGCCCTGGCCAGCGCCGCCGCCGTCGTGGGGCGGACCGGCCGGGCCGCCGCCGCGCTCTGGGGGACCGCCGCACGGTCGACGAGCTGCGTCACGTCTGGAGAGCCACCTTCCGGCATCGGCCGCACCTGAGCGCCGCATGCCGTCAGGCCCGGCCGGGTGACGGCGCGGGAGGGACACGGCGGAGCCGAGGGTCCCGCCGAGACCGGCGGGCTCTCGCATCCTAGAACAGGATCAACGCAGGCCAGACGGCACCCCGGCACAGGCGGCCCGGGCCGGTCTCGCGCCACCCGGCAATGCTCCCGGCGGACAGAAGTTTCGCGCAAAGCTGAACCGATCCAGGTTTACCGCCGCCGTGTCGCATCCGTGCAGTCGCGCGCCGGTGGGGCGCCATGCGGCCATCGACTACCGTTGCCGCAGGCAGTGTCGCCGATGTCCGAAACATGGTCGACTGCGCGTGGGGCTACCCGATCGTGGGTAGGGTCGATCTGAACAGCCCTGACAACCCTCGTTCGACAGGAGCAGCACAGCCGTGAGCGCTGAAGAGGTCAACGGTCCCGAGTTTTCCTGGTCCGACGTCGACCGGCGCGCGGTCGACACGGTCCGGGTCCTCGCCATGGACGCCGTCGAGAAGTCCGGCAACGGCCACCCCGGCACGGCGATGAGCCTGGCACCCGCGGCCTACCTGCTGTTCCAGAAGGTCATGAGGCACGACCCGACCGATCCCAACTGGCTCGGCCGCGACCGCTTCGTGCTCTCCTGTGGACACTCGAGCCTGACCCTCTACATCCAGCTGTACCTGGCGGGCTACGGCCTGAGCCTCGACGACCTCAAGTCGCTGCGGCAGTGGGGCTCCCTGACCCCGGGCCACCCCGAGCACGGGCACACCGCCGGCGTGGAGACCACCACCGGCCCGCTCGGCCAGGGCCTCGGCAACGCGGTCGGCATGGCGATGGCGGCCCGCCGCGAGCGCGGCCTGTTCGACCCCGAGCCGGCCACCGGCGAGAGCCTCTTCGACCACCACGTCTACGTGCTGTGCTCCGACGGCGACATCGAGGAGGGCATCACGCACGAGGCCAGCGCGATCGCCGGCCACCAGAGGCTGGGCAACCTCGTCGTCATCTACGACGACAACGAGATCTCCATCGAGGACGACACCAAGGTTGCCAAGAGCGAGGACGTCGCCGCCCGCTACGAGGCGTATGGCTTCCATGTGCAGACCGTCGACTGGCGCGCGGGCCACGACGCCGGCGACGGCGTCTACGTCGAGGACGTCCAGGCGCTGTGGGACGCGATCCAGGCCGCGAAGGCCGAGACGAGCCGGCCGTCGTTCATCGCGCTGCGCACGATCATCGGCTGGCCCGCCCCGAAGAAGCAGAACACCGGCAAGATCCACGGTTCGGCGCTCGGCGCCGACGAGGTCGCCGCGACCAAGCAGATCCTGGGCTTCGACGCGCAGCAGACCTTCGAGGTGTCCGACGAGGTCCTGACACACACCCGCACCGCGATCGAGCGCGGCCGCGAACTGCACGCCGAGTGGGACAAGGGCTTCGAGGCGTGGAAGGACTCCGCCGACGACCGCGCCGCGCTGCTGGACCGGCTGCTGTCCGGCCAGCTGCCGGTCGGCTGGGCGAAGGTGCTGCCGGAGTTCCCGGCCAGCGAGAAGGGCGTCGCGACCCGCAAGGCCTCCGGCGACGTGCTCGGCGCGCTCGCCGGGGTGCTGCCCGAGCTGTGGGGCGGCTCCGCCGACCTCGCCGAGAGCAACAACACCACCATGGAGGGCGAGCCGTCGTTCCTGCCGACGGAGTTCGCCACCAAGGCGTTCCCCGGCCACGAGTATGGTCGCACGCTGCACTTCGGCATCCGTGAGCACGGCATGGGCGCGATCCTCAACGGCATCAAGCTGCACGGCCCGACCCGGCCCTACGGCGGCACGTTCCTCGTGTTCTCCGACTACATGCGCCCCGCGGTGCGCCTCGCCGCTCTCATGAAGCTGCCGGTCGTGTACGTGTGGACGCACGACTCGATCGGCCTCGGCGAGGACGGCCCGACGCACCAGCCGGTCGAGCACCTGACCGCGCTGCGCGCGATCCCCGGCCTGGCCGTGGTCCGCCCGGCCGACGCCAACGAGACCGCGTGGGCCTGGCGGCGGGCGCTGGAGGTCACCGACCACCCGGTCGCCCTCGCTCTCAGCCGGCAGAACCTGCCGGTCCTGGACCGCACCGAGTACGCGCCGGCGGAGGGCACCGCCAAGGGCGGCTACATCCTCAAGGACGCCTCCAACGGGCAGCCGCAGGTGATCATCATCGCCACCGGCTCCGAGGTGCAGCTCGCCGTCGGCGCGCAGCGCCGCCTGGAGGAGGAGGGCACCCCCACCCGGGTCGTGTCCATGCCCTGCCAGGAGTGGTTCATGCAGCAGGACCTGGCGTACCGCCAGCAGGTCCTTCCGACCGGGGTCAAGGCGAAGGTCACCGTCGAGGCCGGCATCGCCATGTCCTGGCAGCACATCCTGGGCGACCACGGGGTCGCCGTGAGTATCGAGCACTACGGCGCCAGCGCGCCGCACACGGTGCTGTTCGAGCAGTTCGGCTTCACCGTCGACAAGGTCGTCGCGGCCGCGCACGCCTCGCTCGCCAAGGTCGGCGAGATCACCGGCACCACCACCGGCAACTGAGCACCGGCAACTGGATAAGAGGAGCACTGCGATGAGTTCCGATCGGCTGGCCGAGCTCTCCGCCGCGGGTGTGGCGGTCTGGCTCGACGACCTCTCCCGGCAGCGACTGAGCAACGGCGGCCTCGACAAGCTGCGCCGTGAGCAGCATGTCGTGGGCGTCACCACCAACCCCACCATCTTCGCCAAGGCGCTGTCCTCCGCCGAGGACTACGCCGACCAGGTCAATGACCTCGCCCTGCGCGACGCGCAGGTCAACGAGGCGATGCGCGCGCTCATGACGTATGACGTGCGCTGGGCCTGCGACGTCATGCACCCCGCCGCCGACGCCAGCAAGGGCGTCGACGGCCGGGTCTCCATCGAGGTCGACCCGGGCCTCGCCGCCGACACCGCCCGCACCATCGCCGAGGCGAAGGCGCTGTGGTGGCTCGTCGACCGGCCCAACCTGTTCATCAAGATCCCCGCGACCAAGGAAGGCCTGCCGGCGATCACCGCCGCGCTCGCCGAGGGCATCAGCGTCAACGTGACCCTGATCTTCTCCCTGGAGCGCTACGAGGCCGTCATGAACGCGTTCTTCGCCGGCCTGGAGCAGGCGAAGGCCAACGGCCACGACCTGTCCAAGATCGGGTCGGTCGCGTCGTTCTTCGTGTCGCGCGTCGACACCGAGTACGACAAGCGGCTCGACAAGATCGGCTCCGACGAGGCGAAGGCGCTCAAGGGCAAGGCCGCGATCGCCAACGCGAAGCTCGCGTACAAGAAGTACGAGGAGCTGTTCTCCTCCGAGCGCTGGCAGGCCCTCGCCGACGCCGGCGCGATGCCGCAGCGGCCGCTGTGGGCCTCGACGTCGACGAAGAACCCTGAGTACCGCGACGTGATCTACGTCGAGGAGCTCGTGGCGCCCGGCACGGTCAACACCATGCCCGAGTCGGTCATCCACGCGTTCGCCGACCACGGCGAGGTCCGCCTCGACGCGATCACCGGCTCCTACGCGGAGGCCCAGCAGGTCATGGATGCCCTCGCCGCCGTCGGCATCGACTACGACGACGTCGTGCAGGTGCTCGAGCGCGAAGGCGTCGAGAAGTTCAGCGTCAGCGGCAACGAGATGATCGAAACGGTGAGGACCGCGCTGGAAGCCGCCAAGTAAGGGCACGCAGTCACTAGGCTGGTTTTGTGGAGGGTGCGGGTGCCTGATCTTCTCGACGACGTCACCGCGGCGGCTGGACTCACGGTGTTCGGTGCCGCGGCCGTCGCCGGTGGGATCGACACCCGCACCCCACTCCCCGACCGGCTGCCCGACTGGTCGCCCGACTACGACGTGGTGCCGCGGGTCACCGCGCTCCGCGCGGAGCTGCGGGCCGTCGGGCTCGACCGGATCGTCCTCGCCGGCGGCGGCGCCCCGGCCCGCGCGGCCGAGGCGATCACCCGCACACTCGGCGTGCCGCTGACGGTCCTGTCCGGCACCGACCCGCACGGCGCCGCAGCCGCCGTCGCCGACCGGCTGCAGCGCACCGTGGTCGTGCTGACCTCGGCGTCGGCCACGTCGACGGCGCTGGCGACCGACAGCCACCGGCGGGCGTACCTGCAGGCGTTCGAGGAGCACAACATCCACGACCCCGGCCGCCGGTTCGTCTTCGTCACCGTGCCCGGCTCGCCCCTCGCCACGACCGCCCTGGAGATGGGCGCGCAGCTGTTCCTCGCCCAGCCCGGGGCGCTGTCCGCGTTCTCGCTGGTGCCGGCCGGCCTCGCCGGCGCCGACATCGGCGACCTGGTCGAGCAGGCGTTCGCGCTGGCGGAGCCGCCACGGCGCAGATCGGCGCCGGCCGGTTTCGCACTGCCGACGGCCGGCTTCACCCCTGCCCTGCCGACCCCCCGCACCGGCGACGCCGGCCCTGCCACGCCCGGCGGCTTCGGCACCGGCGTCCCCGCTGCCGGCGTTTTTGCCGCTACCGGCGCCTCTGCCGCTGCCGGCCCTCCTGCCGCTGCTGGCGCTTCCACGGACTTCGGCTCGTCTTCCGCGTCGGGCAACCGCGCGGAGTCCGACGCGGTGCGGTTCGGGCATCCGGCGGTCGCGCTCGGAGCGGCCCTGGCCGCCGCGGTGGCCGGGGGGCGGGACAAGCTGGCACTCGCGTCCGACGGCAGCGGCATCGTCGGGCTCGGCGAGTGGGTGGCGGAGCTGCTCACCGCCGCCGGTTCGCGGGCCGTGCCCGTCGTGCTGGAGACACCGGGCAGCTGGGGGCACGAAGGCCCCGACGTGCTGAGCGTGACCACCGGCGGGGCCCTCGTCCCAGGGGTCATGCCCGGCGGCGGCATCGCGCCCGACCTCGCCGTCAACGGCCCGCTCGGCGCGCAGCTACTCGCCTGGGAGCAGGCCCTCACCGTGGCCGGCCTCGTCGAGCCTGCCACCCCTGCTGCTTCGGCCATCCCTGCCGGATCCGCCGGCCCTGTCGGATCCGCCGGCCCGGCCGGATTCTCCGCCGCCGGGTCTGCCGGCTCCGCCCGGGCTGTCACCGGCGCCGGTGGCCCGGCAGGGCCCGGCTCGCAGGAGGGGGTCCTGCGCGTCCTGGACCTCGGGCTGCCGCCGGAGGCGCCCGCGTTCGTCGACGGGGCCGTCGAGGTGCACTGCTCCGCGGAGTTCCGCAGCGCCGTCGGCGCGACGACCCTGATCGGGGCGCTGGACGAGTTCGCGCGGACGGTGCCGCCCGGCGGGATCCTCGCCGTGCACGCGCACCTGGACCCGACCGCGGACGCCGCGGCACTCGCGCTGCGGACCGGGCTGGCCGGACGGGTCGTCCGGGCCGTGACGTTCGCCTGGGGCGGCACACAGGTCCAGCCCGGTGCGGGCGTCGGAGGCGGTGCGGGTACACCTGCCGCATCAATCATCCAGATCACCGGTGCGGTGTCGGCGGACCTGCGCGTGCCTGGACGCCCCTACACGTTCGGCGACCTGCAGGCCGCTGAGGCCGCCGACGACCGGCAGGTCCTGCTGGACCGGGGGCTGCCGCTGCTTCGCCTGCACCTGACCGACCGGAAGTCCGGTATCGACCAACTGTTGGCCGCCCTCGGAGGGTGAGTGTGATGACCAATCCCTTGCGGGACCCGCAGGACCGGCGACTGCCTCGGATTCCCGAGCCGTGCGCGCTGGTCATCTTCGGCGTCACCGGTGACCTTGCCCGCAAGAAACTCATCCCGGCGGTCTACGATCTGGCCAACCGGGGACTGCTGCCACCCAGCTTCGCGGTGCTCGGCTTCGCCCGCCGCGACTGGGGCGACGGCGACTTCGAGGGCCTCGCCCGCAAGGCCGCGCAGAGCGGGGCCCGCACGGCGTGGCGCGAGGAGGTCTGGGCCCGCCTGGCCGGCAACATCAAGTTCGTGCCGGGCTCGTTCGAGGACGACGCGGCGTTCGACCACCTGGCGCAGACCCTCAACGACCTGCACGACGAGTCGGGCATCCCTGGCAACGCGGCGTTCTACCTGTCGATCCCGCCGTCGGCGTTCCCGGTCGTGCTCAAGCAGCTCGAGCGCACCGGCATGTCCGACAACGCGAAGTCCGGCGGGTGGCGGCGGGTCGTGGTCGAGAAGCCGTTCGGCTACGACCTGACCACGGCGCGGCAGCTCAACGACCTCGTCGACGACGCGTTCACCGCGCAGGACGTGTTCCGCATCGACCACTACCTGGGCAAGGAGACGGTCCAGAACATCATGGCGCTGCGCTTCGCCAACAACCTGTTCGAGCCGGTGTGGAACTCCAACTACGTCGACTCGGTGCAGATCACGATGGCCGAGGACGTCGGCATCGGCACCCGCGCCGGGTTCTACGACACCGTCGGCACCGCCCGCGACGTCGTGCAGAACCACCTGCTGCAGCTGCTCGCGCTGGTCGCGATGGAGGAGCCGACGGCGTTCGACGCGACCGCGATTCGCACCGAGAAGCTCAAGGTGCTCAACGCGATCACGGTGCCGACCGACGTGTTCACCAACACGGTGCGCGGGCAGTACCTCACCGGCTGGGTCGCGGGCGAGCGCGTGGCCGGCTACCTGGAGGAGAAGGACGTCCCGCCGGACTCCAAGACCGAGACGTACGTGGCGATCCGCCTCGGCGTGCAGAACCGCCGCTGGGCCGGGGTACCGTTCTACGTGCGGGCCGGCAAGCGCATGCCGCGCCGGGTCACGGAGCTGGCGATCTCGTTCAAGAAGGCGCCGCACCTGCCGTTCCACAAGACGGACGTGGAAATGCTCGGGAACAACCAGCTCGTCATCCGGGTGCAGCCCGACGAGGGCGTGATGCTGAAGTTCGGCTCGAAGGTCCCCGGCACGACGATGGAGGTCCGCGACATCGCGATGGACTTCCAGTACGGCGAGGCGTTCACCGACGCCAGCCCCGAGGCGTACGAGCGGCTGATCCTCGACGTCCTCATCGGCGACAAGACGCTGTTCCCCGACTCGGCCGAGGTCGAGGCGAGCTGGACCGTGATCGACCCCCTGGAGGAGGCGTGGGCGGGTTCGACGCCGGAGCCGTACCGCGCCGGCGAGTGGGGTCCACGAGCTGCTGACGAGATGCTGGCCCGCGAGGGCCGCGCCTGGCGCCGGGCCTGAGTCCCGAGTCGACGTTGAAAGGGAACTGGTCATGATCGGACTTTGGGACACCACCGGCATCGAGGTCGTGAAGGCCCTGGCCAACGAGCGGCGCAGCGCCGGCGGGCTCACCAGCGGCCTCGCGCTCACCCTCGTCGCCGTCGTCGACGAGCGGCAGGTCCGGGAGGCCGAGGCCGCCGCCACCATCGCCGCGTCCGCGCACCCGTGCCGGCTGCTCATCATCGTGCGCGCCGACGTCACCCAGCAGCGGTCCCGCCTCGACGCGGAGATCGTCGTCGGTGGGCGGCTCGGTCCCTGCGAGGCGGTCGTCATGCGTATGCAGGGCCGGCTCGCGCTGCACGCCGAGTCGGTCGTCATGCCGCTGCTCGCCCCGGACGTGCCGGTGGTGACGTGGTGGCAGTGCACCCCGCCGGAGCGGATCGCGTACGACCCGCTCGGCGTCGTCGCGGACCGCCGCATCACCGACAGCGCCCAGGCCGCCGATCCCGTGGGCAACCTGCGCATTCGCGCCGACGACTACGTGCCCGGCGACACCGACCTGTCGTGGTCGCGCATCACCCCGTGGCGCACGCTGCTCGCCGGCGCCTTCGACGCCAACCGCGTCGGCGTCACGGCCGTGGAGATCATCGCCCCGGACAACGACCCGACCGCGCCGCTGCTCGGCGGCTGGCTGGAGGCCCGGCTCGGCGTCCACCCGACCCGCCGCAGCGGCCAGGGCAAAATCATGGAGGCGGTGCACCTCGAGCTCGCCGACGGCAGCGCCATGAAACTCATCCGCGACCTCAACGCCGGCATCGCCACCCTGCAGCGCAGCGGCCAGCCCGACCGCATCCTGCCGCTGAGCCGCCGGCCGCTGGGCGAGGAGCTCGCCGAGGAGTTGCGGCGCCTCGACCCCGACCAGCCGTACGCCGCCGCCCTGGCCGCGGCGACCGGCCGGCGGCACCTCGACGAGCGGCGCGCGCCGCGCGTGCACATCTGGAAGGACCCGGCACTCGCCGAGCGTCCCGAAGCCACTCCCCTGGAGTCCGTCCCTTCATGACCTCTCCCCTTCCCCAGTCCCGGACCGTCGTGGTGCACGACGGGCCGAAGCTGCTCGCCGAGGCCGTCGCGGCCCGGCTGATCGTCCGGCTCACCGACGCGCAGGCGGAGCGGGGTGTCGCGTCGCTGGTCCTCACCGGCGGCCGGATCGCCGCCCAGATCTACGCCGCGGTCCGCGACAACCCGGCCCGCGACGCCGTCGACTGGTCCCGCGTCGACTTCTGGTGGGGCGACGAGCGGTTCCTGCCGTCCGGCGACCCCGACCGCAACGAGACCCAGGCCCGCGACGCCTTCCTCGCGGCGCTGCCGGTCGACCCGTCGCGGGTCCGCCCGATGCCCGCCGCCGACGGCCCGCACGGCCCGGACGCGGCGGCCGCCGCGGCGTCGTACGCGTCCGAGCTCGCCGGCGCGCACTTCGACGTGGTGCTGCTGGGCGTCGGCGAGGACGGCCACGTCGCGTCGGTGTTCCCCGGCCACCCGGTGGGCGAGGACCCGCGGCCGGTCGCCGACGTGCACGACAGTCCAAAGCCGCCGCCGGTACGGATCACGCTGACCCTGCCGACACTCAACACGGCCGCCGAGGTGTGGCTGCTGGCGTCGGGGTCGGGCAAGGCGGACGCGGTGCGGGAGGCGCTGGCGGGCACGCCGGCCGCCGGCGGGGCGCTGCTGCCCGCGGCGAGGGTGCACGGCCGGACGCGGACGCTGTGGCTCGTCGACACCGGCGCACTGCCGGCCGGTGCGTAGCTGGGCAGGCACATAGCTGGGCCGGCACGCGCTCGGCGCTGGGCCGGGCCAGCCTGCGTGCGGCTACGGCTGCGGCGCGCGGCGGCCCAGCACGCGACAACGGCTACCGCGCGACGCGAACCAGCGAGCCTGACCCACGGCTGCGGCGCGCGGCTGGCCGGCACGCGACAACGGCTGCCGCGCGACGCAACCGACGAGCCACTCGCAGTCACGGCTGCGGCGCGCGGCGAGCTGGCACGTGACAACAACTGCGGCGCGGCGCGAACCATCGAGTCCTACCCACGGTCGCGGCGCGCGGCGAGCTGGCACGCGACAACGGCTGCCGCGCGACGCAACCGACGACCCACCCACAGCCACCGCAGCAGCGCGGCGCGAACCGATAGGCCCGTGGTGGTCCGCCTCGGGCTATCGGCGAGCCGGCCCGGCTCCGGGGTGGCGCTTCCGGGCATGATCGACGGCGCCCGCGCTTCCCGTGACTCGCTGCTCGGTGCGACGAGCAGGCACCTGCGGCGGCACGCAACGCCGAAGCCCGGCGCCCCGAGAAGACGACCAGGGTCACACCCGGACATCTCAGGGCCGCCGCCGAGGCTTGAGATCACGCAGCGCCGCTGACACGCCCCGGAACGGCGTAGCGCCCCGGCCGATGCACGCCCCGAACGCGCGGCGCAGCCGCTCGGCCTCGCGAGGTCGCCCAAGGTCGCGAGGCCAGCGGTCACCGCAGCACCACGACACCGCAGTGCATCGCCGCGGCGTAGGGCCCGGCACGGCGGCACGCTAACGCTGCGGGACTGTGCGGGTACGGTCGGACAACCGGGCAGAGCAGAGCCGCCGGCGGCACCAAGCGGAAGGGCCCTAACCGCGACGCTGGCGGAGGCGGGCAAGTGCCTCAGCAAGGATGGCCTCGCCGTCCTCGGCGGAGCGGCGTTCCTTCACGTAGGCCAGGTGGGTCTTGTATGGCTCGGTGCGTGGACGCTCCGGCGGGGCCTGCTCGTCCTGGCCCGCAGGGAGACCGCATCGGGGGCAGTCCCAGGTGGCGGGGGGCGTGATCTCGGCGGCGAAGGCCGGCTCGGTCACGTGCCCGTTGGCGCACCAGTAGGTGATGCTGCGGCGGGGGGCCTGGTCACCGCGCTCGGACCAGCGCATGGGGCCGGAACCGACTCGGGTCCCGCGGATGGCGTTACCAGCTGCCACGGCTGCTCGCTCCTGTTCGTCGGGGGGTGCGACGTCGTGCGGAGGCAGGAGTGTGGGCGAAAAACACCTGCGCGCGGCCCGCCGAACGGACCGCGCGCATGAGTCTAGAACGCGGAGCGTGCTCAGGCACCACCGTTTCCGACAATTTTCAGCCAAAGGCCAAGACCAACGATGCAGGCGAACCAGATGATGCCGACCAGCAGCGTGTAGCGGTCGAGGTTCTTCTCAGCGACCGACGAGCCGGCGAGGCTGGACGAGACGCCGCCGCCGAACATGCTCGACAGGCCACCGCCCTTGCCGCGGTGCAGCAGCACGAGCATGGTGAGCAGCACGCTCGTGATGAGGAGCAGCACGATCAGGGTGTAGGCGAACGCCGTCATGGCGCGGTCGTCCTCTCGGTGGGCGGGCGGTGGCGGAGTGCTATCGCAAAACAGACGCAAGCTTACTGGATCAGGCCAGCCCAAGGGCACACAGGTCGGGCTGGCCGAACTGCGGGTGGATGAATCCGCCCCTGACCTTCGTGCCGGACATCCGCAGGGCCTTCATGTAGATGATCGGGATGGCGGCGGCCTTGCTCGCGATCTTCTCGTCCAGCTCGCCCCAGAGCAGGTACTGCCGCTCCGGCACCGACTCCTCCAGCGCCGCGGTGATCTCGTTGTTGATCTCGGGGTCGTTGAGCAGGGCGTAGTTCTGGTTGTTGGTGGCGTTGGCCTTGGCCGGGATCAGGCGGCCGTCGAACAGCGGCGGGATGACCGCGGAGCCGTTGGCCCAGTCGGGGATCCAGCCGGCCCAGAGCAGGTCGTTGGTGTTGGCCGGGTTGCCGATGACGTCGAAGTACGTCTCCGGGTCGATGCCGTTGACCTTGATCTGGATGCCGATCTGCTGGTACGTCTCGACCATCGTCGCGGCGAGGCGCCTGATGTCCTTCTGCTCGGGGATCGCCAGGGTCAGCGTCGTGGCGCACGGCTTGCCCTTGTTGCGCTGGTCGTCCATCAGCTTCATCGCCACGTCGGGCTTGCCCTCGACGTTGGCCGTGCTGTCGTACAGGTCGAAGTCCTTATGGGCCTTCAGCTGAGGGGCGATCATCGTGTTGGCGTAGTCGCCGAACACGGAGCCGCCCATCGCGGCGCGAAACTTACGCTTGTTGAAGGCGAAGACCAGGGCGCGCCGGCAGTCCAGCTCGGGCATCCGCTTGGTGTTCAGCGACAGGTACCGGATGCCGCCGTAGCTGCCCTGCACGGCCCTGGAGGACAGGGCGGGGTCGTTCACCACCTGCTGCACGAAGTTCGGCGCGACGTTCTTGTCCAGGTCGATCGCCTCGGCCCAGTCGCCCTCGCTCTGGATCAGGTTCGAGGTGACGGTCGGCAGGTCACCGTTCGCCTCGATCACGATCTTGTCGGGGTAGGCCTTGCGCACGCTGTCGCTCTTGCGGTCCCAGTACTGGTTGCGCACGTAGACGAGCTGCTGGTCGGTGTTCTCCTGCAGCTTGTACGGCCCGTTGGAGAACGGCTTCTTGTCGTACTCGCCCTTGGTGTCCTGCTTGGCGAGCACCGGCGCGAACACCGACATGGCGGCCGTGTAGCCGAAGTCGCCGACCGGCTGGGACAGCGTGAACTTGATGTTGCGGTTGTCGACGCACTGCACGGACTGCAGGCCCTTGCCGTTGTTGTTGCCGCCGACGAACGGGCCCGCGTAGTTGTCGGTGCCGGCGAGGTACGTCTTCGCGTACGGCTGGGCGACCGAGAACAGGCTGGAGAAGCTGCGCTCCACGCCGTACTTGACGTCGGCGCAGGTGATCGGGGAGCCGTCCTCCCAGCGGATGTCGTCCTTGAGCTGGAAGTCCCAGACCCGGTTGCCCTCGCTGGGGCGGCCGGCGTCGGTGGCCAGGTCGCCCACGATCTCGCTGGCGGCCTCGCCGGGCTCCGAGCGGAACGTGGTGAGCGTCCGGGTGGTGAGGCGGCTGATGTTGGCCTCGGTGGCGGTGGCGATGCGCTGCGGGTCCAGGTGGGCCGGCTTGGCGCTCACGACGACGCGGAGCGTCCCGCCGCTCTTCGGCGGCTGCGGCTGGTTCTCGGCGCCGGCGTCGCTGCAGGCGGCCGCCGTTGCGAGCAGCGTCAGGCCGGCCAACGACGCCACGAAACGCTGTGCGCGCATGCTCGTTCCCCACTCGTCATGGTCGGCCCGTTTGTGGCGGGCGGCCCTGGCTGTTTGCCCCGCGACGCGCGCGGGTCCGTGCCCTCGCTGGTGCGTGGGCGCGTCCGGCAACCCGGTGTCAGGGCTGCGGACCAGGCCACTTTAGGCGGCGTTCATGGCGTGCGGAACGTGGGGTGGGATACAAAACAGCGTCGCGCGGCCCGGAACCGGACCGCGCGCCGCTGCCCGGCGAAGACCTGCCGTTCAGCCGGCTCGACATCACCGGCTACCCGACGACGGACTT